>JACIXH010000106.1 GCA_014360565.1 Nocardia sp.
CGCTGAGTAATGGCCGATCCTGGGGTGCCTACTGCGGTCGTCACGGGGTAAGTATGACTCTTCGTAGTACGACACATGTACCCGGGTACGAAAGTTTGTGGCGCGAGTCGGAAAACCCACGCACAGAGGGGGTCCACGACTTCCGTCGGCGTGTTGGCGACGATCGCGCGACAACTCATTGTGACAGCGTTGGATGTGGATAGGCTGAGACTCGAGGAGGCGGCGATGGTCGTGGTTCGGATGTGGCGGCGCCTGTTCGGCGGATCCGCCGAGGCGCTCGATCCCGCGCGCGCGGATCTGGTGGTGGTGGCGTCGAGCTTCGACGACGCCGAGGCCAGTTCGGCCGTGCTGGACCGAGCGAGCGAGCTCGATCGCGACGCCGATGCGGTGTTGCGCCATCATCTGCGACTGCCCGCAGAGCAGATCGAGGCCGCGTGCGAGATCGCCGGCTACGACGGATACGAACGCGCGCAGGCTCCCGCCGGGTCCGATGACCTGGTCGCGGTCATCTTGCAGCGGGTCCAGCGCCTCGATCCGCTGACCTGTTCGCAGGAACGATCACGGATGGCCGGGCTGGCCCAGCGCCACGACGGCGTGGCCGACGGCTGGGACGCGCTGCAGCCGGCGCGCACCGCCCCTTAAACTGGCCCGGCGGCGCACATCACCTTGCGCCACCTCCGCGCGCCCGATCTACAGTGGCGCAACGGTGTCGTCGAAGGAGAAGCAGAGCAGATGAGCGTGCGCAGCTGGCCCCAGGTGCTCGGAACCCTCGCCGACGGTGGCGACCTGGCCGCGGACGACACCACCTGGGTGATCGACGAGATCTTCACCGACAACGCCACCGCCGCCCAGATCGCGGCCTTCGGCGTCGCCATGAAGATCAAGGGCCCCACGCCGACCGAATTGGCGGGCATGGTGGCCGGGATGCTCGGACACGCGCGCCTGGTGCGCATCGACGGTGACGCCGTCGATGTCGTCGGTACCGGCGGCGACCGGTCGGGGTCGGTGAACATTTCGACCATGTCCTCGGTGGTCGTGGCCTCGGCGGGAGTGCCGGTGGTCAAGCACGGCAATCGGGCGGCTTCGTCGAAGTCCGGTGGCGCCGATGTGCTGGAAGCGCTCGGGGTGAAGCTCGCGCTGGGACCCGAGTCGGTGGCGCGGTCGGTGCGCGAGGCGGGGATCGGGTTCTGTTTCGCGCCGCTGTTCCACTCCGGGCTGCGTTTCGCCGGTGCGGCGCGCAAGGAGATCGGCATCCCGACCGTGTTCAACGTGCTCGGGCCGCTGACGAATCCGGCGCAGCCGCGCGCGGGGCTGATCGGCTGCGCGTTCGCCGATCTGGCGCCCGTGATCGCGGGGGTGTTCGCCGCACGCGACGCGAGTGCGCTGGTGGTGCGTGGGCGCGACGGGCTCGACGAGATCACCACCTCCGACCTCACCGATGTCTGGGTGGTCAGCGGCGGGCGGATTCGTCAGGCGGTGCTCGATCCGACCCGGCTCGGCATCGCCCGAGTACATCTCGATGAACTGCGCGGCGGAGATGCCGAGGTCAACGCCCGGATCGCCCGCGATGTCTTCGCGGGAACACCCGGAGCGGTTCGCGATGCGGTGCTGCTGAACTCGGCCGCGGCGATCGTGGCCTACGACCTGTCCCGCGGGGTCGGCGACGTCGATTCCGATCTGGACGCGGCGCTGGCAGGCGGGCTCGAGCGCGCCGCCGTCGCGGTGGACAGCGGCGCGGCGGCGAAACTGCTGCAGAGCTGGGCAGAACTCAGCCAGGCGCTCGACGAGCGCTGAGTCCTCGACGAGCTGAGCCCGAAAGGCTCACTCCCCCAGCGAGAATCCGGCTTCCACGTCGGCGCTGGAATAGGACTTGAAGGCGATGTGGGTGGTGGTGCGGACCACGCCCTCCACCTTGTCGATGCCCGCGGTGACCACATCGGCGATGCGCGCGTGGTCGCGCACGCGCACGATCGCGATCAGGTCGACGTCGCCCGCGCAGGAGTACACCTCCGCGACTCCTTCGGTATCGGCGAGGGCCTGCGCGGTCTCGGGGATGCGAGAGTTCTGCGCCTGGATCATCACGATCGCGGTAATCATGGGGCCACTCTAGAACTTCGCGGCCTCGGTCGCGGCTTTGAACCGTCGCATGAGGTCACGGCTCTTCACCCCGGGCGCCGACTCCACCGAACTGGACACGTCGACACCGTAGGGCCGGTGCCGGGCGATGACGTCGGCGACGTTGTCCGGGTCGAGGCCGCCCGCCAGCACGACCCGGCCCGGTTGCGCGCGCACCCAGTCGGGGAACTCCTCGAAGACACCGGAGCCCGCGCTGGCGTCGTAGAAGAAGTACTGACTGGCCTGCTCGGGTGCAGGCGGGGCAGAGGAGCAGAAGGCCAGATTCGGCAGGTCGGCCCACTGGTAGAGCTGCACGACATCGAACGCGTCGGCCACCTCGGCGACTTCGCTCGCCTGCAGGGCCACGGCGAAGGTGGTGATGCGTCCGCGCGCGTAATCGGCGAGGGCGCGCGCCTGTTCGGGGCTGCGATACCGCTTGCTCTTGGTCGTCACCATGACGCCGATCGCGGAGTACCCGAGCTCGACCGCCCAGTCGATCTGTTCCTCGGTGGTCAGACCGCACACCTTGACGAACATCCGCCGCTACTCCTTATTTCTTACGCCCGCCACGATGCCGGGGGTCGGGCTCCATGATCCAGGACGAGGAGCCGAGGCGTGCACCCGCAAGCCCGGTCCGGCACGCCACGACGTCTGTCAACGTTCGGCCAGATACTGCTCCTGCGCGCTTCGGGTGGTCGCGGCGGTTCGCGCCAGCTGCGCCCAGCCCGCCCACCGCGCGGCACCGTGCAGCGGTTCGCGGTAGCCGTCGCTGGTCCGCACGATCCGGGCGCCAGGTTTGGCGAGCCAGCGGGCGATGACTCCTATCTCTTCCGGGGGCGCGCCACGCAGCGGCGCAATGTTGTCGTCGGGCTCGACGGTCACGCCGTCGACGGCACACCTCGCCGCCGGCGAATCGCTGTGAGTGAGTGCATCGGCGCCGTCGGCGGGATCGGCAGGCGCTGCGGCGGACGCCCCGGTACCCGCTGCGGCACGGCGGCGCGCACGGTCGGCCGTAGCCGCGGCACCCAGCTCGGGGATCACCGTTTCGGCGGCGGCGACGATCTGGTCGACGACCGCCATCGGTGGGGTGCCGCGGGCAGCGGTGCCCGCGGCGGCGAGGCGGCCGTAGCGGATGACCGAGAATTCCCAGCCGCCCGCACCGTCGGGCAGGGCGATGATCAGCTCGGCCAGGCGGGCGAGGGCGGCGAGGCGCTGGGTGCGGTGCAGTCTGGTGACGACGGTGGCGATACGGTCGCGCAGGCGCGCCGCGGCCTCGAACTGCTCTGCGGCCGAATATGTTTCGACACGATCGACCATCGCGCGGAGCAGGGTGTCGGCGCGTCCGGCGAACAGGTCGCGGACCGCGTCGACGGCGGGGGCATAGCGTCGCGCGTCGAGATCTTCCTCGCGACGCGCGGCGGGGCAGCCGCCGACGACCGCGGGCGCGCAGGTGTGCTTCGCCGTGCGGGTCAGGCGGGTGGCACAGGTTCGCAGGCCGGCGAATTCGGCGATCGTGGCGCCCACATCGACCGCGTCGATACGAGAGTTGAAGGGGCCGATCGCCGTTCGGCTCGGGATGCGAACGGCCACCAGCCTCGGAAAGGCCTCGTCGCTGAGTGTGAGCCACCACCCTCGCTTCGGGAATTTCGAGCGGCGGTTGTACGGCGGCGCGTGCGCGGCGAGCAATCGCAGCTCACGCACTCCGGCTTCGAGACCGTGCGCGCACACCACATGGTCGACCCGAACAGCAAGGGCCACCATCTCTTTCATCCGGCCACGGGTTTCCGAGCCGGTGAAGTAGTTGCGCACTCGACGACGCAGGTTCACCGCCGTCCCTATATAGAGGACTTCCTCGGACGGCCCACGGAAGAGATAGACGCCGGGCGCGGCGGGCAGGTCGGTCGCGAAAGTGCGTTTCGCGCGTTGGGTTCCGGTGACGCCGGGCAGATAGTCGAGCAACTCGGTCAGGCTGTGCACACCTTGGTTGCCGACCCGCCCGATCAACGCGTGCAGCACGTCGACAGTGGCGCGGGCGTCGTCGAGCGCACGGTGCGTCGGTGTCGTCGAGGCACCGAGCAGCTGCGCCAGCACTCCCAGCCGCGCCGACGGCGCCTCGTCCCGGGTGAGTACGCGGCGCGCCAATTTCACTGTGCACAGCACCTGCGGATGGGGCCACGCGATGTCCTGGCGCGCCGCGGCCGCTTTGAGGAACGCCGTATCGAATCGTGCGTTGTGCGCCACCAGCACCGCCCCGGCGGCGAACTCGAAGAACCCTGGCAGCACTGCCTCGATCCGTGGCGCCTCGTACACCATCGCCGTGGTGATCCCCGTGATCTGCACGATCGCGGGCGGAATCGCATAGCCCGGATTCACCAAGGTCGCGAACTCCCCCAGCACCTCACCGCCACGCACCTTCACCGCCCCGATCTCGGTGATCGCGTCCCGATCTGCGCTGGTCCCGGTCGTTTCGAGGTCGACTACGACGAAAGTGGTGGCATACAGCGGAGTATCGAGCTCGTCGAAGGCCAACTGCCGAGCAGTCGCCGGGAGCGGAGCGGGATCGGACACGGCGAGCAGCGTAAGACGAGGGTCCGACAAGCTCGCCGCGGCGAATATCAACGGCCGTCGAAGCGGACACGCCCGCCCCGGCAACCCGGCGCACAATGCGGGCCGTGATCTCCGGTGCCGATAATTCAGCGCGGGCCTTTCTATCCGGTGCGTACAAAATGCCCAAGATCAAACTCTATTGTGACCGGGCTCACAGACTTATCGAATTCACATGAGTTCATCAGATTTGAACGGGTAATCGGCCTTACCGCTCTGCGAGCGTCTCGACAGACGGCGCGCCACCTGCGAGGCGGACCACCCCGTGAGCCCGCGCGGATCATCACCGACCTACCCCACCTGCGAGTTCATCGATCCGAGAGGCGACGACCGCCAGGCGGTCACCCCTGGCGACGCGCCGGTAACACGCGAAAATCTCCGCCGACGCGACCTGGCGTTATCGTTTTGTGATCGGGTGTGACGCAGCTCGCACCTATTCCTCGGTGATATCGCCCGAAACCCCCTTTGGACCGATGTCCGACTTTACAAACCCCCGTGATGTCTTCGTAACCTTTTCGAGACCTCACGGAGTCCCGCCAACCGGAAACGGCCGGCGAGACGAAGCCCGCCGCGTCAAACGGACACGTCGTCGTGGGGCAGATTGGAAGTACCGCATCATGGCGAACAACACCGTCAAGCGTCAGGCGCAGCGTGCCGTTGCCGTCGGAGCCGTCGGCGCTGCCACCATCGGCGCGTTCCTCCTGCCGGCCGCCCCGGCATCGGCGACGCCGGTGACCGTGCCCGGCATCGGCACCTTCGAGGTGCCGAACGAGATTCCGCTGCCCCAGGGTGTCCCCGGTATCGAGATCCCGGCCGCCCCGCAGGTCTTCACCGCGCCGCGCGCCACCGCCGCCGACATCGCGCTCGACGCCGCGCTGAGCAAGATCGGCTCGCCCTACGTCTACGGCGCCGCGGGCCCGAACGCCTTCGACTGCTCGGGCCTGGTCCAGTGGGCCTACGCCCAGGCAGGCATGGACCTGCCGCGCACCAGCGGTGCCCAGCTGGGCGCGGGCACCCCCGTCTCCATCGATGAACTGCAGCCCGGCGACATGGTGTCGTTCTACGGCGGCGGCCACTCGGGCCTCTACGCCGGTGACGGCAATGTCGTGCACGCCGCCACCTCCGGCACGCCGGTTCACATCGCGTCCGTGTCGTCGATGCCGTTCGCGGGTGCTCGCCGCTTCTGATCGACCGGGGTACGGTGCGTCGTTCGCGGGGAAGGGCGCGCCGTCACCGCAGTGATCGTCCGGGTACGTGCGCCGTCCACTGGGTTGGGCGGCGCACGTACCTTTACTGGACACGGATGCCTGCGGTTCCGTAACCTGATCGAGACCTTCTCGGCTGACGCCGAGATCACGCTCAGGTATTGCGCTGTATCGGACAACGACAGAACGGGGCACGGGCCACTGTGACTGCACACCACCGGAATTCGCACGCAACGCGTGGTTTCGCCGGAACCCTGACCGCCGCGATGCTGGTGTGCGCGATCTACACCGCCGGTCCCTCCGGCGCCGACCCGGTCGCCCTGCCCACCACCGCGTCCGACGCGATCTCCCGGATGGTCGACCTCTCGCGCCAATCCGAGCAGCTCAATCAGCAGGCACTCACCGCCCAGATCGATCTCGACGCCAAGCTCGCGGTGCAGCGCGAGGCCGACGACAAAGTCGCCGCCACCTCCGCGGTGGTCGAGGCCGCCCGCGCCGAAGTGCGCAAGTTCCAGCCGATGATCGATCGCACCGCCGTGGCCGCCTATACCGGCGTGCGGACCAACAGCATGTTCGCGGTGCTGTCGAGCGGTTCACCCCAGCAGTTGCTGGACAAGGTGTCGACGCTGGACGTGCTCGCCCAGCAGACCGCCGACACTGTCCGCCAGTTCAAGCAGGCCGCCGACGCCGCCACCGCGGCCGACACCATCGCCCGCACGGCCGCCGACGCCGCGCGTGCCGCGACGACCGCCGCCGATGCCGTGCGCGCCGACGTCGAACGCAAACGCCAGGATCTCGCCGTTTCCACCACCTCCGTGGTCGAGGCCTGGAGCCAGCTCTCCGCGCGCGACAAGTCGGCTCTGGCCGGTTCGCCGTTCCCGCCCGGCTTAGACCGCGATTCGCTGCTGGCGGGCCTGGTCCCCGGCAGCGGCACCAGCGCGCTGGCCGCCGCCCTCACCCGCGTGGGCGACCCGTACGTCTGGGGCGCCACCGGCCCCGATCAGTTCGACTGCTCCGGCCTCGTCCAGTGGGCGTTCAAGCAGGTCGGCAAGACCGTGCCGCGCACCAGTTCCCAGCAGGCGGGCTACGGCACGCCGGTGCCGAAGGACGAATTGCTGCCCGGCGACGTGATCCTGTTCTATCCCGACATCACCCACGTCGGCATCTACGCGGGCAACGGAATGATGGTGCACGCCTCCACGTTCGGTGTGCCGGTCGCTGTCGCGCCGATCAACACCACCCCGTATCACTCGGCCCGGCGATACTGAGCCAGACCGGTGACCGATCCGTCCCCCCGCTCGGGCCTGCGTTCGTGGTTCTCGTCGAACGGCCGCCTGGAATTCTGCATCACCCTCGCCTCGGTCACGCTGTTGACCGGGGCGTGCGTCGCACTGATCCTGGTGCCGCGCAACGTAGGTCCGTTGCAGCTGGCCACCGACGAGGCCGAGGTGCTCGGCAGCGCCGAGAGCGTCGGCAATCCGCGACTGAGTCCGGTGCGCCGCGACCTGCAACCCTACGGCCCCATCCTGGTGCGTGAAGTCGCGGGCGGTGCCGCCGCCGAGGCCCTACTGGTGGCACATCCCAGCCACAGCACCGACCTCGATGTCCTCGAACAGCAACTGGGACAGGCCATTTCGGATGTGAGCGCGGTGTGGGGCACCGACTGGAATCGCGCGCCCGTGGTGATCGTGGCGGGTACGCCCGCCGAGTTCACCGCGCTGACCAGGTCGGCGGGCACCACCGGCGCCGACGTGGCGGCGGTCTCGCTGACCGGGTCCTACGTCCCCGGCACCCAGCCCACCGACCAGCGCATCGTGTTCAACCCCGATGCGCGCAAGCGAGTCGGCAACGAGGGCATGGCGACGCTGCTTCGCCATGAGCTCACCCATGTCGCCACCAGGGCCGACACCGCCGACGGCGCGCCGCTGTGGATGCTCGAAGGCTTCGCCGAGTACGTCGCCCAGCGCGATCAGGCCACCACCTTCTCCCAGATCGCGCCCACCCTGACCACGAGGTTGCGCGCGGGCTCGCTGCCCACCGAGCTCGTCGCCGACGCCGATTTCACCGGGGTGGACGCGCCCTACGCCTACGAGAGCGCGTGGAGCGCCTGCGCGTTCCTCGCCGATCGCTACGGCACCAGCGTCCTCACCACGCTGTACAAGCGGCTGGCGACCGGCCCACAGTCGCCCGCAGCCCAGGATGCCGCGTTCACCACCGTGCTCGGGACCTCGCGTGCCGATCTGCTGGACGGGTGGCGAGCCTGGTTGCGGGGTCGCGCTGTCTGACCACGTCTGCCCACCCGTCAGCCGACCGATTAGGTTGTTCTCTCATGGCCCGAACTCTGCTGGTTACCAACGATTTCCCGCCTCGGCCGGGCGGAATCCAGTCGTATCTGCAGGCACTGTCGAATCAGCTGCCGCCCGAGGACCTGGTGGTCTACGCCCCGCGCTGGCGCGGTGACAGCCACGAGAAGTTCGATGCCGCGCAGAAGTTCCAGGTGGTGCGTCATCCGACGACGCTGATGCTGCCGACGCCCGCGGTCATCAAGCGGGCGGGCGCACTGGTGCGCGAATACCGCTGCGACACCGTGTGGTTCGGCGCGGCCGCCCCGCTGGCGGCGATGGCGCCGATGCTGCGGCGCGCGGGCGCCGA
Organism: Nocardia sp.; assembly: GCA_014360565.1. Lineage (GTDB taxonomy): Bacteria > Actinomycetota > Actinomycetes > Mycobacteriales > Mycobacteriaceae > Nocardia. Next base: position 8,577 of record JACIXH010000106.1, read on the forward strand.
GCGGATCCTGGCCAGCACCCACGGGCACGAGGTCGGCTGGTCGATGCTGCCCGGTTCACGTCAGGTGCTGCGCTCGATCGGCGAGCACACCGATGTGGTGACCTACGTCAGCAAGTACACCCGGGGCCGTTTCGCCTCGGCCTTCGGACCGCACGCGGCGCTCGAGCACCTGCCGCCGGGCGTGGACCCCACCGAGTTCCGGCCCGACCCGGCCGCCAGGCACGAGCTGCGCGCCCGCTACGGACTCGGCGAGCGCCCGACCGTGCTGTGCCTGTCGCGACTGGTCCCGCGCAAGGGCCAGGACATGCTGATCGTGGCGATGAACGAGATCCGCAAGCGCGTCGACGGCGCGGTGCTGGTGATCGCGGGCGGCGGACCGTACGAACCCCGGCTGCGCGCGCTGGCCGAGGCGCTCGATGTGGGCGACAGCGTCGTGTTCACCGGGCGGGTGCCCTCCGGTGAGCTGGCCGCCCATCACACGATCGCCGACGTGTTCGCGATGCCGTGCCGCACCCGCGGAGCCGGTCTGGACGTCGAGGGTCTCGGGATCGTGTTCCTCGAGGCCTCGGCGACCGGGGTTCCGGTCGTGGCCGGTGATTCCGGCGGCGCCCCCGAGACGGTGCGCGAGGGCGAGACCGGCTTCGTGGTGCACGGACGGTCGGTGTCGCAGATCAGCGATGCCATCGTCGAGGTGCTCACCGACCGGGACAAAGCGGCCGAGATGGGCGCCGCGGGCCGGGCCTGGGTGCAACAGAACTGGCATTGGGATCGTCAGGGTGCCCGCCTGCGGGAACTGCTGCGGTGACACCTTGGCCGTGTCCGGTGTGGCGTCCACTACGCTCAGCCGGGTGAGCAGTATCCAGGTCGCAGATCAGACCTTTCTCGCCGCACCGGGCGCCGCGATCGCCGACGTGCTGAGCGCCCCGAACAACTGGCGCCGCTGGTGGCCCGACCTTCGCCTCGACGTGCGCGAGGATCGCGGCGACAAAGGTATCCGCTGGACGGTCGCAGGCGCGCTGACCGGCACCATGGAGGTATGGCTCGAGGCCGTCCCCGACGGCGCGATCCTGCACTACTTCCTGCACGCCGAACCCGCGGCCGAGTCGAAGGCTGCGCGCGCGCCGGCCGCGGCCAATCGGGCCCGCCGGGTCGCGGGCCGCAGCATGGCCTTCGAGCTGAAAGCACGCCTCGAGGCCGGCCGTCCCGCCGGAGTCGCACCTGCGGTCGCCGCCACCCCCGGATAGACCTTCTCGATGCGAGTTCTCGACAGTGACACGTTCCCGATGCACGTTCTCGGCGCGCCCGCGTCGATGAACCGGCCGAAGGGTGCGACCAACGAGTACCGGTAGGCAGCGGTGGAGTCGAGCGCCGAGAACGCGGCGCCGGCCGCCGATGAACACCGAGAACCGCGGCCCCGGCCGCCATATACAACAGAAGGGCTGGCTGCCATGGCCGACCGGACTCAGAGAACGATCCTGATCGACGCACCGCCGCAGCAGGTGATGGCCGTGATCGCGGACCTGGAGTCCTATCCGGAGTGGGTCGCCGCCGCCAAGTCGGTCGAGGTCATCGATCGTGACGCCGAAGGGCGCGCGGCGACCGCGCGATTCGTGCTCGACGCGGGCGTCGTCAAGGACACCTACGTGCTGTCCTACACCTGGCGCGCCGACGGCAAAGCGGTGAGCTGGCGGCTGCTCAGCGGTGATCTGCAAAAGGCCCAGGACGGTAGCTACGAACTCCGGGACAGCCCGGGCGGCGGCACCGAGGTGGTCTACGAACTCACCGTCGACCTGAACATCCCGATGATCGGCATGTTCAAACGCAAAGCCGAGAAGGTCATCACCGACACCGCGCTGAACGAGCTGAAGAAACGGGTCGAAGACTGAGCGCCCCGGGCGGTACCCGCGTCGAACTGTTCGTCGGCAAGGGCGGTGTCGGGAAGACGACACTGGCCTGCGCGACGAGCATGACCTATGCCCGCTCGGGTCAGCGTGTGCTGATCGCCTCGCTGGATCAGGCGCATTCGCTCGGCGACGCCCTGGGTTTCCGTTTCCCGCACGATCCCGGCACCGTCGCCGGCGTGGCCAGAGTGGCGCCCGGTATCGAGGTGATCGAGATCGATTCGCTCGCTCTGCTGGAGGACCGCTTCCGCGATGTGGTGGCGATGCTGGCACGCGGCGGCGGCCACGACCACGGCTTCGATCTGAGCGCGCTCGACCCGGCCGAGCTGACCGGGCTGCCCGGTGTGCAGGAACTGCTGATGCTGGTCGAGATCGCCCAGTACGCCGAGGAGGACGACTGGGACGTCATCGTCGTCGACTGCCCGCCATCGGCCGACATGCTGCGCATCGTCACCGCCCCCGACACCATGCTCAACTACCTCGACCGCCTCTGGCCCAAGCACGAACGCACGATGAGCGCGATTGGCCTCGACCTGCGCAAGGCGGTGCTCGCCGCCGCGGTCGAACGGATCGTGGTCGCGGTGACGCAGGTCCGCGATCTGCTCGCCGACCGCACCCGCACCAGCGCCCGCCTGATCACCGGCCCCGAACAGGTCGCTGTCGCGGAGGCGCGGCGAGTGCGTTCGGCGGCCGCGCTGCTCGGTCTGCGGATGGACGCGGTCGTGGTGAACAAGGTGCTCGCGCCCGTGCCGCCGCCCGGCGACAATGCCCATCCCGCGGTGCACTGGTACCTCAACCGCCGTGCCGAACAACTCGAAGTGGTGGCCCGGCTCCACGAGCAACTCACCGACGTCGCGATCCTGATCGCCCAGCACGCCGGCGCCGAACCGGTCGGGGTGAACTCGCTGGCGGCGTTCTCGCATTCGGTCGACACGCTGCCCGCCTCGCACGTTCAGGGCGCGGAATCGGGCGAACCGATGGTTCGATGGGAGTCCGGCTCCGGTGTCGACTCCGTGTACGTGATGCGGATGCGACTGCCGGTGGTCGATCCCGGCACCTTGCGGCTGGGCCGAGTGGAGGACGATCTGATCGTGGGAGCCGACGGGGTACGCACACGCGTACGGCTCGCGCCGGTGCTGCGACGCTGCACGGTGGCGGGAGCCGAGCTCGAGACCGGCCACCTCGTTGTCCGATTCCGGCCCGATCCGCGGGTGTGGCCCGCCGATCCGAACTACACGAAGGCCACCGCAGATGAGCACTGACTCCCAGTCCGAGCGTCACGGCCACCACGACGGCTTCGCCGAGTTCACCGAAGAGCTACGCCTGCTCGCCGAAGTACTGCTCGCCCGGGTGGAACCGGTGTTGCGCCGCACCGCCGCCGACGGCCAGGCAGACCTCGGGGGCTGCGCCTGGTGCCCCGTCTGCGCCGCCGCCGCCCTGGTTCGCGGCGATCACCACGACGTGGTGGCCGCCCTCGCCGACCACGGCACCTCGATGGTGACGGTTCTGCGCGAAGCTCTCGCGGGCATCCCCGTCGAACCCGTCCTGCCTCCCGAATGGGCAGATCATGGCGAGGAACACCAGAATTCGACCGGCACGCGGGCCGACGCCGCACCCGGCCGTGCGCCGTACCCCACCGAGCCCGACGCCACCACGGCCGGTCAACCGCCTCATGCCACCGCTCCCGCAGGTCATGACCCCGGCTCCGCCGCCCCCGGCGGACCTCGCCGGCGCACGACCGCCGCGCACCCCGATGCCGGGACTCGCACGCGGCGTGGCGCGTCCGGCCAGGACACTGCTGTGCCGCGCCCCCGTCGGGTCGACGAGTTCGCCGCGCCGCGCACCTCCTCCCGCACGCCGCACATCGCCCCCGACACGGGCCCGGCCGAAGCCACCGCACCCGTTTCCGGTGGGGGCGCTTTCACCGCCACGCCGACGCCCGCCGAGCCACCGCGCCCCGCCGAAGGCCGATCGACCGCCCGCGCGCCACGCTCGCAGTACGTCGACATTCCGGTCACGATCCGGGGATGACCAGGCGGATCGACCCTCAACACCTGCTCACCGTCGGGATCGACGTGGGTGGCACCAACATTCGCGCCTCGGTGGTCGACGCCGAGGGCGAGGTCCTCGACAGCGTGCAGGCCCCGACCCCGCATTCGGCACGCGCGCTCGAGGACGCCATCGACCGCTCGGTGCGCGAGCTGGCCCGCCGCCATACGATCGCGGCGGTCGGGCTCGCGGTCGCCGGCTTCATCTCCACGGATCAGTCGACGGTCCTGTTCGCCCCGCACCTGCCGTGGCAGAACGCCCCCGTCGCCCAACGTCTCACCGCGCGCCTCGGCCTGCCGGTGATCCTCGAACACGACGCGAACGCGGCGGGCTGGGCCGAGTACCGCTTCGGCGCGGCGGCGGGCGGGCGCACGGTGGTGCTCGTCGCGATAGGCACCGGCATCGGCGCCGCCCTGCTCATCGACGGTCAGCTCTATCGCGGCAGCCACGGCATCGCACCCGAACTCGGTCACCTTCAGGTTGTGCCCGAGGGGCGCGCCTGCCCCTGCGGCAAACACGGCTGCTGGGAGCGCTACTGCAGCGGAACGGCGCTGGCCGACACGGCGATCGAAATGCTCGCCACCGACCCCGTGCGGTCGGTGCTGGCCCGCGACGTGCTCCGCGACCCCGGCTCGCTCACCGGCCGCCGCGTCGCGGGGGCGGCGCAGGACGGTGATCCACTCGCGGTGCGGGTGATGGCCGACTTCGCCCGCTGGCTCGGTCTCGGTCTGGCCTTCGTCAGCGACCTGTTCGACCCCGACCTCGTGGTGATCGCCGGCGGGGTCAGCAGTTCGGCGCCGCTGTTTCTCGACGAGGCCCGCGAGCACTACGCGGGCGCGGTGACCGGCGCCGGGCATCGGCCGCTGGCGCGCCTGCGCACCACCCAGCTCGGGGAGGCCGCGGGCATGATCGGCGCCGCGGAATTGGCCAGGGCGGCGGTCGATGCGCCGGTGGCCGGTCGTGCGGCGAGATAAGGGTCACAACGATGTGGTCCAGCTACCATCCTGGGTTGGTTGTGACCTGCGACCAGCGGTAAAGTCGTGGTCCGACGAGGCACAACCCACCATCTCGGTCCCTGGAGAAAGGACGCCATGTTCTACTGGCTACTCAAGTTCGTTCTCGTTGGGCCGTTCATGCACGTGTACAACCGACCCGAAGTCGAAGGGGTCGAGAACATCCCGACCGACGGACCGGCCATCATGGCGGGCAATCACCTCTCCTTCTCCGACTGGCTGTTCGCTCCCCTGCTGAGCCCGCGCCGGATCAACTACCTGGCCAAGGCCGAATACTTCAACACTCCCGGCTTCAAGGGACGCCTGCAGAAGTTCTTCTTCAGCGGCACCGGTCAGTATCCGATCGACCGCAGCGGCGCCTCGGCCGCCGAGGACGCGCTGGCGGCCGCCACCAAACTCCTCGACGAAGGCCGTCTCGTCGGCCTGTATCCCGAAGGCACCCGCTCCCCCGACGGCCGCCTCTACAAGGGCAAGACCGGCATGGCGCGGCTCGCGCTCGAGACCGGCGTCCCGGTGATCCCCGTCGCGGTGATCGGCACCGACAAGGTGAGCCCGCCCGGACCGTTCAAGTGGCGTCGCCAGAAGGTCACCCTGAAGTTCGGTGCGCCCCTGGATTTCTCACGCTACGAGGGCATGAGCGGCAATCGCTTCGTCGAGCGCGCCGTCACCGACGAGGTGATGTACGAATTGATGCGTCTGACCGGCCAGGAATACGTCGACGTCTACGCGCACAGCCTCAAGAAGGGCGTCGCCCCCAGCGACAACCAGATCGACGCCACGCGCATCCCCGAGACCAAGGCCGGCTGAACCGAAACCTGGTGCGCCGCACGATGAGCTGACTCGCGGCGCCGCAGCCGCCGGGTATTGCGCCTGCTCCGTGACGGGCCGCTGGGCAGGTGCCGAAGACCTTTTATCACCTGCGACGACGATCGCGGGTCCGCGCCGACCGGTGGCCTCTGCGCCGATCACCAGCGCGCGCGGTTGCCCGGACACCCGCACCTCCGATTGGTACCCTTTGCCGGGCACAGGCCGACGGGCGGGTGGGCCACCGGAAGTGGCAACGTCGGCGAACAGCGAGGTAGACATGGCCGCAGGCGAATCCGACCAGGGTCGCGTCGTGCCGTTCACCCGGCGTGCGCACCCACGCGACGGCAATCCGCCGACCGGCCGGGTAGTACGCGGCGCCCGCTTGGCCGCGGTGCCGGTCGCCTACGCCGGTCGGCGCATCGCCGGCTTCGGCAAACGCGCGGCGGGTCGCGATCCTGCCGAGGTGGACCGAGACATCCGCGTTCGTACCGCCGAACACCTCTTCCAGGTGCTCGGCGAACTCAAGGGCTGCGTCGCGAAACTGGGCCAGCTCCTCGGTCTGCTCGAACTCGGCCTCGCCCCGGATCTGGCCGAACCGTACCGCCAAGCCCTCGCCCGATTGCACGATTCGGCGCCCGCCATGCTGCCCGGCGCAGTCCATGCCGAGCTCGCCACCCACCTCGGCCCGAACTGGCGCACACTGTTCGTCGAATTCGACGACCGCGCCTGCGCCGCCGCCTCGGTGGGCCAGGTCCATCGCGCCCGGTGGCACGACGGCACCGAGGTCGCGGTCAAGGTCATGTACCCCGGTTCGCGCCGCGCGGTACTGGCCGACCTGCAAGCCCTGCGCCGCGCTACCCCGCTGTTCACCGCACTGCTGCCCGGCGCCGACACCCGCCCGGTGGTCGAGGCCCTGTGCGAGGAGATCCGCGACGAACTCGACTACGCCCGCGAGGCCGTCAACCAGCGGGCCTTCGCCGCGGCCTTCGCCGATGACCCCGAGGTCGTGGTGAGCGGGGTGATCGCCCAGCGCGGCGACGTCCTGGTCACCGAATGGCTCGACGGTGTTCCCCTGTCCCGCTTGATCATTCGGGGCAATGCCGCCGAACTCGACCGCCTCGGCGTGCTGATCATGCGCTTCCTGTTCTCGGCCCCGGCCCGCGCCGCCCTCGTCTACGGAGACCCCCACCCCGGCAACTTCCTTCGCATGCCCGACGGCCGCCTCGGCGTCGTCGATTTCGGCGCGTGCACCCCATGGCCGGGCACCTTCCTCGACGTCGCGAGCGACGTGGGCGCCGCCGTGATCGCCGACTCTCCCGCCGACCTGGAGGCCGCGATGCGCCGCCACGGCTTCGTCGCCCCCGACCGTGAGCTCGACATCGCCACCGTCGCCGCCCGCCTCCAGCCGGTCCGCGAGGCCCTGCTCGCCCCCACCTACCCCCTCTCGGCCGCCTGGCTCCGCGACCAGGTCCGGCTGGCCACCGATCTGCGCCTGTCGAATGTCCTGCGCCAACTGACGATGCCCCCGGGCCACACGCCCATCCTGCGTTCCTTCCTCGGCGGCATCGCAGTCCTGTGCCAGCTCCACACCTCCGTTCCCCTCCGTACCGAATGCACCCGCTGGTACCCCGACACCGCCGCGGCGGCAGGGCTGTAGCCGAATCGACCGCGAACGTCGCTGGGTCGCGGTCGCCACCTTCGCGCCGAAGCTGTGTTCTGCCTGCCGTACGGCATCGTTCATGCGCCGTTGCCTTGCTCACGACCGCGTGTTCGGACCGGTGGCGCACCGTGAGCCCCATGGCTGTCTCGGATTTCGCGATGTCTCGGCGCACGCTGCTGCGCGCAACCGCACTCGGTGTAGTGACCGCTCCCGCCCTGGTGGCCTGCGGTGACGACGGTCCGGGGCTGGTGCGGGCCAGGCCGACGCTCACGCACGGGATCGCGGTGGGTGATCCACGCAGCGACGGTGCGCTGATCTGGGCGCGGTCGGACACCCCCGCGACGCTGGTGGTCGAGACCTCGGCGAGCGAGAAGTTCAACGAGGTCAAGCGATTCACCGGACCGCTGCTCACCCCGGCGACCGACGGCACCGGCCGGGTGCGGGTGAACGGTCTGCCCGCTGGGCAGCTCGTGCACTACCGGGTACGCCTCGACGGGGAAGACGGTGCGAGCTCGGAGACCCTGACCGGTGTCTTCCGCACGGCGCCGACCGCGCCCGCCGATATCTCGCTGCTGTGGTCCGGTGACGTCGCCGGCCAGGGCTTCGGCATCAACCCCGAACTCGGGGGCATGAAGGTGTTCTCCGCCATGGCCGCGCGCGACCCGCACCTGTTTCTGCACTCCGGCGACTGCATCTACGCCGACAACGCACTCGAAGAGTCGCTCACCCTGCCCGACGGCCGGATCTGGAAGAACATCACCGCCGAAGCCAAGAACGCGCCTGCCGAGACCCTCGACCAGTTCCGCGGCAACTACGCCTACAACCTCACCGACGACAACTACCGCCGGTTCAACGCCGCCGTCGCCCAGATCGTCGGCTGGGACGACCACGAGACCACCAACAACTGGTCGCCCGGCGGCACTGTCGCCGCCGACAAGGGCTACACCGAGCGCAGCATGGACACTCTCGCGGCGAGGTCGTGGCAGGCCTTCCACGAGTGGATGCCGCTCGAGCCCAGGGAAGCCGTCGACGGCCGTCTGTATCGCAAGATCTCCTACGGCCCGCTGCTCGACATGTTCGTCCTGGACATGCGCGCCTACAAGGACGCCAACACCGCCAACACCGCACCGACCGGGCAGATCCTCGGCGCCGCACAGCGCGAGTGGCTCACCGGCGGTCTGAGGGACTCGAAAGCCACCTGGAAGATCGTCTCCGCCGACCTGCCGCTCGGCGTCGTCGTCCCCGACGGCAAGACCGCCTTCGAAGGACCGGCCAACGCCGCCCCCGGCGCACCGTCGGGCCGCGAAACCGAGATCGCCCAGGTGCTCTCGGCGATCAAGGCGAACAAGGTCAGCGACGTCGTCTGGCTCACCGCCGACGTTCACTACACCGCCGCGCACCACTACTCGCCCACCCGCGCCGCCTTCACCGATTTCGACGAGTTCTGGGAGTTCGTCTCCGGCCCGCTCAACGCGGGCGCATTCGGCCCCAACCCGCTCGACCCCACCTTCGGGCCCGAAGCGGTCTACGTCCACGCACCGCCCACACCCAACACCTCCCCCATGGATCCGCAGTTCCAGCACTTCGGCGAGGTGAAGATCGACGGCGGCACCGGAGAAATGACCGTCAACTTGTGCGATGCCACCGGAAAAGTCCTGTTCACCAAGCAACTCGCGCCTACGCGGAAATAGGTACGAAGTACCCTGCGCAAGAACCGCGCACCTATGGTTAGCTATGCGGTCATGGGCACGCCGCAGACCGTCATCTCCGAAGAATATCTCCCCACCGACACGGCGGATGTCGTTCGCACTGTGCGTGATTCGCGCGATCGATCGGAACGGTTGACGGTGCGCGGCGGTGAACAGACCGAAGAGTCCTATGGCCTGACCGATCAGCGCGGGGCGCTCTCGCTGCGCAAGATGAACTCGGTGCTCGACATCAACCTCGGCCGGCGCACCGTGCGCGTGCAGGCGGGCGCGAAGCTGTCCGAGATCGACCGCCGCCTGGGCGCGCACGGTCTCGGCCTGCCGGTGGTGGGCGATCATCGCGACATCACCGCCGGCGGTTTCGCCTCCGTCGGCGGGGTGAGCACCGCCTCACATCGCTACGGCATGTTCATCGACCAGATCGTCGACCTCGAGTACGTCGACCCCGACGGCCGGATCGGCACCTGCGGGCGCGGGCACCACACCGAACGTTTCCATCGCATCCTCGGCGCGGGCGGTCGCGCGGGCATCATCACCGCCCTCACCCTCGATGTGGTCGAGGTCGACAAAGACCACACCATGCTCACCACCGACGCCGACCGGTTCCTCGACTTCGACTCCTTCGTCGAGCACGCGACCAACGAGATCACCAACCCCGGCAGCGCGGCCCTGCAGGTGGGCCGCTGGGTCGACACCGCCCCGCTGAAGATGGCGCGACCCGTCGGCACCGGCCAGGTCACCCTCGGCGCGGTCCGCTTCGGTCAGTGGTCGAGCCTGTACCCCACCGCCCCTACGCGCGGTCTGCGGGCCCGGCGCGAGGTCGGCACGCGCACCCGTAAGTCGCTGGGCGCCATCGCTTCCGCCGCAGGCGGTCGCGCGGGCATGCCCGTCCGCAACGCGGCGGCGGGCGCGCTGATGTTCGCGCCGAAGGTGCTCACCATGCGCGACGCCGAGTACCTCGCCGACACCGTCATCAACTCCTCCGAGCGGGGCCCCGCCTACCGCGTCGGCGTGTTCGCCCCCCTGGCCAACTACGGTTCGGTCTTCTACGGTCTGCACGACCTGTTCTCCGCTCACCGCGAGCGCTCAGGCTGCTTCACCGTCATCTCCGCGATGACCTACGGCGTGCGCTCGGAGTACCTGCGCGCCGAAGCCGCCGCCCGCGGCCTCACTCCCGCCGACTACGGCCTGATCACCTTCACCTGCCGTCTGCGCCCCTCGGCGCTGCCCTCGGAGCAGCTGCGCGAGATCGTCTCCGGCATCGACGACATCTGCCGCTCGGAACAGGCCCTGCGCTACAGCGTCTAGGCACGATCGCTCGACGGCATAAGCCCGTCGAGCGATCACTCACCGTCGCAGGCTTTCGGCCACGACGAAGGCCGCCGCCACGTCGAGTGGTGGCGGCAACGGCCGTGCTGTCAACCACCGGCCTCGCCCTCGAAGCCGAGCTTGTCGTCACCCGAAGGCCACGGAGCTCGGATGCGTGTCTGCGCTCGATGTGATACACGCTGAATCCGCTGGTCCCGAACGAATCATCATCGGAAATCTGCCTGTCAGGCATATCCATCTCCCAGTGGGTGGGATCTCTTGCGCTGAGACTCCGCCGGAGAACGTGTGATGTCGCTTACGCATTCCGCTCGTTCTTCGAATGCGAGACCCACGCTCGAAAGGACCTCTGATGGTCGCTCCCAACCCTGCATCCACCGCAGACCGCTGGACCCCACGCCTGATCTTTTCGCTCGCCTCGATCGTGCTCCTGCTGGAGATGCTCGCGGTGAGCTACATGATGATCTCGACGGCGCTACCCTCGATCGCCGCGCACTACGAGACCACCCAGGGCGCCTGGCTGCTGACGTCGTTCTTGCTGGTCGGGGCCGTCACCGCGCCGTTGATCGGCAAGCTGGCGGATATGTACGGCAAGCGCAAAGCACTGCTCGGTTGCGTGGCCGTGGCAACGGCGGGCTCGTTGCTGTCAGCGATCGCAGGCAGCTACGCGGTCCTGATCGCAGGCCGCGCACTGACCGGCCTGCTCATCCCCTGCCTGTTCTTGAGCTATTCGCTGATCCGGGATGTGTTCCCGGCGAAGGCGATCGCGCTGGCGGTGAGCATCGCGACCAGCGGCATGGGACTGATCGCGATTCCCGCGCCGTTCCTCACCGGATGGCTGATCGACAACTTCGGGTTCCGCAGCATCTTCTGGTTCTTCGTCATCGGTCTCGTAGTGCTCGGCGCACTGATCTACGCCA
>JACIXH010000107.1 GCA_014360565.1 Nocardia sp.
AGCTCTTCGGCAGTGGCCTTATCCGTTGTTCGATAGACATGCGCGACCTTGGTCAGTTCGGTCGCTGCATCAGCGGACAAAGTGCCGATCGTCTCGTAATTCGGCTTCAATTTCTCGTAGGCGTCACTGATGGCGCCGAGGCCGATCCGGATCAGGCCACCATCGCCCCACACCGTGTTATCCGCGACTACCCACTTATCGATATAAGCCGTCGCGCTCGCACTGCCGTCTGCCAATGCCTGTAAACGCTTCGCGAAGTTGTCTACTTCGTCCGGATTGACCTGAAATTTTTCTGACACCGAACCTCCCCGTTCACGACGCCCCCGATCGGCGCTATTTACCCGAGCCTCGCACGACCGCATCGCGAGCGCAAACACGCACGGGTACAGTGACGCCCGGTGTGGGTTGAGGCGAACTCGATGGAACCGATCGGGGTTGGGATGCGTCCAAGGCTGTAGGGGCATCTTGGTGCCGTCGAGAGCAGGGAGTGTTGTGCGAAGCGCTGGTGTGATGCGGGCCGCCGTCGGGGCTGTCGTGGTTTCTGCTGTTCTCAGCGGGTGCGATGCGGGCGGGGAGAAGGGGTCTGCGCAGCCGACTACACGGGATTCGGACTCGATTGTTGTGTTCAATGTTTGTAGTCAGTTGGGGGATGCGGCGCTGCGGGAGGCTGGGTTGGATCCGGCGACGAAGCGCGTGCTTACGGACCCACCGACCGGACCGTCGACCTGGCGGGTCTGCAACTGGCAGCCATCTGACAACCGGCACGGGATTGGGCTTCGGAAAGTTGGCGTCTTCTCCACGAGCCTGACGCTCGACGACGCACGGGGCAAGGAGGACGTGGTTGATGTGCGAGACACCACGGTCGCTGATCGACCAGCGCTCACCTTTCGGGAGAAGAACGACCCGGACGGCTGTTTTGTAGCGTTCGCGGCAGAACAAGGCATGTTCGAGGTGCGCGTCTCCTGGATCAGCAACGAGGGGCCCCGCATCGGGGACGTGTGCGAGATGGCATCAAAGTACGCGGCAAGTCTCGCGCCGCACCTTCCGAAGTAGGGGGCGAGCAACTTTGACTGACCAAGCTGCGTATTGGCGCAACCTGAAGCAACAAGCCGTTGCCGGCGCCTTCCGAATGGAAGACGGGCTCGGGGAGTCCTTGCGCGCCGCGTGCGAGCAGTACGTACTCGAGCTGCAGCTCTTGAAGGACGATACGAAAGACCTCGAGCACCTCTCCGGCTGGGGCGGCCTCGACACTGCCGTCCTCCTGAAGCAAAAGTTCGAGGCGAAAGCCGTTGCAGGCGGCGATGATCCAACAGATTCCGCCGACCAGCGTCTCGCCTCGCACATCGAAATCGCCCAGCTCATGCGCGACACCTTCGCCGCTGCGATCGGCAAGTTCCAGGCCGTCGACCAGCAGAACGCCGGTGGTATCGCCGCGACCGGGGAGGGAATCTGATGCCCGGACCACTGATCGTCGTCATCGCCGCCATCGGAGCGGTTGCCGAATTGGGCAGCCAGGTCCACGACAGCTACAGCGAGTCCTACGAAGCGGCCAAAGCTCGTGGTGAACTCGGGGACGCAGCGAATGACGCATGGGCAGGCGACCGTTCGACCATCCTGTCCGAACGCGGCCGGCTCGAGTCCGGATTCGACGGTAGCTGGGCCAAGCCCGTGCTGACCGGCAAGCTGGATGGGTTTTCCAGCCTGTCGCATCAGCAGATTTGGGACGCGTTGAACGGCAGCGGTGCCCAGCCCGGCGTCGATGCAGGCGCGATCAATGCCGGGGCCGACGGATGGCGGCGTCTCGTGGCGGGCATGTCGAATGCGGTGTCCCAGTTCAATACCCGCGTCGACACCGCGATTCGCGACGGCTGGGACGGCACCACCGCCAACTCCGCGGTCGAGGGAGTGCGCACCTACGCCACTGAAGCGCAGAAGCTGCCGACAACGTTTCAGATGGTCGCCAACGGAATCGACCTGATGCAGGGCGCGCTCGCGCAGGCGAAGATGGCGATCGACGAGCCCTACGAAGTTCCCTGGGACGAAAAGTTGCTCGCCGCGATTCCCGGCAGCGATTTCCTCAAGTCGGATCAGTACCAGGCCGACGAAGCCGAACGTGCCGCGCAGGAAATTCTGGAGCGCGTGTACAAACCGCAGGCCGTGGTCGCCGACGAGAGGACTCCGGTGCTCGCTGCGCCGAAGAACCCGCTGGGCGACGGGAATGTGCCCGGTAGCGGCAACAACGGTGACGGGTCCGGTGGGGGCGCTACCAACGGCAGCTCCAACGGCTCCTCCGCTGGTGGCGAACCGAGTTCGCCCGCGGCAACATCTCCGGAGGCGACCAGCCCGGCAACCGATAGCCCCGAAGAGGATTCGGCTGCCGACGATTCGTCAGATGACGAAACCTCGCCCTCGGCAACAACACCGGCCGCCACTCCGAGCACCGAAGCGGCCTCGACGCCGCAGAGCCCAGCGACGACCCCCGGTGCCGGAACACCCGGTACCGGTTCGCCGGGCGGTGGCGGATCGGCTGGCGGCGGCGGGACGGGCGCAGGCGGGGCTGGAGCAGGCGGGGCGGCACAAGCCCCGGTCGCCGGTCGTGGCGTGCCCGGCTCACCGTCGGCCGGGACACCCGCGGCGGCTTCCGCGGGCAAGACCGCAGGCACCGGCGGACGTGGCATGTCCGGCATGCCCGGGATGATGGGCGGCGGCGGACGCGGCGGCGGGAAGGATGACGAGAGCGAACACAAGATCCCCGACTACTTGATCCAGGATCGCGAGTCCGAACTCATCGGCCAACTCCCACCGACGCTGCCGCCGGGCGGTGTCATCGGCGCATGAGCGACGAAATGCGCTGGCAGCTAGACAGTCTCGCGTTCAATATCGCCGTCGAGGCGCACGGTCGCGACCGCCTCCCCTACCCCCTGCGCTACCGCGCCGAGTTACCGGAAACCGCCGACGAATACGCCCGCAGGCGTGCGGACAGTGCCCAGCGGTTGCAGCGGATCTACGACGATTCTCTGCATCGCTCGCTGGAAATCCTGCTGGAACCGCAGGTGCGAGTGGAGGTTCTGGGCTTTCACGGGCCGGGCCAGAAGCAGATGGTCGGCATTCACGCGGGCATCGTAGGCGCGGACGCTGTTGTGACAGTCCAGCATTCCGATCGCGATAGCCGTGCTGGCGGCGAGATCGTGATCGGTCGCCATCCGGCCGGTGCGGTAGCGGCGGCGATCGTCACCGCACTCCCCCGATGCGCCGGTGGTACCGAACCACGCTTCGAAGGCAGGCGCGGCGACCTCGACACCGCGGTGCACGCCCGCCACCCGACCAGGCTTTCCCCCATCGAAAAGGTCCAGCGCTTCCTCAACCGCCCCCGAAACGGCACCGGCGCGATCACCGTCTACCCCGGCTTCGAAATCGACGCCCGCCCCACCGATGACGGCGTCGCATTCCAGTGGTTGGACTACCCCGGCGACGGCCGCTACCTGATGCAACACCACGACGCCGAGAACTTCACCGTCATCCCCGGCCCCACCGACGAGATCACCCGCCGACTCCACACCCGGATCAACGCCATGGCGCAGCGAGTTCGACCGACCCACTGAGGCGCTGCTCGACCGAACACTCTCCCGCCGACCAGCAGGCCGCCCCGTCGACGCTCGATGAGGCCGCCGCTCTGCCGTCGGGGGTCTGCCGTCGTGGCAGCTCAGGGCTGCCGCCGCGATGCTGTCAAGCAACAATGCTGCCGTCTCGCTGACTCGCCGAGCCGCTGCCCGCATGCGCGAACGGGCCGCCTCGGTGGGATTTCCGACGCGGCCCGTTCGGGGTCCGGTTACAGCGGCAGGACGTGGTGCTTGCGCGGGTTGCGCTGGATCTTCTTGTCCTGGAGCAGCTTCAGAGCTCGGCGCAGTTCGAGGCGGGTGGTGGCCGGTTCGATGATGGCGTCGATGAAACCGCGTTCGGCAGCGATCCAGGGGGTCGCTACGTTCTCGTTGTAGAAGTTGATCAGGTTCTGCCGGATGGCGGCGCGCTGGTCTTCGGGAGCGGCGGCGATCTGGGCGGCGCCGAGGAGGCTGACCGCGCCTTCGGCGCCCATGACCGCGATGCGAGCGGTGGGCCAGGCCAGGTTGATGTCGGCGCCGAGTTGCTTGGAGCCCATCACCGCGTAGCCGCCGCCGTAGGACTTGCGGACCACCAGGGTGATCTTGGGGACCGAGGCTTCGACGTAGGAGAAGAGGAAGCGGCCGCCGCGCTTGATGACGCCGACCTTCTCCTGTTCGACGCCGGGGAGGAAGCCGGGGGTGTCGACAACGAAGATCAGCGGGATCTCGAAGGCGTCGCACAGACGGACGAAGTGCGAGGCCTTGTCGGAGGCGCGGGCGTCGAGCGCGCCTGCCGCCGACATCGGCTGGTTGGCGACGACGCCGACGGTGCGGCCGTCGATGCGGGCGTAACCGGTGATGATGTTCTGGCCGGTGTCGGCGCTGATCTCCTTGAACTCACCGTCGTCGAAGATGCGCAGCAGGATGTCGTACATGTCGTAGCCGGCATTGTCGGAATCGGGCATGAACGTGTTCAGCTCGCGGTCGGAGTCGGTGATCTCCGGTTCCAGACCGGGGTTCACCACCGGCGGCAGTTCCTGGCAGCTGCTCGGCATGTAGCCCAGGTACTCGCGTACCCAGGTGAAAGCGGCTTCCTCGTCCTTGGCGACGTGGTGGATGTTGCCGTACTGGGCCTGCGTGCGCGCGCCGCCGAGCTCCTCGAGGCTCACGTCCTCGCCGGTGACCTCTTTGATGATCTTCGGGCCGGTGACGAACATGTGCGCGGACTCGGTCGCGACGACCACATCGGTGCAGATCGGCTCGTACACGGCGCCACCGGCACAGTTACCGAGGATCACCGAGACCAGCGGAACCATGCCCGACAGCGGCTCGAGGTTGGTCGCCATCCACGCGTACCAGGCCAGCGAGCTGATCGCTTCCTGCACGCGCGCGCCACCGGAATCGTTGATGCCGACCAGGGGAATGCCGACCTTGGACGCGTACTGCATCAGGCCGCACAGCTTGCGGCCGAACGCCTCGCCGACCGACCCGCCGTAGACGGTCTGATCGTGGGAGAACACCGCCACCGGGCGACCCTCGACCGTGCCGTGGCCGACGACCACGCCGTCACCATAGAGGGCGGTCGCGTCGCCGGGCTTGCGCACCAGCGCGCCGATCTCGACGAAACTGCCGGGATCGAGCAGCTGGTTGATCCGGTCGCGCGCGCTGGGAATGCCCTTGTGCGCCCGCTTCGCGATGCCTTTCGCGCCTGCGGGTTCTTTGGCGAGCTCGAGCCGCTCGTGTAGATCGGCAAGCTTTTCGGCGGTCGTGCTCACTTACTTATTCTCCCTTTGCGGAAATCGCGGCCAGTTTGGCGGCGAGGTCGGCACCGATCTGGCCGATCCGCGGTTCGTCGACAATCTGCAGGTGGTCGCCCGGAATGTGGACGATCTCCAGGTTCGGAACGTACTCGTCCCAGCCGCCGTTGGGCCTGCGATCGGCGAAGCGGGGCTCGAGCTCGATCGCGCCATCGTGATAGCGGTCGGCCAGGTAGAGCACCACATCGCCGTCGTACTGTCGTGGCGCGACCGCGAGCAGGGCGCGGTTCTCGAGCCACGAGGTGCGCTGGTGTTCGAGCACGCCGCCGGGGATCTTCGCGCCCGAGAGCTTGATCAGATCGCTGATCATCGAGAACTGTTCGGTGTCGGAGACGGCCGCCAGTTCCTCGATCTGCTCCCGGTCGAGCGTGGTGGGAACGTTGTAGGTCTTCTTGGCGAAGGCCTGGTACCGCTCGAGGCGACGCACGCGCTCCTCGGGACTGTTGTCCTCACCCTCGACCGTCATGGCGAGGTCGATCAGGCCGACATAGCGCACGTCGGCGCCTTCCTCGCGCAGCAACTGGCCTACCTGAAGCGCCAGCACGGCACCCAGCGACCAGCCGTACAGCACGTACGGGCCGTTGCCCTGGATCTTGCGGAGCTCCGGAAGGTACTCGCGCGCACGGTCTTCGATGGAACCCTCGACCCGCTCGAAGCCGTACACCGGGGTGTCGGCGGGCAGACGCTTCATCAGCGGCTCGTAGACCAGGGTGTTGCCACCGGCGGGATGGAACACGAACAGCGGGACGGCGCCGGAACCTTCGGGGCGGGCGCGCAGCGGACGGATGAAACCCTCCACATCGGCGCCGCTGTCCTGCAGATTGCGGACGACATCGGCGAGCTGCTCGATGGTCTCGCAGTCGAGCACGTCGTCGACGGTGACCTCGGCGCCCACCCGCTCGGTGAGCCGGTCCGCCATCTTCTCGGCGACTTCCTCCTCGAGAATCGGCAGGGTGTTGAAGATGCCACCGGGCGACGCTCCGGTTACTACCGCCCAGGTGGCGTAGGTCAAGCGCTCGGCCGCGTCACGTGGCGGAACGTTGTCCTCGTCACCGGCGGCATCGGCGAAGTAGTCGATGTCGACGGCAGCCGGTTCCGAAACCGCTTCTGCCACAGGAACAGCCACCTCGGCGGAAGCCGCGACGTCTGCTACCGCAGCTGTTCCGGCAGTGATCGAAGCATCGGCATCCGAAACGGGTTCGGCAACAGCAGCTTCCGCCGACAACTCGGCCTCTGCCTTCTTCGCCACCGCCAACGGATCCGCACCCGCGGCAATCGCCACCCTCGCCGCCTCGACGAAGTTGGCGTCGACACCCAGCTCGACATCCTCACCGGCAGCCTTGGCGGCAGCCTGCTTCTCCGCCATCGCCGCGACCTCGTCGCGGTGCTCGATCGCGTAGCGCAGCACCTTCGACACCTCGTTGAGGCTGGCGTCGCGCACCGCGGAGATCTGCAGTTGCGGGATGTCGAATTCGTATTCGACACGGTTCTTGATGCGCATCGCCATCAGCGAGTCGAGGCCGAGCTCCATCAGCGGGATCTCCATCGGGAGATCCTCGACGGCGTAACCCATGGACTCGGCGACGATGACGCACAGCCGCTGCTCGATGGTCTCGCCGCTGCCGGGGCTCCAGCGATCGCCGGTGGCGATGGCGATCTCGGCGGCGGTCGGCTCTGCGGCCGCGGCCGTAACCGCAACGGCGGCAACCGGTTCGGGCAGCGCAGCACCGGAGGTGACGACCGCGTCGAACAGCAGGGTGAACCCGGCGCCGGACTTCGCGTGCACCTGCACCGAAGCGCCACCGAGGTGCGGGGTGAGGGTGGTGGTCAGCGTGCCCGTGGTGGGCAGTGCCGCATGCGGATGTGAGACAGCGACGGCGACATCGGAAAGAACCTGTGCGGCGGCGGCTTTCACCAGGGCGGCCAGGTCGGTCACCGAGGCGGCGGTCACCTCCCAGGCATGGCGGCCGTCGGGCATGGCGACGTGCGCGCCGGGGACGCGCGAGGCGCCGCCGCCCGCGGACATCGACACCTTGGGCCAGTACTCCTTGCGCACGAACGCGGTGCGCGGCACATCGGCGTAATCACCCTCGGGCAGCAGCGAACTCAGGTTCACGGCATGACCGTGCACGTAGAGCTGAGCGAGCGCGCCGATCACACCGGCGGACTCGTCTTCCTTGCGCTTGAGCGTCGGGATGAGCTGCGCGTCGTGCACGCCCGCCGCGAAGGTGGTGCCAAGAACCTGCATCAGCGCAACAGAATTGGGCGCCAGCTCCAGGAACGTGGTGTGCCCGGAATCGACGGCGGCCTTGATGGCGTTGGTGAACCACACGCTGTGACGCATGTTCTTCACCCAGTAGGGCTCGTCGTGGATCGGGTCGGCACCCGGCTTGAAGAACAGGCCCTCGTGCACCGTGGAGTACAGACCGGTCTTCAGCGACGTCGGCTCGATGCCCGCCAGTTCGGCGGCGAGTTCGCCCAGCAGCGGGTCCATCTGGGAGGTGTGGCCCGCGCCGCGGGTCGGCAGGATACGGGCGAACTTGCCCATCGCCTCGACCTCGGCGACGATCTGCTCCACCTGCTCGCGGGGCCCACCGATCACGGTGTTGGTCGGCGCGGCGTACACCGCGCACTCCACGTCCGGGTACTTCGCCAGCAGCTGTGCCACATCGTGAGCGCTGAGTTCGACCAGTGCCATATTGCGCACTTCGTCGTCGGTGAGCATCTGCTCGCCCTCGCCCATCAGGCGTGAACGGGCACAGATCACGCGCACCGCGTCTTCGATCGTCAAGCCACCGGCGATGTAGGAGCCCGCCACTTCACCCATCGAATGACCGACCACCGCAGCGGGTTGCGCGCCATGGGCACGCAGCACCGCGGCGAGGCCGAGCTGGATGGTGAAGATACCGACCTGGCAGGTGCCGACGTCGTAGTCCTGCTCGTCGTCGAGGATCATCTCGCGGATCGAGTAACCGGCCTCGTCCTGCACCAACTCGTCGACCTCGTCGACGGTCTTGCGGAAGATCGAGTTCTCGCCGTAGAGCTGCTTGGCCATCTTGCGGTGCTGCGAACCGAAGCCGGCGAACACCCAGACCGGGCCGTTGGACGCGGGCGAATCGGCGGTGAACACACCCGCGCCCGGCTTGCCCTCGGCGATGGCGCGCAGACCGGTGACGGCCTCTTCGTGCGTCTTGGCCAGCACCACACCGCGCGAACGCTGGTGGCTGCGCTTGGCCAGCGAGCGGGCGACATCGGTCAGCGCGACGTCCTTGCCCGGGCCTTCGAGCCAGTCGGCCAGTTCGGCGGCGGCACGCTTGCGACGTGAGGGCAGGTAGGCGGAGACGGCGAGGATCACAGGCAGCGGCTCGGGGCGCTCGCCGTCCCATTCGACGACCGGCTCCACCGGTTCGACAGCGGCCTCGGTGATCGCGATGGCCTCGGCAACCACATCGGTGGTCTGCTCGCCCTCGATCTCCTCGGCGGCGACCTGCTCAGCGGTCACATCCTCGACTATCGGAACCGACTGCGAACCTGTGGTCTGTAGACCGATCGGCGCGAATATCGGCGACGCCGCGCTTTTTCCGACGTACTCCTGCAGCACCATGTGCGCGTTGGTGCCGCCGAAACCGAAGCCGGAGATGCCGACGGTCGCGACACCGCTGTAGCGCGGGTACTCCGTGGCCTCGTCGACGACCTTGAGGTTGGCCTGCTCGAACGGGATGTACGGGCTCGGACCGGCGTAGTTGATGCTCGGCGGAATCACGTTGTGCTGGAACGACATCAGCACCTTCGCCAGGCTCGCCGCGCCCGCGCCGGATTCGAGGTGACCGAAGTTGGTCTTGGCCGAACCGAGCAGGGCGGGCTTGTCCGCGTCGCGGCCACGGCCGATCACGCGGGCCAGCGCCTCGGCTTCGATCGGGTCGCCGATCGGGGTGCCGGTGCCGTGGGCCTCGATGTAGTCGACGGTGTTGGGCACGATGCCCGCGTCGCGGTAGGCCGCGCGCAGGACGTCGGCCTGAGCGTCGGGGTTGGGTGCGAACAGGCCGTTGGAGCGGCCGTCGGAGTTCACCGCGGAGCCCTTGATCACGCCCATGATGTTGTCGCCGTCGCGCTCGGCGTCGGCCAAGCGCTTGAGCACGATCATGCCAGCGCCCTCGGAACGAACCATACCGTCGGCATCGGACGAGAACGCCTTGATGTGCCCGTCCTTGGCGACCGCGCCGTTCTGGTCGAAACCGAGGGTGATGACCGGGGCAAGGATCATGTTCACGCCACCGGCGATCGCCACCTCGGCCTCGCCGGTCCGCAGTGCGCGCACGGCCTGGTGCACGGCGACGATGGTCGACGAGCAGGCAGTGTCGACGGTGACCGAAGGGCCACGGAAGTCGTAGAAGTAGGAGACGCGGTTGGCGATGACGCCGGTCGAGCCGCCGAGCAGGGCGTATCCGCGAGAGGAGGCAGGCGCATCGGGATCGGTGTCGCCGAGACCGAGCGAGGCGATCATCTGGAAATCGTTGGTGGACGAGCCGACGAACACGCCGACCTGCCCGCCCTTGAGGTCGCTGGCCGGAATGCGCGCGTGCTCGAGCGCCTCCCAGGTGAGCTCCATCATCAACCGCTGCTGCGGGTCGACCTGCTCCACCTCGATCGGCGACATCGCGAAGAACTCGGCGTCGAAGCCCTTGACCACGTCCTGGTCCAGGTAGCCGCCGAGGGTGTTGGCCTTGTCGATGGTCTCGGCCACCGACGGGTCGGTCAAGAACTCCGACCAGCGACCTTCGGGCAGCTCACGAATCGCGTCACCGCGACCGATGATGAATTCCCAGGTGGATTCGGGGGTGGTACCGGCACCCGGCAGACGCGTGGACAGACCGACCACCGCGATGTCATGCGCCTGGGAAGGCGCGAACGCGGCGGTGTACTCCGAGGAATCCTCGGGCTCGGGCTCCGGCTCACCGTTGACGATGATCTCGGCAAGCGAGGCGATCGTCGGATGCTGGTAGATCACCGTCGGGGCGAGCGCGACCCCGGTGTAGTCCTCGATATCGCCACCGAGGGCGAGAGCATCGCGCGAAGCGAGCCCGAACTCCTCCATCGGCCGGTCGACCGTGATCGCATCGACCGACTGCCCGGTCGCCTCGGCGACCCAGCGGCGCAGCCATTCGCGCAGCTCGGCTACCGAAAGCTCACCGCCGTTCGGGGAGGTCTCGGGCGTGCCGTCGTTGTCACCGGAAGGAGTCATCGCACGGTCATCATTCTGGGCGCCATCGTTGTCACCGGAATCGGTCGTCCTGGAACGATCACTGTTCTGGGAGCCATCGTTATGAACCATCAGTCCTCAAGCTACCTGTCTGTGTGCAGGGCGCGCCGTGGAACTCCACGCCCGGCGGGCACAGGGCACGCCGGGCGTCGTCTCCGTGTCGAGCCAATTACTCTTCCGGTGCATCGGGGAAAGCCTGCTGGGTGTAACCACCGCGCAGCGTTCCCTCGAGGTAGGCGGCCTTGCAGGCGCGCCGGGCGATCTTGCCGCTGGAGGTTCGGGGGATGGAACCGGCGGGGACGAGCAGGATGTCACGAGCCGTCACACCGTGGCGCACCGAGACCGCCGCACGCACGGCGTCGGCGATCGGGCCGGGATCGGCCTTACCGGCGCCGGGACCACGTTCGGCCACGATCACCAGCTGCTCGGACGCGTCGTCGACGTCGAACTTCAGGCCGGAATGGCTGTCGGCGGCGAAGACCTCGGCGGGCAGCTGATTGGCGGGCACCGCGAACGCCGCGACGAAACCGGGACGCAGCGCCTTGGAGGCTTCCTGTGCGGAGTACTCCAGGTCCTGCGGGTAGTGGTTGCGTCCGTCGACGATCACCAGGTCCTTGACGCGACCGGTGATGTAGAGCTCACCCTCGAAATACACACCGAAGTCGCCGGTGCGCATCCAGTCGGCATCGGGATCGGTGCCGTCGGTATGGCCGCCTTCGAGCGGCTCGGTGACCTTGTTGCGGAAAGCCTTGGCGGACTCGGCGGGGCGACCCCAGTAACCGATGCCCATGTTCTGGCCGTGCAGCCAGATCTCGCCGACGCTACCGTCGGGCAGCTCGCGCCCTTCGGCGGTGTCGGCGGTCTCGGGATCGATGATCGCGGCCCACTGCGAGAGCCCGACGTAGCCACACGACACCTGGGCGATGGCGGTCTCGTCGGCCTGCTCGACGCGCACCATGCGGCCGGCGTTGAGCTCGTTGCGATCGACGTAGACGTACTTGGCCTCGTCTTCGGCGCGAGTCGCCGAGACGAACAGGGTGGCCTCCGCCATGCCGTAGCAGGGCTTGATCGCGGTCTTGGGCAGCCCGTACGGCGCGAACGCCTCGTTGAACTTCTTCATCGAGGACACCGTGACCGGCTCGGACCCGTTGATCAGGCCGATCACGTTCGACAGGTCGAGCGACTCGCCCGGCTTGGGCACACCACGCGCGGCGGCGTGCTCGAACGCGAAGTTCGGCGCGGCCGCGAACGTGCCCGCGCCGTCGGAGACCGCGGCCAGCTCGTTGATCCAGCGCGACGGCCTGCGCACGAACGCGCTCGGCGACATGATGGTGATGAACTTGCCGCCCACCGCGGGCAGGATCACCGTGAGCAGGCCCATGTCGTGGAACAGCGGCAGCCAGGTGACACCGCGCGAGTTCTCGTTCATGTTCAGCGACTTGATCATCTGCAGCAGGTTGGTGCCGACTGCGCGGTGCGTGATCTCCACACCGGCGGGCACCCGGGTGGAACCCGAGGTGTACTGCAGATAGGCGATGTCGTCGATGGCCGTGTCGGGGCGAACCCAGGAGTCACCGAGGGTATCCGGGATGGCGTCCACGGCGATGATGCGCGGGCGCTGCGCGGCCGGCAGCGAACGGAA
The DNA here is from genome assembly GCA_014360565.1 of Nocardia sp. Taxonomy (GTDB): domain Bacteria; phylum Actinomycetota; class Actinomycetes; order Mycobacteriales; family Mycobacteriaceae; genus Nocardia. The sequence goes on from JACIXH010000107.1 coordinate 12,319, forward strand.
GAATTGGCGGACACCGGCGGCCGAGGAGGTCGCGGTGAGGATCGCCGACGGCTCGCAGTCGCCGAGAACGGCGTGCAGGCGATCGGTGTGGCCCGGCTCATCGGGATCGAACAGCGGCACCGAGATGGTGCCCGCGTAGATCGCCGCGAAGAAGGAGATCACGTAATCCAGGCCCTGCGGTGCGAGGATCGCGACCCGGTCGCCCGGGTTGGTCACCTGTTGCAGGCGAGCAGCCACCGCGCGCAGCCGTACTCCGAACTCCTGCCAGGTCAGCTCGTGCACCTCGCCGTCGCGTTCCCGCGAATAGTCGATGTAGCGGTACGCGAGCGTATTCGCATCGTTACGGGTGTGCTTCTCGACGTGATCGACCAGGGTCCGACCCTCGGGAATGATGATATTCCCGGTTTCGTCCAGGTAGTCGTCGAAAGTCTCGTCCATTCCTTCTTCTCCTTGCGAGGACGCGATGACAAGCTCTGCGGCCTCGACTCGCTATATCGCCACCGGACATCGAGCCCACACGAACGTGCGTCGACAGCCTGCGGATTTTCGAGCGGTCTGCGCGGTGACCGCTATCGGCTAGATGTTCTCAAACCAGAGTCATGTTACAGAGAACCCCCGCTCAGTCCTCCCGCAGCAGCGGAATGACAGGCGCGAAAGCGTCCATCTGGGTGGGGAAGATGCCCACATACGACATCGAAGTGAGTTGCCGCACACGCTTGACCTGTTCGGCGATCTCCTCGAACGTGCCGATCGCGATGTAAGGCGAGCTCAGAATCTCCTCGACGGTCAGCTCGACGTCGACTTCGAGGTCGGGGTGCAGGCCGCGTTCGATCGCGCGCAGCGCCATCTCCGCGGTCTTCTCCCGGTCGTCGGTGATGACGATGGCGGTGATGGCCCAGTTCAGCTCGATGTCGGCGAAACGGTCACCGGCAGCGGCCTTGACGATATTGACCTTCTCGATGGTCTTCTCGAGGGTAATGCCCGAGAGCAGACCTTTGCCGTTCTTGGTGGTCTGCGGCACGACCGAGACGATATCGGCGTGCTTGGCCGCCAGTGCCAGCATCTTCGGGCCGCCGCCGCCGGTGCACAGCGGTGGGCGCGGGCCCTGCCGCGGGCGCGGGGTGCCCTTGATGCCACGCACCTGATAGTGCTTGCCCTCGAAATTGCACTCCTGACCGCGCAGCAGCGTGTCCAGGATGGTCAGCGACTCGTCGAGCTTCTCCAGCCGGATGCCGGGACGTTCGAACGCGATGCCCGCGTTGTCGAACTCTTCCTTGATCCAACCCGCGCCGACGCCGACCTCGAGGCGGCCCTTCGACAGCACATCGAGGGTGGCCAGCTCCTTGGCGACCACGACGGGATGGCGTAAACCGTTGGCCAGCACCGAGGTGCCGAGGCGGATCTTGTCGGTGGCCTGGGTGAGTGCGCCGAGCGCGGCGATCGGGCCGATCTGATCGCCCAGGTGGTCAGGAACGAAGAAGGTGTCGTAGCCCATCTCTTCGGCTTCCTGCGCCGTCTGAACGAACTTGCGCGCGCCGCCCTCCTGCTTGTTGCCCTCTCCGGCCGCTCCGAAGCGGAACGGACGCAGCGGCGTACCCAGCGCGGTCAACTCACCGACGGGTGCGGCAGCTTCGGTCATGAAATCTTCGCTCCTGGCTGGTGTGGACTCGGGCGCAATTCCCAGCGCACTTTACAGCGTGCGAGCGATCCAGCGTGCGGATGTCACAGCGAGGCATGATCGATGGCAATCACGCCCCCGCCGTGACTGTGACACCTCCGTCAGGAATGTGGCGGATGTGGTGCGTTCTCGATGAGCTCGGCAGCCCAGTTGACCGTCCACTGAGTAGCCGTTGTGCCGTTGGCGTCCACGGTATTCGAGGAGTACAGCGCGTGCACGGGGTTGCCCGCGGAGCGGATCAGCGCCGCCAGACTGCCCAGCGCGTTGACCGGATTGAGGGCCTCGCGCGGCGCGTCACAGATCATGTCGCCGGGCGCGCAGATGGAGTTCACTTTCGGTGCCAGCGTGCCGAAACCACCGGGTCGCGCGCCGGTCATGCTGATGCCGGGCACGTTGACGCCCCTGAGCGCCACCTCGGCGCCCTCGCCGGTCGGCGGGGGGTCGCCGATCTCGGTGGGCAGGCCGGGACCGGTCGCGGTGCGGCGGCCGTCGGCGATCACGGTCACGCCGAGCACGTTGGCTTCCGGGATCGGGCCGTTGCCCGCGCCGATCTGCGCGGCGACGTCACCGGCGATCACCGCGCCCTGGGAGAAGCCCGCGATGACGAAATTCGTCAACGGGCATTCCTTGTGGCGCTGGGCCAGCACGTCGGTAGCGCGCGCGGTGCCCTCGGTGCGGCTGTTGTTGTAGGACGCCTGGCCGTCGGGCGGGAAGGCGATCGGGTTCGAGAACTGGGCCACGTACGGGACCGTGTACACCTCGAGCCGGTTCTCCGGGAACTGCGCCCGCAACGGACCGGACACGCTGAGCATCAACGAGATCGGGTTCGCCTGCGGGTTGTAGGGATCGTCGGTGCTCGACGACTCCCAGGTGCCGGGGATGGAGAGCAGCATCACATCGGGGCACTCCGCCGACTGCGACGTCGGCGGGGGCGGGCCGGGCGGTGTCGGCCCCGGCTCTTTCAACCGGCCTGCGAGCAGGTACCAGAGCAGCACGATGACGATGATCGCCAGGACGAGCAGCGCCAGCACGGTGAAACACCCCGCAGGCCAGAACCTGCGGGAGCGTCGCGTCGGTCGGGGCGTCACTAGCAGTAGGTCGCGTTCGCGGCGGCGATGTAGATCTGCGCTGCCTTGTTGACGTCCATCGTCGACGCGTCGAAGGCCGGGTCGGTGCCCGCCATCGCGGCGACGAAGGTGGCCACATCGGCGTCACTGGCGCCGGTGCCCTTGGTCGAGCAGATGTAGGTCGCGGTGGTCAGCGCGGTCGTCTGGTCGCCCGGGGTGATGCCGTTCTTGGTGAGCTCGTCGAGGAACGCCTTGTCCTTGCCGGTCGCGGGCGCGACGGCGCTGGTCTGCGGAAGGGGCGTGGGCTCCTCGGCGGGTGCGCTGGTCTCGGTGCTCGACGGGGCCTCGGCGGGCGGCTCGATGACCACCGGCGGCGTCGTCGTGGCTTTCGCGGCGGCGCTGGTCGTCAGGGTGGGCGTCTGCGACGCGGTCGAGTCGTTGCCACCACAGGCGGACAACAGGGCGACGGCAGCGAGCGCCGCGATCGATCCGGCTACCTTGCCAGGGATCCGATGCATGAAGGTGTTCCTCGATCGTTCGTCAGGGAAGCGGTCGCAGACCAGGCTAGCCGGACATCCGGCGCTGCCGGGTACCGCGCGGCGATGCTCAGAGAGTTCTCAGCCCGAGCTCACACCCCGTGAACTTCGGATTTGCCGTCGCGCACCACGATGAACCCGGTCTGAAAGTTCTGCTGGATTCCGCCGGGAACGGTGAACTCGTCGCTCACCGGATAGCCGAGCCTGCCGTTCTCGAATCCTTGCGCACCCCAGGCGTCGGCGAGCGCGCCGTTGCGCACCGACCAGGCGCCCGAGAGCGGACTCCAGTAGATGTTGCCGCCCTCGAACCGGCTGTAGCGCCCGAGATCCTTCAGCGGCGCCTCCTCGGCGACCGGGAAACCGAGCGGACTGTTCTCGAAGCCGAGCTGGCTGTACTTGTCCAGGACGAAGCCCTGCACCCGATGCGCGCCGGTGGCCGGGCTGTAGAACATCGGACCGTGCTCGAAGGCCTGTACCGAGCCGTGCCGGCTGGGTGTGGGGGCTTCGGCGGCCACCGGGTAACCGGCGGGTCCGCCCTCGAAACCCTGCTTGCCCCACTCCTCGAGAAACGCGCCGCGCATCACCTGTGCGCCGGTCTGCGGGGTCCAGTAGATCGAGCCGCCTTCGAAGGTCTGCATGCGGCCGCGGCCGTCGGGCAGACCGCGCTCGTCGCCTGTCGGCAGGCCGAGCGGCGAGGACGCGCCACCGATACCGGCGTAGGTGCCGCCGATCCGCCCTGCCACCGCGTGCGTGCCCGCCGCGGCCGAATGGAACACCCGGCCGTTCGGGAAGTCCTGCGCCGTTCCGGCGCCCGCGGGATACTCCGCGGTCAGGCAGTTGCCCAGCCAGGTCGCCGCCTGCGCGACGCCCGCGATGGCCCCGCCGATGGTGCAGGTGGCCCCGCCGGGGTCGGTGCCGAGCGCCGCCGCGGCCTGCGACCACGACTGACGCATCTCGAAATCCCAGTACGGCCATGTATGTGTGCCCGAGGGGCGGTAATTCGCCTGTACCGGGATCGCCAGCTTCTCCAGCTTGGCGACGAAATTCTGGGTCGACAGCCGCGAGAGGATCTCCAGGCCCGTGCCCGCCCAGTTCTCGCTCATCAAAGGCACTTCACCGAGCTGATCGTGCGAACCCGCCAGACCGCTGCCGCTGGAGACGTACATGCTGACGCCTTTGAGCTTGTCGGCCAGCAGATACGGATCGTGGGCTTCCCATTCCGGGCTGCCGGGGGGACCCCACATCGCGCCCGCGTCGAAACCGCCGGCGTCCTTGTTGGCGAACGTGATCGCCTGCGGCATCCCGAGTGTCGTGGTGGTGAGCAGGCCCGAGTAGGAGGCCACGTATCTCATCAGGCCGGGATTGCGGCCCGCGAGGTTCATCGCCGCCGTGCCGCCCATCGAAAGCCCCTGCACGCCACGCACATCGGTGGTTCGCCAGTCACGTTCGAGAATCGGCGGGAGTTCCTCGGTCAGGAAGGTCTCCCACTTGTAGTGCATGCCGTTGTCGGGCGCGAGCCAGTCGGAGTACCAGCTCGACTGGCCGCCGACGGGCAGCACCACGTTCACGTTCTTGTCGGCGTAGAAGCCTTCGGCGTCGGCGTCTTTGGTCCAGCCGTTCTCGTCGTCCTGCGCGCGCAGACCGTCGAGCATGAGCATCATCGGAAACTTTGCGTCGGGACGCACGTTCCAGTCCCGCGCCAACAGCATCTGCACCTGGATCGGGGTCTTCATGGCGGCCGAGTACACCCACAGCGCCACCCGCCGATCCGAGAGCCAGTCCACCCGCTGCACCCCGGACGTCACCGGTTGCGCCTGCGCGGGGACGGTGACGATCGGCGCCAACAGGCCCGCCGCCATAGCCGCGATTGCGAGGATCCGCCGCATCGGCGCTACGACACTACGTATCGAGACACGATGTTTCATCACACGCGACCCTCCTCATCCCGGAATTGGGACACAGCATCACCGTCGGTTGTACCGCAGCAACGACCGATAACTGGGGAGGACACGCGAGCGGGGCACACAGCAAAAAGACCGGCTCACCCTGGGGGTGAGCCGGTCCTACGTTTGTTGCTGAGCGGAAACTACTAGGCGCCCAACGCATTCAGGATGTGCGGACGCGCCTTCCACAGCTCGTCTTCCCAGTACTTCCACGAGTGGGTACCGGAAGCGCCGACGTCGTAGACGGCGTTGATGCCCAGCGAGTTCAGACGACGCTGGAACGCCAGGGTGCTCACGAACGAGATGGCCTCGATGGCCATCGCGTTACCGGTGTTGTAGACGCCGCCGAGACCGGCCGGCTTGTCGTGCTGGGCGGGCAGGCCGTTGGCCGAGGAGATGAACATCGGCAGGCCGCGCAGCTCGGGCGCGAACACCATCGGGTCCATCCGCAGCCACGCGGAGCTCCACGGAGCAGCCATGGCGTCGACGTTGAAACGACCCGCGTCGAGCATCATCACGCGGATGGCCTCGCGCATGCCGGGAGCACTCCAGTTCAGCGGGCCCGAGAGCGAGGACGCGTGCTTGAACTGATCGCGATTGAGGGCGGCCAGGCGCAGCGCGGCCGGACCCGACATCGACAAGCCGAGCACCGCGTTGTTCTTGCGGGACACGCCGTAACCCTCGAGGAAGGTGGGGAGCTCTTCGGTGAGGAAGGTCTCCCACTTGTAGGTGGTCTTCTGGCCGTTGGTGTTGCTGGCGGCGGTCCAGTCGGCGTACCAGCTCGACTGGCCACCGACGGGCATCACCAGGGTGACGTTGTCGTTGCTGAACTGCTGCATCGCGTTGGTCTCGAACGACCAGGCGTTGCGGTCGTCGCGGGCACGGAGCCCATCGAGCAGGTAGAGCGCGGCGTTGCCGCCGTTGCGCGCCCACTGCACCTGGACCTTCACCGGGCCCATCTTCGATGGCACCATCAGTTCTTCATAGCCACCGGCCGGTGCACGCAGCACGGGTGCCGACACCGACGGTGCGGCGAGCGCGGTCGGGGCCGCTCCCGCGGCGATCGGCAGCACGAGGGCTGCTGCGCCGACAGCTAGAATTCGATTACGCCAACTACGAGATGCCGGCGCGACGGCCTTGCCGAAACGCATGTGAATTCCGCTCTCTTTCTGCTGTTATGGCATGCCAGTCGCGCCCCCGCCATCGACACGGCCCCGACAGCCCGGTCGATCCGACGGATGAAACAACGATCTGGTCACACTTACGCTCGCTGGAGGATATTCGACCCGCGAATTAACTGCAAGGGCAGTGACATTGGCGGCAGGCGCCGCGGGATTTTCGGCCCGGTGGGCCTCGAATCCGAAGGGCGATACTGCGCCTTCGGCGTTCCGTCTCACCCTTCGGATCCGATGCGGCCGAAAATCCGTGGTCGCCGTGGTTATGCGAGTGGCGTGGTCATCGCAGGTGCGAATTGTCCAGCGACTTCGGTGGCTCGGACAGACAGAACCGGCACCGCGAATCTCGCGATGCCGGTTCTGTGATGTTCACCCGATGTTGGCGGACAAATCCGGGATCATCCGCAGGGCTTCGTCATTCCAGTTGTTCCAGGCGTGGATACCGAAGGCGGGGAAAGAGTAGGTGACGTTACGGGCGCCGAGTGTCGCCATCCTGACTTCGAAGGCTCTGGTGTTGGCCAGCGCCAAGGCCTCCAGCGCCATCCCGTTGACGGTGCCCATGTTCGGTCCGTCGGTATTGGTCGGCAAGCCAGAGCCTGCCGCTATCCACAGCCGGGTGTTGTTGCCAACGAGGTTGGGGGCGAACACGAACGGATCCATCCGCAGCCACTGTGGGCCCCACGGCGGTGCCATCGCGTCCACGTTGTAGCCGCCCGCGTCGAGCATCGCGAGCCGGATGGCCTCACGCATGCCGGGAGCGGAGATGTTCAGGTAGCCCGAATACGCACCGGCGAAGGAGAACTGGTCCGGGTGGTAGGCGGCCAGGGTCAGCGCGGCCGAGCCGCCCATCGACAGGCCGAACACGCCGTTGCGGTGCGGGTTGAAGCCGAGTCGAGCCGACAGCGCGTTGCGCAGGTCGCCGGTGAGGAACGATTCCCACTGGTAGCGGTAGCTCTTGCCCGGTCCTCCGGACAGCGCGTTGCCCGCGCCGGAACCCGAGGACGGCGCGCCGTTGCCGGGAATGCCGAAGAAATCGCTCGGCGCGTTCCAGTCGGCGTAGAAGCTGGACATGCCACCGACGGGCATCACCACATTGATATTGGCCGCGGCGAGCGCGTTGGGG
>JACIXH010000108.1 GCA_014360565.1 Nocardia sp.
CGGGAGATTCATCGCCCCGTTTGCCGATCAGTTGGTCGGCTCGGTCAAGTAGCGGGTACTCGACGTCGCGCACGGCGGCCACGCTGAACACTTCGAAGATCGACGGCCCGAGGGTGTCTCGGGCCGTTGGCGTGCGCGCTGATCGATCAGCAAGCCTGCGCGGTGGGCGCGGTTGAATCGGAGTCGCTGTCGGTGACCGACTCTTCCTCGCCCGCACCGGTCATGCGGGCTACGAGCGCGGAACGAAGGCGCCACACCCCGTCCGGCTGTGTCGGGTCCAACCCGGTGATCTCGGCGATCTTGTTCAGTCGGTAGTCGACCGTATTGGGGTGTACGTGCAGCGCCCGCGCGGTGCGCAGACGGGTGGAGTGGGTTGCGAGGTGGGTTGTCAACGTCTCCAGCAGGATCGGATGATCCTCCAGCGGGTCGAGCAGTGCGGCCAGGTGCTTTCCCGCGGTGCCCGGCCGGGACAGCTGGTATTCCAGCGACAGGTCGTCGAAGCGCTCCAGTCCGACCCGGCGCAGGCGGCGCATGATGTCGAGCACCGCGTGTGCGCGCTCGACCCCTTCGGAGATGCTGTCTGCGGCGGCCGCCACGAACGCGGCGCGAACTCGCGTCTGCGCCGCGGCGGCGATCTGCTCGACGAACCGTTCTGCTGTGTGGGGGTCGAAATGGTCTTGGGGGATCAGCAGGGTGGCGGTGTCGGCGTCCATCTGCATCAGCACATGGTCATCGCACTGGTGCAGTACTTCGGCTCTGACTCGCCGAATGGTCCGAGGCGCGAGGATCTGGCGATCCGGTCGCGGTTCGGCCCCGTCGTGTGGTGGCGTGAACTGCATCGCGAAGACGAAATAGCTTGCGGCCAGCCGCACTCCGAAGGCGCGCGCCATGGCCGGTGTCGCGGTCCCGGCGATCAGGGCAGTGGCCACGGCGTCCGCTGCCTCGCTACCCGCCGCGCGGATGTCACGCAGGTACGCCTGTGAGATGGCCATGGAGAGCTCGCGGGAGAGGTGGACGAACATCTGCGCTGTTTCGATCACCGCCCCGTGATCCTGGTCGAGCTCGGCCTGTGCGGTCAGGTGGTCGAACACCGCCTGCGTGCCTACCCGCACGGCCTTGTGCATCGCACCGATGGTGACGCCCTGGTGTGCCCAGCCCATGATGTCGGCGCGCACCTCGGCCAGCGGTTCGGCGGTGTCGCCGCCGGTCAGCATTCTGTCTGCGAGTTCGAGGCACGCGTTCACCAGCACCGTGACATTGCGACGCAGGACCGCTATGGGCACCCTGGTGGGTAGTTCGCTGCCGACGATGAATCGGCTCAGGATCTTGCCCGAAATCGTTGACGCTGCGGGGAGCCGGTCGAGAACCGGCCGACCTACCGTCGTCGCGGCCCGGGCCGACAGGACGCTGTCGGGCATGCGCACATTTCCTACTTTCCGGTGTTTGCGCTTTATCGTGCGGCCTCGCCGCTCGCATTCCAATGGCGATTCGCACCCAGATGGAACCACTGTTGTGCACTATGCACCATCGGGTGCGATACGGGAACACCATCCGTACACCGAAACAAGCCGGCAAGCCGGATTCACAGATGCGGCGGACGCGGTACGGCCTTGCGGCAATTCGGCCTTCACCACTGCGCCGAGCGGGGTTGAGCGCGACATTTCTGCTGTACAACGGCGGCCGCGAAGCTGAGACGGCCACTGCCACGGCGTCGATCACCGCTGGATCCACCACGGTCCGGCCTCGGACGCACCGGTCGAATTCGAGTGAACGTGTGTGTACTATTTTGTCGTGAACAGCTCGGGCGCGCAGCCGCTACAGGGTTCGGCCGGCTACGCTACTCCGGCAGGGTTCCTCCGATGACCACAGTCGTGATCACCGTGCTCGCGATCGTCGCCGCCGGTGAAGCCGCCGGCTTGCTCACCCTGTCGATCCTGCTGGTCCGGAGTCGGCGCAAGCGCCGGGCACCGCGCCGGTCGAGGACCGGGCGGTTGGTGGTGAGTGGCCGCGAAGCGGTTCGAACTGCCTGGCAGGCCGCGGATCTGGTCCGTGCCAAGGGTTTTCGTGCCGCGGTGCTGACCTCGATCGAAGACCTCGCGGGCTGGGCGCGGGTCGAGCGTCCCGACTTGGCCACACTCGCGCCGGACGGCAACGTCGTGATCATGTTCTCCGATATCGAGCAATCGACCGCTCTCAACGAACAATTGGGCGACCGGGCCTGGGTGAAGCTGCTCGACCGCCACCACCGTCTCGTCGATCGATGCGTGCACAACCACGGCGGCCATGTGGTCAAGAATCAGGGCGACGGATACATGATCGCCTTCGCCGCTCCCGATCAGGCGGTCCGATGCGGCGTGGCCATCCAGGCAGCGCTGCGCAAGGACGCCGAATCGGCGAAGGGCGAGGCCGATTTTCGCGTGCGGATCGGTATTCACATGGGAAGTTCGGTTCGCCGGGGTGACGATTTGTTCGGACGCAACGTCGCCATGGCCGCACGGGTCACCGCGCAGGCCGAGGGTGGTGAGATCCTGCTCAGCGAGCCGGTTTTGGCAGCCATCGGTAGCAGCAGCGATCTCGTGATCGGGGCCGGACGCGAGGCGACCCTCAAGGGCCTGCGCGGCACGCACCAGCTGACCCCGGTCTGCGCGCGGTAGTGATTTCAGCTCAACGGGACCGGGAAGTGTTCTGCCGCCAGTACAGGGCGTCCAACGCGACCGCGACGTGCACACCGTTCTCCGCCAGTGGCCGCGGCAGCAACTCGTCCGCGCGGGCGATCCTGCGCAAGATCGTGTTCCGGTGCGTGAACAGACGCGCCGCAGCGCGCGTGGCATTGCATTGCTCGTTGATGTAGGCGAGCACCGATTCGCGTAGTTCGCTGTCGGCGTGTTCCAGATCGCCGAGGGTGTACTTGATGAATCGGTCGGCCTGCGCGCCGTTTTCGGTGATCAGCGAGGTCAGTTGCACCTCGCCGAAGGTGACCAGCCGCCGAATGCTGTGCGGACGGGCGAGGATTCGGTGCGCGGCCTGCGCATCGAGGTGACTCGTGCGGAATCCCGCAAGACCTCGACCGGTCGAGCCGACGGCGATCCGCACGCCGGGAATATGGTCGAGCGCTTCGGTCAGTGCCGCGGTGTCGGGTGCGTTGGGGCCGGGCACCCACACCCACAGGGTCGCCGCGCTGGCGAGCACACTCAGCGCCGTGGCCGCGCCGGCGGCTTGCGTGAGAGCTCTGGTCACCCGGTGCGGTTCGTCGAGTTCGGCGCCGGGGACGTCGCTCCAGGCGATGGCGGCGGTGTGGGTGGCATCGAGCCGGTAGCCGAGGCGGTTCGAGGCCCGCTCGACATTGGTCGGCTCACCCTCGAGCAGCAGCGAAATGACTTCGCGCCGTTCGGCATAGGAGCCGCGGGCGAGTTCGTCGCGCTCCTGGCCGATGACCTCGGTGATCGCCTCGATGGTGCCGTCCACGAAGCGGGCGATCGAGGCGGCGGTGACGTCGAGGATCTCCTGCAACTCGAACGGGTCGGGCGTCAGGATGAAGATGATGGTCATCCACCGTCGCCAGACGACGTCTTGCCCTACGCGATAGGCCTGCAACGCGGCCTCGTTCATGCCACGGCGCACCAGGTCGCGAACGATGGCGATCTGGTCGGCACCGAGATTGATCGGCACCGGCATTCCCGGATCGGCCACGTTCGCCGAGGCCCAGTGCAGCAGATTGCCGCGATTGACCCGGCGGACCGCCTCGGCCAGCAGCGGATCCCCGGCGATGGCACGCAGGCTGGTTTTCAGGAGGGTGGCGTCATAGAGCTCGTCGAGCCATTCCTCCGGCGCGTTCAGCGCAATCTCGGCACCTTGGCGGATCACTTCGCGCGCGCGGTCGGACAGGCGTCGATCGAACAGACCATCACCAGAGTGCACCGCCTCATTATGCAACCTCCGATCTGCGTCCAGCTGCGCCGAGCTGCGGGCCCGCTCGCCGAGGATCACGGGTGCGTAGTCGTCGCGGCGTACGGTCGTGGCGCAATACAGTAGGCGGCATGCGTGGACGAATTCGAATCCTGCTGTCGGCGGCCGCAACAGCCGTCGCAGCACTGGCTCTGCCCGCCTTCCCCACTGCGGCCGCCGCACCGGCCACTCCCCCTGACGGCTGCGCCGAGGTCCGGGTCGTTACCGTTCGGGGCACCCTCGAGCCGCAGCTCGGCAGCCTGCTGCTCACTCCCCTCGGCTGGCGGATCGCCCAGGAATCCGGTCGCGCGACCGCGGTGACCGAGCTCGAGTATCCCGCCTCGAGGGACCCGGACAGTGCCGTGCGGGGGACAGCGAACTTGACCGCGCTGCTGAACGCGACCGCCGCCGCCTGCCCCGACCAGCAGCTGGTCCTACTCGGCTATTCGCAGGGTGCCAGCGTCATCGGCGCCACCTTGCAGGCCCGAACCGCGTTGACGGCACAGGCGGCCGAGCGCATCGACGCGATCGCACTGTTCGGCAGCCCGCTGTTCAACGGCGCGGAGCCCTATAACCGCGGCAGCTACGATCCCGCGCTGTCGGGCCTGCGGCCCCTGCACACCGGCGCGCTGGCGCAATTCGCCGACCGTCTGCGCGACTACTGCCATGCCGGTGACCGCGTCTGCCAGGGCGGCGACCCTGCCGCCGGCTTCGGAAACGCCCTGACCTACGGCCACGTCGCGTACTTCGTCAACGACAACCGCGACCAGGCCGCGGTGTTCGTCGACGAACAGCTCGGCCGGTAGCGCGCGATTCTCCGAGACGACAGTCCCGCCGGGCACCACTGACGTCATCGCTCAGCGTGGTCTCCGGTGGCCACTGGCATAGTGATCGCTCATGGCACGCACGTTCGAGGATCTGATCGCGGAGGCGGCATCGGCGCCGGTGGAGGGGTGGGATTTCTCCTGGCTCGACGGGCGGGCCGGGGAAGCGCGTCCCTCGTGGGGTTATCAGCGGCTGATGAGCGGTCGGCTCGCGACCGCCACCGCTGCTCTCGACATCCAGACCGGCGGTGGCGAGGTTCTGGCCGAAGCGGAGGTTTTCCCGCAGACCATGGTCGCCACCGAGTCGTGGCCGCCGAACGTCGCCAAGGCGACGGCATTGCTGCACCCGCGCGGCGTGGTTGTCGTCGCCGCGCCCGACGAGCCACCGCTACCGTTTGCCGACGCGGCGTTCGATCTGGTCACCAGCCGACATCCGGCGACCATCTGGTGGGCTGAGATCGCGCGCGTTCTGCGTTCGGGCGGAACCTATTTCGCCCAGCATGTCGGACCGGCGAGCGTGTTCGAGCTGGTCGAGTACTTCCTCGGTCCACAACCTCGAGCCCGGCGAGCGCGCCATCCCGACGATGAAGCCGCCGCCGCGCGAGCTGTCGGCCTGGAGATCACCGATCAGCGGACCGAGCGCCTGCGCATCGAGTTCGATGACATCGGCGCCGTCGTGTACTTCCTGCGCAAGGTGATCTGGATGGTGCCCGGTTTCACCGTCGACACCTACCTCGACCAGCTGCGTCGGCTTCACGATCGAATCCAGCGGGAGGGGCCGTTCGTCGCGTACTCCAGCCGCACCCTCACCGAAGCCACCAAACGGTGACGTCAGGCCCCGGCGGCGTAGCCCTCGTTGCCCATGGCCTGGGCCGCAAGACTCTTGCGGTACTGCTCCAGCGCCACCAGGTCGCCGAACAGCGTCATGTAGGTGTCGGGCTCCTCGCTGGCCGACAGCCGCTGCAACTTCGATTTGAGCTCGGCGATCTGACGGCCCACCCAGGCTTCCTGGGTGCGGGCGAGGATGGCGGTGACAAAGCGCGGGGTGTCGTTCTGTGAGCGGACCGGGAGTTGCTCGTTGGCCAGTTCGGAAACCAGGGCGCGAATCATCAGGTCGTCGGTGTGGTCGGCGACGGCGGCGACCCATTCGGCGCCGCTGAGTCCTGCTGCCGTGCCGCCCGCCTGCGCGATCATGAGACGCACGGCCACGTAGGCGGGGTGGGTGAAGGCGGCGGGGTCGATGGCGTCGAAGGACACGCCCGCGATGCCGGGATATTGCAATGCGGCACTGAGGCTTTGACGTTGGGCGTAGAGAACCGGATCGTTCGGGGCCGGTCGCACCGAGGAACTCTCCTCGACGCGCGGTGCGGGAATCGCCGCCGCTCCCTGCTTCAACGCGGGAGTGGCGCTGGGACCCATCCGGTTCTTCTTCGCCTCTTCACCGACCCGGCGCACGACCAGCTGGATGTCGTCCCAGCCGACCCAGCCTGCCAGCTTGGTGGCGTAGCCCTTGCGGGTGGCGTTGTCCTTGATCTGTGCCACCACGGGCACCGTACGGCGCAACGCCTCGACACGGCCCTCGACATCGTCGAGATTGTGTTCGGCGAGCAGCCCGCGAATCACGAACTCGTACAGCGGAGTCCGACGCGCAACCAGGTCACGCACCGCACCGTCACCGGAGAACTGACGCAACTCGCACGGGTCCTGACCGTCGGGTGCGACAGCGATGTAGGTCTGTCCGGCCAGCCGCTGATCGCCGCTGAACGCCTTCAACGCCGCAGCCTGCCCGGCCGCGTCGCCGTCGAAGGTGTAGATGATCTCGCCGCGCCAGAAGTTGTCGTCCATCAGCAGCCTGCGCAGCACCTGCAGATGCTCTTCACCGAAAGCGGTACCGCAGGACGCGACCGCGGTTTTCACCCCGGCCAGATGCATGGCCATGACGTCGGTGTAGCCCTCGACGACCACCGCCTGATGACCCTTGGAGATGTCACGCTTGGCGTGGTCGAGTCCGAACAGCACCTGAGATTTCTTGTACAGCAAGGTTTCCGGCGTGTTCACGTATTTACCGGGCATGGTGTCGTCGTCGAACAGCTTGCGCGCGCCGAACCCGATCACCTCGCCGCCGAGGTTGCGGATCGGCCACAGCAACCGACGATGGAACCGATCGATCGGACCGCGCTTGCCCTGCTTGGACAACCCCGCCGCTTCCAGCTCCTTGAACTCGAAACCCAAGCGCTGCAAGTGTTTTGTCAGGCCGTCCCAGCCCGCGGGCGCGTAACCGCAGCCGAACTGGAGCCAGGACGCCTTGTCGAAGTTGCGCTCGGTCAGATAGTTGCGCGCGGCCTCGGCCTCGGGTTCGTGCAGCAGCCGCATGTAGTACTCGTGCGCGGCGGCATTGGCAGCGACCAGCCGCGAGCGGGTGCCGCGGTCGCGTTGCACCGAGGTGCCGCCACCCTCGTAGTTGATCTGGTAGCCGATGCGATCGGCCATCTGCTCGACGGCCTCGACGAAGCCGATGTGCTCCATCTGCTGCAGGAACTTGTAGACGTCGCCGCCCTCGCCGCAACCGAAGCAGTGGAACAACCCGTGATTGGGTCGCACATGGAACGACGGCGACTTCTCGTCGTGGAACGGGCACAGACCTTTGATCGAGTCGGCGCCCGCGCGCTTGAGCGCCACGTACTCACCGACTACATCTTCGATCCGGACACGTTCACGGATCGCCGCGATATCGCGATCTGGGATTCGTCCGGCCACGAGGGCGAGTCTAGTCGGGTCTGCTCATCGGCAGTCCAGCGAGGCGGCGACGCGCTCGAAGCGGCTCTCGGTGTAGGAGGCGATCTGGTCGATCACCACGCGCACCCGGGCAGCCTCGGTGGCGGCGGCGTTGAACCAGGGCAGCAGCTGATCGTCGAGGTGGGCGGGCGCTGTGGTGAGCAGGCGGTCGGCGACAGCCTGCACGCGGTCGCGCTGGGTCTGCTGGCGGGCGAGATGGCCGGGGTCCGAGCGCACGTAGCGCAGCGCCATGGTCTTGAGGACGGCGACCTCGGCGGCCACGATCGGCGGCACCACCAGGTCGGCCTCGTAGCGGCTGAGCGGTCCGTCGCCGTAGCGCTCGTGGGTGGCCGAGATCGCGGCGGTGGCGAAGCGGCCGACCAGTTCGCTGGTGAGTCGTTTCAAGGCCACCGAACTGGTGAAGCTGCCGTCGTAGTCGGCGGCGTCGGCCACGATGTCGAGTTCGGAGAGCCGTTGCGCGGCGGCGGCGAGTACATCGATCGACTGGTCGGGGTGCTGGCCGTGGCCCTGTTCGGCGAGGGCGGCCTGTTCGGCGGGGTCGGCGAGGGCGCGCAGGTCGATGCGGCCGACGATCACGCCGTCCTCCACGTCGTGCACCGAGTACGCCACGTCGTCGGACCAGTCCATGATCTGGCATTCCAAGCTCTGTTTGCGGTCGGGCGCGTCTTTGCGCACCCAGGCCAGCCGCTCGAGATCGTCGTCGTAGGCGCCGAACTTGGTGCCGGAACCGCTTCTGCCCCACGGGTATTTGAGGGTGGCGTCCAGGGCTGCCCGAGTGAGGTTGAGCCCGAAGCTCTCGCCGTCGGCGGCGAGGATCTTGGGCTCGAGGCGGGTGAGGATGCGCAGGTTCTGCGCGTTGCCCTCGAAACCGCCGTAGGCGTCGGCGAACTCGTCGAGGGCGCGCTCGCCGTTGTGGCCGTAGGGCGGGTGGCCGATGTCGTGGGCGAGACCGGCCAGATCGACGAGATCGGGGTCGGCGCCCACCCCGTCGGCGATGCTGCGGCCGATCTGGGCCACTTCGAGGGAGTGGGTGAGGCGGGTGCGCGGGGTGTCGCCCTCGCGCGGGCCCATGACCTGGGTCTTGTCGGCGAGACGGCGCAGGGCGGCGGAGTGCAGCACGCGGGCGCGATCGCGGGAGAACTCACTGCGATGGCCCTTGCCCGCGGCGCCGGGCCATGCCGTCTTGCCCGGCTCGTGGACGGTGCGTTCCTGGTCGTGCGGGGTATAGGTCCCGGTCATCTCACTGTCCCGCCTCGTAAGGGAAATCCGCCGAGAAATGAGTGAGCTGGTACCAGAGCAACGCGCCGGTTTCGCGGGCGATGCCGTGGAATTGCGACTCCCTCGTGTAGACGGCAGGTCCGGTGCGGGTGGGTGCGGTCCACGCTGCCAAGCCTGCGTCACGGGCCATCGTCCTGGTTCGCAGTGAATGCCACGGATCACTCACGAGTACGGCCGATGACATGTCGCGCTCCCCCATCGCCGACGCCACGGCCTCGATGCTGCGCAGGGTGTCGGATCCGGTTTCGACCGCGAGGATGTTCTCGCTCGGCACGCCCTTGTCCTCCAAATAGCTTTTGCCGGAGGCGGCTTCGGTATAGAGATCGCCCTCCTGCTTGCCGCCGACGGTGATCACCATGGGCGCTACCCCGACTTCGTAGAGCCGCCACGCCTGATACAACCGCGCCTCGAAAACCGAGGAGGGCGTGCCCGAATACTGCGCCGCGCCGAGCACCACGATCGCGTTCGCCGGGGTGTAGTCGTCGATCCGCGCGACCTGCCAGACCCGGAAAGCGGTCCCGGCCACCAGCACCAGCGCCATCAGCACCGCCCCGGCGATCAACCGGACGAACCACACCGAAACCGTCGACGCCACCCCCCGTGGATGCCGGACATCCGGGGCTGGCGTGGCAGTGCGCGAGAAACCCGATTTCACCCTCGTCAGTCTGCCAGGTCGGTCCGACGCGCCGTGTGGTCAGCGGTCACCACCGGATTCCGTTCCGGTGAACGTGAGGTCGGGGCGACTGAGCTGGTGGTGGCGGGTCACCTATGCCGACGGCAAACCTGCCACCTGCCACCTGCCATGACAGTGGCGCGTGGGCGCTGCTCGTGGCCGCGGGCACTCCACTGATCGGCGGCAAGGTCGACCTGCGCCGCGCCAGGGCGACGTTCGCCGACTGACAACCCGCCTGCGGCCTGCCCGCGCCCTCACCAGCCCCGAGCACGCCATTCGGGCAGATTCGCGCGGTCGGCGCCGAGGGTGGTGTCGTCGCCGTGGCCCGGGTAGACGACGGTCTCGTCGGGGTAGCGGTCGAAGAGTTTGGTGGTGACATCGGTGAGCAGGGTCTCGAAGTCGGCGGAGCTGTGCGTTTTGCCGACCCCACCCGGGAAGAGGGAGTCGCCGGTGAAGAGGTGGGTGTGGCCTGCGTTGTCGGTGAGGGCGAGGGCGATCGAGCCCGGGGTGTGGCCGCGCAGGTGGATCACGTGGAGGACCAGGTCGCCGATTTCGACGGTGTCGCCGTCTGCCAGCAGACGGTCGGGGCGGACGGGGATGTGGTCGGCGTCCAGGGAATGGGCGGCGGTGGGAACGTCGAGGGACGCGGCGACCTCGGTCAGCGCCTGCCAGTGATCGGGGTGGCGGTGGGTGGTGATGATCTGTTCGACCTGGCCCGGCGTCTCGAGCGCGGTCAATTCGATGATGCGCTCGGCGTCGTTGGCGGCGTCGACCAGCACAGCGGCGCCGGTAGCGGTGCTCTGGATCAGGTAGGTGTTGTTGTCCATCGGGCCGACGGACATCTTCACGATCCGGGCGCCGGGGACGTCGCGCTGCTGAGCGTCCGCGCCCGCGGTGACGTGACCGGTGTAGTGGGGATCGACTGTGACCATGCACCCGATCGTAGAAGCCACGCGGCGCGATGTCGTGTCCGCATCGGTCGCGAGCATTAGATTCGATGCATGCCGCTGTCGAGGAAAAGTTCGGTTCTGCTCCGGCCCCGCGCGTCGACCGGCAGGCAGGTGCGTCCGCTCGGCGCGCGGTACGGCCGCGCGACGAGCGGGCGGCGCGCAGTCACGTCGACCGCGCCCGGCCGACGTGCGCGGCAGTGGCCTGCGCTGATCGCGGGGTTGGTCGTCGCGCTCGCTGTGCTGTGCGCCCCTGGCGCCGCCGCGGAGCCGCCGTCGCGGATGGGTCCGCAGGTGGTCGACTCCGCGGGTGTGCTGAGTGCGGCCGACGAGGCGCAGGTGCTCGATGCGGTCGACACGTTGTCTCGCGATCACCAGGTCAAGCTGTGGGTCGTCTATGTGCGCGACTTCGCGTCGATGGCGCCGCAGGACTGGGCCGACCGCACCTCCGAGCTGTCCGGCTTCAGCCACCGCGACCTGCTGCTCGCGGTGGCCGTCGACGACCGCGGCTATTGGCTCGACGGCACCCTTCCCGATGGAGTGAGCGACGCCGAACTCGACTCGCTGCTCGCGGGATCGGTGGAACCCGATCTGCGGGACCAGAAGTGGGCGCAGGCCGCGGTCGACACGGCCGAGGGCATCGGGTCGGCGATGCGAGGCGGCGGGGTGTCGTGGGGTGTGCTGCTCCTGCTCGCACTGGCCGTGGTCGTGGCGGCCGGCGGCTTGGTTCTGTTCTCGCGCAAGCGCCGTGGCGACAGAGACCGCGCCGAACTGAGTACTGCGCGCGAGCTGGACCCGACCGACTCGGCGGCGCTCGCGAAACTGTCGCTGCCCACGTTGCACGCGCTCTCCCGCGAGCGACTGGTCGAGATCGACGACGCCGTGCGAACGAGCGCCGAGGAATTGGCCTTGGCCACCAGCGAATTCGGCGAAACGGCGGTGACCCCGTTCCGCTCCGCGCTCGAGGCGGCCCGCGCCGCCACCGCGAAGGCCTTCACGATTCGCCAGCAACTCGACGACGCGATCCCCGAGACTCCTGATCAGCAGCGCGCCATGCTCATCGAGCTGATCGCCACCGCGGGCAAGGCCGATCGCGAACTCGACGCGCAGGTCACCGATTTCGACGCGATGCGCGATCTGCTCATCGACGCGCCCGCGCGGCTGGACGCCCTCACCCGCGACATCGTCGAACTCACCGCGCGCATGCCCGGTTCCGAGGCCGAACTCGTCCGGCTCGATTCGACCTATCCGCCCTCGGTCGTCGCACCGATCCACGACAACGTGCGGATGGCGCTCGAGCGCATCGCCTTCGCCCAGACCAACATCGACAGCGCCCGCGCCGCGCTCACGCAGCCCGTCGGCAGGCAGGGTGGGGCGGTCGCGGCGATCCGCGCGGCCGAGGGCGCGCTCGGGCAGGCCACGACTCTGCTCGACGCGGTCGATCAGGCCGCGACGAATATCCAGCAGGCACGCGATGGCCTACCGGCGGCCCTCGACGAACTGCGCACCGACCTCGGCTCGGCCCAGACCCTCACCGAATTCGGCGGCGCCGACCTCGGTGCCGCGATCGCCACCGCCACCGCGGCCCTGAACACCCCGCATGCCGAGACCGATCCCCTCGGCGCTTTCCACAACGCGGTCACCGCCGACGCCGCACTGGACCGGGCGATCGCCGCGGCCTCGGATCGCAAGCTGGCCGTGGAGGACCTGCGACGCAGGCTCGATCGCACTCTCACCGACGCGGCCGCCCGCATCGACGCGGCGTCGTCGTTCATCACCACCCGTCGCGGCGGAGTCGACGCCGAGGCCCGCACCCGGCTCTCGGAAGCGCAGCGCCACCTCGACGAAGCCCGCGGCCTCACCGGCAGCGCCCCCGAACGCGCACTGGTCAGCGCACAGACCGCGGCCGAGCTCGGCGGCCGAGCGATGCAGCTGGCGCAGGCCAGTGTGCGGACCTGGGAAACGCGCCAGCCGATGTCGGGCGGTGGCTCGCAAACCGGCGCGGTGCTGGGCGGAATCCTGCTGAACGAGCTCCTGCGCGGAGCCATGGGCGGTGGGTCACGGCGCGGAGGGTACGGCGGAGGCGGCGGCTACCGGCCGGGTTCCTTCGGTGGCTCGTCGGGATCGCGGCGCGTCAGCCGCGGCGGCAGGTTCTGAGCGCACCAGCTTCTCACCGTTTCGTACGGACGGTGTTGCGATGGACGTCGAGGGCGCATCCGAGATGACCCGTGCAGGTCAGAAGCGCTGCGCCGAGTTCACCGTTGTCCCGCTGCGGCGCGGATGCCGGTCCGACCGACTGCACCTCGGCGACCCCGCGCCTGAAACCGCGGCATCGCCGCCGCCGGCCGACTACGCGCTGACTGCGCTCTGCTGGACGCTCGCCTCGGAGAGCTCGGCGACCACAGCGGGAAGTAGCTGTGTGGCAGCGATACCGCCGCCGAGGCGGGCGATGGTCAACCGGCCGAGGAAGGTGTAGACGAGGAAGGTGACCGCCGCCGACGCACCCGTCGACCGGCGGGGATGGGCCGAGAGATAGACGATCTCGTAGTCATCGATCACCAGCCCTGTCGGGACACGGAAGACCGGCACGGTTCCCGTGTTGGTCACCGCCACATGGCCTGCGAGGCAATGATTGCGGCCGCTGTTCAAGAAGTCCGGAAAATGCAGCACCGACTGTTCGACGACGCCGGCGCCGAGGTCGTCGTGCAGGCTGGTCCCGATGCGCCGAGCCAGGCCGGCGATGTCGTCGGTGGGCATCTCGGTGGCGAAGGCGGCCAGGCCGGACAGGTTGGTTCCCGCTTCCGCCGCGACCGGCGGGTCGAGCCGCTTTCGCAGGTCTACCGGGTACACGCACGCCAGATTCGCCACCCCGTACACCGCCGCGAACCCACGCAACACCGCGGCGGTGACCAGCCCGTTGACGCTCACCGCCTGCGACCGTGCCCGCTCCAGTACCCGCGCGGTCTCGACCTGGTCCAAGTGGATGCGGACAGGCCTGGCCAGCGCCGGACTCGACGACGGGGACGCGTCGACCACGCCCACCGCGTCGGCCGCCGCCAGCCTGCGGATCAGCGGTTCGAGGCCCGATCGCGGACCACGCTCGATGCCACGCTGCGCCAGCAGCGACTCCAGTGACACCGGGTACGCGCGGGTGCCCGCGACGATGGCGCCGGTTTCGAGGTGGTCGGTGTAGTAGTCCCACAGCCGAGCGAACAGTTCGACGCAGTGCGCGGCATCGGCGACAGCGTGGTGCACGAACATGGTGACCCTGGCCCGATCCTCCTCCGCGAGAACCACATCCAGATATGCCAGCTGAGCACCGGGATCCATCGACTCGGTCGGAATCCTGATCTCGTCGGGATCACCGAAACTCACCCATGTTCCGACGGCTTCGATATAGCCGGGGTGCAACAGGATTCCGTTCCCGTCGGCGTCTTCGACGATCCGGCACACCAGAATCGGGAACGCCCGCTGCAAGGCCGCGAACGCCGCCCCGAGCCCGGCCGCGTCCAGTTCACCGAGCACCGTGACCGACCGCCCGGTGTAGGTCGCGTGCCGTACGAATCGTTGTTCCGACGGGTCGAGCGTCCGCACCATATCTTCCGGTTCCCACAGCACAACGGAAATCGTGAGGCACACGACCCCCCAACGCAAACCGTCAGCTACGCACTGTGATCAAGGCAGCTCGATCAAGATCATCACACCGTCGCGGACTCTTCTTCCCGGGCGATGTCTCTGGTGCCGCCGGTGATCCAGCGTCCCGGTCCGGACGCGAAGAAACCCGCACCGAGGATCCGGTGCGGGTTTCCCACGACTGCGGTCAGGCGCCGATGAGACGGGCCGCGAGGTAGGACTCGACCTTGTCCAGGGCGATGCGCTCCTGTGCCATCGAGTCGCGCTCGCGGATCGTCACCGCGTGGTCGTCGATGGTGTCGAAGTCGACCGTGATGCAGAACGGCGTACCGATCTCGTCCTGGCGACGGTAGCGGCGGCCGATGGCGCCCGCGTCGTCGAAGTCGACGTTCCAGTTGCGGCGCAACTGGGCGGCGAGGTCCTTGGCCTTGGGCGTCAGGTCGGCGTTGCGCGACAGCGGCAGCACCGCGGCCTTCACCGGCGCGAGGCGCGGGTCCAGACGCAGGCTGATCCGTTCCTCGGTGGTGCCCTTCGCGGTGGGCACCTGGTCGACCGTGTAGGCGTCGACCAGGAACGCCATCAGCGAACGCGTCAGGCCGGCGGCCGGCTCGATCACGTACGGCGTGTAGCGCTCACCGCTGGCCTGGTCGCGGTAGCTCAGGTCGACGTTGGAGTGCTCCGAGTGCGTCTTGAGGTCGTAGTCGGTGCGGTTGGCGATGCCCTCGAGCTCGCCCCATTCGCCGCCCTGGAAGCGGAAGCGGTACTCGATGTCGGTGGTGCCCGCCGAGTAGTGCGACAGCTTTTCCTTCGGGTGCTCGAACAGGCGCAGGTTCTCCGGGTCGATGCCGAGGTCGGTGTACCAGGCCAGGCGGGTGTCGATCCAGTATTTGTGCCACTCGACGTCTTCGCCCGGCTTGACGAAGAACTCCATCTCCATCTGCTCGAACTCGCGCGTGCGGAAGATGAAGTTGCCCGGCGTGATCTCGTTGCGGAAACTCTTGCCGATCTGGGCGATGCCGAACGGCGGCTTCTTGCGCGCGGTCTCCTGCACGTTCTTGAAGTTGACGAAGATGCCCTGCGCGGTCTCGGGACGCAGGTAGTGCATGCCCTCTTCGTCGTCCACCGGGCCGAGGTAGGTCTTGAGCAGGCCGGAGAAGTTGCGCGGCTCGGTCCACTTGCCGGGCTGGCCGGTGTCGGGATCGTTGATGTCGGCCAGGCCGTTGGCGGGCGGGTGGCCGTGCTTGGCCTCGTAGGCCTCGATCAAATGGTCGGCGCGGTAACGCTTGTGCGTGTGCAGCGACTCGACCAGCGGGTCGGAGAAGGTGGCCACGTGGCCGGAGGCCTCCCAGACCTGGCGCGGCAGGATCACCGAGGAGTCGAGGCCGACGACATCGTCGCGGCTGGTGACCATGGTCCGCCACCACTGCCGCTTGATGTTGTCTTTCAGTTCGACGCCGAGCGGACCGTAGTCCCACGCCGACTTGGTGCCTCCGTAGATCTCACCGCACGGGTAGACCAGACCCCGGCGCTTGGCGAGGTTGGCAACGGTGTCCACCTTCGACTTGGGTGCCACGCGAGATTTCTCCATCCACTGCGAGTCGGAATGTTCGCCACGTCGGCTGTTTTGCCCGGCGACGTAGCGTTCGTATTTCGATAGAGCGTATCGGGAGCCGTCCAGTGAGTTTGCAGCGCCCGAGGTGTCCGCGCGGCGCGTCATTTGACATGCGCAATTATGCATATCAAAATGGAATCTGTTTCCATTAAGGAGTTGGTTCATGACGACCGATGCCGCGCCCGCGCATCCGCACAACCCTTACCACTCCCCCGCCCCCGCCGCCGTGCCCTCGCGCACGGTGCTCGAGGACGCGGGCGAGCTGCTGCGAGCCCTGGCCGCCCCGGTACGCATCGCCATCGTGCTGCAGCTGCGCGAGTCGCCGCGCTGCGTGCACGAGCTCGTCGACGCACTCGGCGTCACCCAACCGCTGGTCAGCCAGCATCTGCGCATTCTCAAATCGGCGGGCGTCGTGCACGGCGAACGCTCGGGTCGCGAGGTGCTCTACGAACTCGTCGACGATCATCTGGCGCATATCGTGGTCGATGCCGTCGCCCATGCCGAAGAAGGGTAAACCGTTGACAGACAACACCTCCGCGAAGCAGGTCGGCATTCGCAGCACCCGTCAGCGCAGCGCCATCTCGGCCCTGCTCAGCGATATCGACGAGTTCCGTTCGGCCCAGGAACTGCACGACGAGCTGCGCAAACGCGGTGAGAACATCGGCTTGACCACCGTCTACCGAACCCTGCAATCCCTCGCCGACGCGAGCATGGTCGACGTGCTGCGCACCGACACCGGCGAATCCGTCTACCGCCAGTGCTCGAGCGGCCACCACCATCATCTGGTGTGCCGCCAGTGCGGGCGCACGGTCGAGGTCGAGGGGCCGACGGTCGAGGCGTGGGCCGAGTCGATCGCGAGCGATCACGGCTTCACCGAGGTGAGCCACACGCTCGAGATCTTCGGCACCTGCCGGGATTGTGTGCGCAGCCGGGCCGACGCCGAGGCCGCATCTGTGTGACTCACATCACATGATGGAACCTTCGCTACGCGCGCCCCGTCCAACCTTTCCGAAGGGACCGGTCCACTCGGACGCGTAGTCCTTCGGTGACGGAGGAGGGGACATCGTGGGTGGGACCCTGGGCATCGAGCCCGATCAGTTGAGGACCATGGCGACGATCTGGCGTCGCGAGGCGGGCGAGGTCGACGCGTTGAGCTGGGCGGCTTCGGGTGAGGCGACCGGCGAGGGCAGCGATGTGCTCGCCGTCGTGCGCGGGCTTTCCGAGCCGGCGTCGCAGGCGATGGACTCGATCGCGACCCGCTATTCGGCACTGGCCGACCTCGTCGACAAGTTCTCCGCCGACATCCAGGCTCGCGACGCCGAGACCGCAGGCGAAATCGGGAAGCTCGGGACCCGCTGATGCGGCCGACGATCCCCCAACTCGGCACCTGGAATCTCGAGGGCCTGCACCGCGCCGCCGAAGCCGCGCGCGCCAATGCCGACGTCGTCTCGTCCTCGGTCGACGACTGCTCGCGCGCGGTGTCCGCGGCGGGTGGCTGGCACGGGCAGACCAAGGACGCGGCCTCGCGGCGGATCGATGAGGAAGTCGATCACGGGCACGAGGTGCGCACGGTACTGCTGCGAGTCGCCGATGATGCCGACGATGCCTATCTGGGCCTGAAGCACGCCAGAACCTATGTGCTGGAACAGCAGAACCTCGCTGTCGCGCAGGGCTTCTCGGTGGTTGCCGACGGCCGGGTGACTCATCCCGATCCCGAGAAGGAAGGCGCCGCGGGGGTCTTCCAGCTCAATCTGCTCAGTGGCCTGGACGAGCTCGAACGCCTCGACAATCTGTTCGGCGCGCGTCTGCGCGAGTCCGTCGGCGACCTCGCCGCGATGCGCGACGGCCAACCCGACATCACCCTCGCTGACGGATCGAACCAGGACCCGGACGCGGTGGCGATCCAGTTGGCCTCGATGTCACCGGACGATCGGGCGACGTACCTGGCCGGGTTGAGCCCCGAAGCGCAACGTCAGCTGGTGATCGCGGCTCCGGAGAAACTGGGCAACCTCAACGGCGTCCCGTTCGGGATGCGCATCGACGCCAACGAGATCAACATCCGTAATGCGCTGACCCAGGAGAAGGCCAAGCCGAATCGGGACGAATCCCGGGTCGAGCAGCTGGAAGCGATGCTGGCGCCCATCCCGAACCCGGAAGGCGCGGGCGTTGCCGCCACCACGCCCGCAGCGACCGGCGACAAGGCGACACCGCGCCTGGACATGGTCGACCGCAAGTTCGTCATGTTCAGCACCGAAGGCAACGGTCGGATGATCGAGATGATCGGCGACATGAAGCCGGGTGCGCCCGGCGTCGGTGTCTATGTGCCCGGTACGAGTACCAATCTCAACGGTTCGGGATCCAACCATGTGGCGGCGTGGAATCTCGCCGACCAGACGAACGGCCCGATCTTTCTCTACATGGAGGGCGACTTCCCGCAGAGTCTGACCGATCTCTCCGATGGTGCGCCGAGCCCGAGTTTCGCGGCCGATATGGCGCCTCGACTCGTCGACTTCGGTCGCGAGATCGATCGGGAAGTCGCGGCGTCGGCACCGGGAACACCGGTTTCGTATGTGGGCCATTCCTACGGCGGTTCGATCGTCGGGTCGGCCGAGCAGTTGGGCCTGCGGGCCGATCGAGTTCTGCACGCTTCCTCGGCGGGAACCGGTGTGTTCGACGGTGGTTGGAACAATCCGAATCCTGATGTTCAGCGCTATTCGATGACCGCGCCCGGCGATCTGATCGGCGTCGTGCAGTCCTACCCGGAAGGCGGGCTGACCGTTCCCGGCGGGATTCACCTGCCCGGCAACCCACACGCCTCCGACGTTCTCGGTGGCGATCCTGATGAAGTACCCGGCGTGACCCGCCTCGACACCGGCTACTACAGCGACAAATTCACCGAACACCCCAACGAGGTCGTCTTCGGATCCGACGGGCACGGCAAATACTGGGACGACCCGGGCTCGACAGCATTCGCGAACATTGTCGGCGTCATCGATGGATCGGAGGCGACAGCCTACGTCGAGCGCGGGATCGAAACACGGTATGTCGACATCGGTTTGGGCGACAACGGCGACGGCGGCAAGGAAGGCTTCGACGCCTCGAAGGCCGCCGCTGCCGCGGCCCTCGCGGACGCCTTCGGAAACCCGAACCTCGACCCGTACGCGAACCCGCGCATCACCGACAATCCCCAACTCGGCGAAATGATCGACATCAGATGAGGAGGGTGATGACCACGCTCGCGGTGCTCGCCACCGCGACTGCGACCGGGTGCGGCGGCTTCGTCGACGAAGGTCCGACCGACCAGGAGATCAAGGACACAACCGGGCTGACGGTCGCCGAAGCGAGTCCGATTGTCGAGCACAATCTCGAACTCGTCTGGCCGCAACAGGTGAAGGTCGAACGCGCACCACTGCCCTATTCCGGCATCGGCTGTCGAACCAACAACTCCATGATGTCGGACGGGCCGCCGTGGCAGCTCCGCGTCACGAGGGAAGAGGCGAACCCGCCCCAGGAGTTCATCGACCGTGCGCTGGCCAACCTCGAAGCGATGACCACGCGCGGCTTCACCCTCGTCCCGAGCCAGCGGCCGGACGTCGACCCGGCGGATCGGTTCTACCGCGATGCACGCGGCTACACCGTCTCGTCGTCCCTCGACACCGCCGTCGGTCCGACAAAAGAAGTCCGGTTCTCGATGACCGCGACCTCACCTTGCGCGGCGGAGTAGGACGGAGCTGTCGCGATGAGCATCGCAGTGACTACGATCTCGGGAGCGGGGAGTCATGGACGAGCACTGGTTCTGTGGGAGGGACGAAGGCATGGCAGTTCGAGGTAGCACGGTTCGGGTGGTCGGTGTGCTCGTGGCGGTGGGGTTGGCCGTTGCGGGATGCGGGGGTACGGAGCAGGGGACGGCTGGTCCGCAGACGAGTGCTGTGAGTGTGGCGGCGAGTCCTACTTCGGTGGATGCCGAGGCGAA
>JACIXH010000109.1 GCA_014360565.1 Nocardia sp.
AGGCCCCCGGTTCGAGCTCCTCACTCGGACCGGGGGCCTTCGTCGTCATATAGCCCTGTCGATTCATGTGACAACGACCACAACAGATGGTATGAATAGGTATATGCCTAATCGAAATATGCGAGTGGGCATCAGCTCGTAGATCCGAATGGAGAGCTCATGGTCATCCAGGCCGATGCCACCACCCCGAGCGCGATCCTCGATCGCGCATCCCTGCTGCTCGACGCCTTCGACGGCCCGGGCAGGCTCACTCTCGCCCAGATCGTCCGGCGCACCGGCCTACCCCGATCCTCGGCGCATCGCATGCTGGACCGGCTGGTGCAATTGCGCTGGCTACGTCGCGAAGGGCGCGACTACGAGCTCGGAATCCGGCTGATGGAACTCGGCTCGCTGGCCGTGCACCAGGACCGGCTACATCGTGCCGCGATGCCGTTCCTGCACGAACTGCACCGGGTCACCGGGTTCGTCGTGCACCTGGCCGTGCTGGACGGTTCCGACGTCGTGTACCTCGACAAGGTCGGCGGCGAACTGTCGGCGGTGGTGCCCACCCGCGTCGGCGGCAGGCGACCCGCTGCGTGTACCGCGGTCGGCAAGGCGATCCTGGCCTACTCCGACGAGCGCCGCATAGCCGATGCCATCGCGGGCCAGTCCGCCGTGCGGACCCGCTACTCGATCACCACCAGATCCCAGCTCGACACCGAGCTGGACAAGGTCCGCGCGCACGGCATCGCCGTGGAGCGGGAGGAGTCGCTGCCCGGCTTCGGCTGCATCGCGGCGCCCATCGGCGATCTCGGCGAGTCCGCCGTCGCGGCGGTGTCGGTGTGTGGGCCGGTGGATCGGATGCTGTTCGATCACCGCCTCAGCGCGCCGGTGCGCACGACCGCGCTCAATATCTGGCGCCACGTCGACGACGGCCGGGTGCGGGTGCATCCGACATTGCAGCAGCATCCCCGCCCACTCGGGGTGACCCGCTCGTACGCGGATCAGCGCGGGCCGCGGACGGCGTGATCGCATCCTCTGTCGTGCCGGTTGCTGTCTGCGACCGCGGACACAACCGGCACCGTCAGACCCAGCAGGGCTGCGCGGCACTGTCGCGACTAATACCTCCGTCAGACCGGACTGTTCACGCAGAAACTGTGGCAGATGCGGTCGCGGACGATCACTTCCGGACATTCCGGATCGAACCACCGGTCGACATGGGCCCAGTGGACGGGATGCATCAGATAGGGACCGGTGAGTCCATCGAGGTCGGTGAACTCCTGTTCCCAGACATGCGTCCACGGCGACGACCCGGTGCCACGCGTGACCCGGCTCAGCTGCCAGGACCGGATGCTCGGCAGATAGCGCGGCATTCGCAGCAGGTCGGCCTCGAAGCGCTCGATCGTCGCCCGCGGCGTGCCCGGCGCTACCCGTAGTAACAACACCCGATACACCGAACCGGTGGCGCCCGGCACGGCGAAACCTGCGGTGCCGCCCTGATACTCGGCACCGTCGACACGGTCTACCGGGCTCCGGCCCAGTAGTGCGTCCACCTCGGCGGCAGGCCCGGTCCAGTCGGCGGACTCGTCGAATCTCAGGTGCACCAGGACATCACCACCGTTGCGCACTCCCGGCAGGGTGGACTCGATCAGCACGCGACGAGCCGCCGGGGCGGCGATCTCGCGCAGCCCAGCGATCAACCCGGCCCGCGCCGCGGCATCGGCGCTAGATGAAAGATGCACCAGCCGAGTCACTTCAAACATCGCCGAGCCTGTCGATATCGCCGGCGAGCGCACCGGTCGAGCGGGTGCGGTGGGCGATCAATTCCTCCGCCGTGGCCCACCACTGCCGGACCGACTCGTCGCCACGCCCCTGCCAGGTCATCTCCCACCAGCCCTGGGCGCCGTCGAGCACCCAACTCGCGATGACCGTGTTCGACTCGTCCGGGAACCACACCGGCGGGCTCACCACGATCGTTTCCAGCGTCATGCCACGCTCGCGCGCCCCCGGCGCGTAGTCGCGCAGATAGGCGTCGACGAACTCTCTGGCCCGCCCGGGCTTGGTCACTACGGTGTCGATCACGTAGACCTTCGTGGCTTCCATCCGCCGACCGTAAGCACCCGCCGACAATCGTCGACCTGGCATTTCCGCCCAGTGGGAGAACGCGAGTCCGGTCAGGTCGCTCGCACCCGACGCCCATAAGCCCGAATCCAGCCGAGTTGATGACACCTAGAACCATCTTGACAGTGACTCTCATCTCGAGTGATACTTTCATCACGGATGCGGTGGGCGATTCCTCGCACGGTGATCGAAGGGTGGTGGGCGGTGACATTGCGCGATCGGCAGCGCCGTCGGGTTCGCGACGAGATACAGTGGGCGGCCTATGTCCTGTTCGCACGGTCGGGGTTCGAGGCGGTGACCACCGAGCAGATCGCAGCCGAGGCCGGGGTATCGCCGAGTACATATTTCCGGCATGTGCGCAGCAAGGAAGATCTGCTGCTGGAGCCGGTGCGGGAGGGCGGCGCCGGCATCGCCGCCCTGGTGGAGACTCGTCCAGCGGACGAGCCCGCCGATATCGCGTTGGCGGGGGCGATCCTGGCGCGCTCGACGTCGTTGACGGTCGAGGAGCTCCAACAGTGGCGGGCGGCGTTCACGACCGCACCGCACCTGCTGGAACGGGTCGCGCTAGTGCCGCCCGATCATCGCGATCGGCTGGTCGAACTCGTCGCCCACCGGATGTCGCGCGATCCCGACAGCGATCCCATGCCGGGACTGCTGGTGCATCTGATGCTCGCGGCCGCGGAGTTCGGGCTCCTGCGATGGCTACGTGCTCAAGACCCGGCGGCGTCGTTGCCGGTGTGTATCGAGGCTGCGCTGGCTGCGGTCCAGGACCGTCGGTGGCGAAACGACCAGGCGTAATCGCTCTGGCTCCCAGCATGTTTCACAGACAGGACTCTTCTCAGCGATGAAACCACAACACAGCGATGCCGACACCGTGGACGTGCTGGTGATCGGCTCCGGCGCCGCCGGGATGACCGCCGCTATCACCGCCGCCCACCACGGACTCTCGGTACTCGTAGTCGAAAAGGCCACCCACTGGGGCGGGTCGACCGCCCGATCCGGCGGGGGAATCTGGATTCCGGGCAATGCCGTGCTGCGCCGGGAAGCGCCCGATGACGACATCGAGGCCGCACGTACCTATCTGAGCACCATCATCGGATCCGCGGTCGACAAAGCCATGATCGACACCTACCTCGACAACGGAGCGCGCGTCTTCGATTTCCTCACTGCCCGCAGCGCGCTGCGGATGCAGTGGGTGCCCGGATACAGCGACTACTACCCCGAGGCCGCAGGTGGGCGCAGCCACGGCCGCTCTGTCGAACCTGTCCCGTTCGACGCGCGAGTGCTCGGTGCGGAGCTGGCCACCCTCGAACCCGACTACTCCACGGCCCCCCGCAACTTCGTGCTGACCCAGGCCGACTTCCGTCAGATCCACCTCGGTGTGCGCAATCCCCGGGCGCCCTGGGCAGCGATCCGGATCGCCGTCCGGTGGCTCACCGCCCAGCTCCGGGGACGTCATCTGCTCGCTCGCGGCCAAGCGTTGAGCGCCATGCTGCGCAGCGGAATGCTCGATGCCGGGATCCCGCTGCTGCTCGACACCCCACTGCTCGAGTTGATCAGTACCGGCAACCGCGTCACCGGGGCGATCGTGCGCCGCGGCGACGGCGAACACCGCATCACCGCGCGAGCCGGGGTGATCTTGGCGTGCGGCGGCTTCGAACGCAATGCCGTTGTCCGTCAACAGCATCAGCGGGCCCCCATCGGCGCGGACTGGACGGTCGGCGCCGCCGCCAACACCGGCGACGGCATCGCGGCGGGTGCCGCGCTGGGAGCAGCGACCGGTTTCATGGACGACGCCTGGTGGGGACCATCGATTCCGCTCCCCCGGCAACCGTGGTTCTGCCTGGCCGAACGGAATCTGCCCGGCAGCCTCATCGTCAACGACCGCGGCGTGCGGTTCATGAACGAATCGCTGCCCTACGTCGATGCCGTACACCGGATGTACGGCGGCGAACACGGACAGGGCGAAGGCAGCGCCGACAACCTGCCCGCGTGGCTGATCTTCGACCAGCGCTACCGCAACCGCTATCTGTTCGCCGGCCTTCCGCCGCGTCAACCTCTGCCCCAGCGCTGGTTCGACGCCGGTGTGCTCGCCCGCGCCGACACCATCGGCGAACTCGCCGACAAGGTCGGCGTGCCTGCCGACACGCTGACCAGCACCGTGAACCGGTTCAATACCTTCGCCCGCACCGGCGTCGACGAGGACTTCGGTCGCGGTGAGAGCGCCTACGACCGCTACTACGGCGACCCCCGGCAACGCCCCAATCCCAACCTCGGGGCCCTGACCAGCGGCCCCTATTACGCCGCCCGCCTGGTGCCCGGCGACCTCGGCACGAAAGGCGGCCTGGTCACCGACACCCACAGCCGCGTCCTGCGCGACGATCACACCGTCATCGAGGGCCTCTACGCCGCGGGCAACACCGCGACACCGGTCATGGGCCACACCTACGCCGGACCGGGCGCCACCATCGGACCCGCCATCGTCTTCGCCTACCTGGCCGCCCAGCACGTCGCCACCAGCGCACACCGCGCACCGACCGTGTCCACCGCGGAGCCCGACACCTTGTGAGGCGAGGACGATCGTCGACCGAGCCGGGTGGGCTGGTGTTTCCGCCCAGTGGGAGAACACGGTTCGGATCAGGGGACGCCGACCCTACCGTGGGGCCAGGACGGCCGATTCTCGTCGGCGAGAACCAGGAGGACCAGTGAGTGTGCGAACTTTCCCGACCACCGGGCCGGGTGCGGTTCCTGATCCGGAAGTCGCGGCGATGCTCGCCGTGCTCGACGCCGGATTCCCTGATGTCGCGGCGATGACAGCGGCGGACGCACGGGCCGCGATTCGCGCCAGACGCGCTGCCCCGCAACGACTTCCCGATATGCGGGAAGTCCGTGACATCGCGATCGACGGGCCGGGCGGCCCGCTGCCGCTGCGGGTGTTCGGTCCCCACCATGACGGCGGGGCGCTGCCGGTGATCGTGTTCGCGCACGGCGGCGGTTTCGTGTTCTGCGATCTCGACAGTCACGACGAGTTCTGCCGGTCGATGGCGGCGGGGGTCGGTGCGGTGGTGGTGTCGGTCGACTATCGGCTCGCGCCCGAGCACGCCGGACCCGCCGCGCACGACGACATGTTCGCGGCGTTGCGGTGGACCGCGCAGAACGCCGCTGCCCTCGGCGGCGATCCGTCGAGGATCGCGCTGGCCGGGGACAGCGCGGGCGGCAATCTCGCGGCCACCGTGGCCATTGCGGCGCGCGATGCCGGTGGTCCGGCGGTCGCGGCGCAGATCCTGCTCTATCCGGTGATCGACGACGACTTCGAGACCGAGTCCTATCGGCGGTTCGGCACCGGTCACTACAACACGACCAGCGCCATGCGGTGGTACTGGCAGAACTACGCCCCGCACGGCACCGACGATGTGCGTCTCGTGCCGACCAGAGCGGCCTCGCTCGCCGGCCTACCGCCCTCGGTGGTGATCACCGCCGAACTCGACCCGCCGTGTGCGTCCGGCGACGCCTACGCCCAGCGGCTGGCAGCCGACGGCGTCACGGTCCGCCATCGCCGCTACGACGGTCTCTTCCACGGATTCCTCAGCATCGCGTCGCTGTCGGCCACGGTTGCCGCGCGCGAGCAGATCTGGTCGATGGTGCGCGACGTGCTCGATCCCGCGTAGGACCGCGCAACCGATTGCGCGATCACAGGTTTCGGGAACGGCCCGGTCCGGCGACTAGCCGGCCGGGCCGTCGTGCGTGCTGTGCTCTTCGTCGCGGACCCGCTGTTCGATCTCGCGCCAGCGCCCCGGCGTCGGATGGGGGTATTCGGAGCGGTCGTCGTGCTCGGCGCCCGCCAGCACAGTGGCCGCGTTGTCGATGTCGTCGATCAGCTGCTGGGCCAGGTCACGTTCCGTCTCGTAGTGACGCTGTGCCCATTGCAGCACGAGCTGCGAATACGCCCAGCCCGGTTCGGATTTCGCGGCTTCGGCATCGACGGCGGCGCGTTGAGCCAGCTTGTCGACGTCGGCGATGTGGTCGTGCAGGATCTGCTTGAGCCGATCCGGGGAACCCAGGTGGCCGAACATGACCCGCAGCAGCACATGGTGTTTGAGCACCGACGGATCGACCGGGGCCTTGTTCCACCAGTTGGTGACCGCGGCCCGGCCGTCCGCGGTGATCTGGTAGAGCCGCCTGGCCCGCATGGTGTTGTCGGGGTCCAGGCGCGAACTCGCGAAGCCGTGCTGCTCGAGCTTCTTCAGCTCGGCGTAGATCTGGCTGTAGGAGGGGGTCCAGTAGACGTAGCGCAGACTCCAGTCGGCCCACTTCTTCAGGTCGTAACCCGAGATCTCCTCCTCGTAGGAGAGCATGGCGAGGACCGCCCAGCTCGTCGGCGGCAGGTTGGGCACGCCGGAGTCCGGGTCGGGGGTAGCCATTGCTGAATATTAGCAACCGAACTCGCCGTGATTCGCCCCTCGGCAACCACTGACCGGGAGGCCGTCTTGAGTCGGCGCCCTTGCGTCCCGGATTCTGGGAAGCATCGGATTCCCTCGGAAGGACCTCTATGAATGCGGACAACGTCGTCGTCGACGCAGGTATCCCGGCCCCCGCGGACTTGCGCAGAGTGCTCGGGCACTTCGCGACCGGTGTCGCGGTGATCGCCGCCCATGACGGGACGCGACCGCTCGGCTTCACCTGCCAGTCGGTGGTGTCGGTGTCGCTGGACCCGCCCTATGTGTCGTTCTGCCCGGCCAAGAGTTCGACCAGCTGGCCGCTGCTGCGCGCGGCCGGAGCGCTGTGCATCAACATCCTGGCGCAGGAGCAGAGCGCGCTGTGCCGTCAGTTCGCGGTGAGCGGGGCCGACAAGTTCGCCGGTGTCGAGTGGGACCGGGCGGGCAACGGCGCGCCCGCGCTGACCGGGGCGCTGGCCCAGATCGAGGTGACGGTGGAACTCGAGCACGATGCGGGCGACCACACCGTGGTGCTCGCCCGCATCGGTGACCT
The DNA here is from genome assembly GCA_014360565.1 of Nocardia sp. GTDB lineage: Bacteria > Actinomycetota > Actinomycetes > Mycobacteriales > Mycobacteriaceae > Nocardia. The sequence continues at coordinate 7,090 of JACIXH010000109.1, forward strand.
GCGGGCCACCGAGGGCGCGCGGCCGCTGCTGTTCTACAAGGGCGGGTTCGGCGGCTTCGCGGCCTGACACGACGACGGGGGTGGTCCGCAGCGGACCACCCCCGTCGTCGTCTTGTCACGCCTCGATGACGTCGAAGCCCTTGTACCCGGCGGCCGCGACCTCGGCGATGATCTGGCCGTAGACACCGAAGCCGCCGACGAAGGGCATGAACACCCGCGGCCTACCCTCGATATTGGCGCCCAGGTACCACGAATTCGCCTGCGGCATCAGGGTTCCCGCTGCCCGGTCGACGCATTCGCGCACCCACTCCGATACCGCGTCCGGCCGCGCCTCCAGCGCCACCGCTGCCCTGCTGTCGAGGAAGCCGATGGCCTCGGCCACCCAGTCGACGTGCAGTTCCGAGTGCAGCACCATGTTGGCCAGTACCGACGGGCTGCCGGGACCGGTGAGGTTGAACAGGTTCGGAAAGCCCGTCATCCCCAGTCCCAGATAGGTTTTCGGCCCTTCGCGCCAGGCCTGGTTGAGCGTCTCGCCGCCGCGGCCGACGATGTTCATCCGCGACACCGATCCGGTCATCGCGTCGAATCCGGTGGCGAGCACGAGGGTGTCGAGCGGGTAGTGCGTGTCGGTGGTGTGCACGCCCTCGGCGTCGATCCGGGTGATCGGCGTCGCTTTCAGATCGACCAGCTCGACGTTGCCGCGATTGAAGGTCTGGTAGTAGTTCGTGTCGGTGCAGATCCGCTTGGTGCCGATGGGGTGGTCGTGCGGGACGAGCAGATCGGCCACGCGCGGGTCGGCGATCACGGCCCGCACCTTCTCCTCCCAGAATTCCCTGGCGGTGTCGTTGGCGGCGAGGGTGGTGAGCTGGTCGGGGAAGGTCTTGCTGAACAGCACACCGCCCAGAGCCCAGCGCTTCTCGTAGGCCGCCCGCCGTTCCTGCTCGCTCACCGCGAGCGCGGATTCCGGATGCGCCTGGTGTGGCGAGCCGCCGCCGCTGGCCATCGACAGCCGCCTGCGCTCGGGATAGTTCGCCTTCTGCGCTGCCCGGTCTTGCTCGGTCAGCGGCGTATTCCCGGCGGGCACACTGTAATTGGCGGTGCGCTGGAACACGTGCAGGCGCTCGGCCTGCTCGGCGACGCACGGGATCGTCTGGATGCCCGAGGACCCGGTGCCGATCACGCCGACCCGCCTGCCGGTGAGATCGACCCCTTCGTGGGGCCAGTGCGAGGTGTGCAGGACCTGCCCGGCGAAAGTATCGAGTCCGTCGATGGCCGGGGTGTTCGCGTTCGACAGCGGGCCGGTGGCCAGCACGACGAACCGGGCCGAGACCGTGCGGCCGGTGTCGGTGCCGACCTGCCAGCGCAGGGTCTGCTCGTCGAGCACGATGTCGGTGACCCGAGTGTTGAATTCGATGTCGCGGCGCAGGTCGTAGCGATCGGCGACGTGTTCGAGGTAGGACAGGATCTCGGGCTGGGTGGCGTATTTCTCGCTCCAGTTCCACTCCTGCTGGAGCGCGTCGTCGAACGAGTACGAGTAGTCGACGCTCTCGACATCGCAGCGCGCACCCGGGTAGCGGTTCCAGTACCAGACACCGCCCACGCCGTCGCCTGCTTCGAACACCCGCACGGTGAGGCCGCTGCCGCGGAAGCGGTGCAGCGCGTAGAGGCCGGCGATGCCCGCACCGACGACGACCACGTCGACGTCGGCTGGGTCTTTCGCTGGTGCCGATGGGGTCTCGGGGTTCACTGTGCCTACCTTTCGATGGAGACCGGTTTCTCTGCACGCGAGGCTAGGGACGCGCACACCGTTCGAGCAGGACCCCTTCCCGCTGACCGGCACATTCGTGGATCGATGCCCTCCCGGTGATCGGGAGATCGACCCCACGACCGGCCGCACCCGGCCTACCGTCGAGCGCAATTCGAGGCGGTACCAGGAGGAAACAGTGGTGGATTGGGACGACGAGGTCGATGTGCTGGTCGCGGGGTCGGGTGGCGGCCTGGCCGGCGCCTACACCGCCGCCCGCGAGGGGCTGCGCGTCGCGGTGGTGGAAGCCACCGACAAGTTCGGCGGCACGACGGCGTATTCGGGCGGCGGCGGCGTCTGGTTCCCCTGCAACCCGGTACTGGAACGGGCGGGAACCGACGACACCATCGACGACGCGCTGACCTACTACCGGGCCGTGGTCGGCGATCGCACCCCGGACGAGTTGCAGCAGACCTACGTTCGACGGGGCCGCGATCTCATCGAATATCTCGAAGCCGACGACCACTTCGCGTTCATGGTGCTGCCGTGGCCGGACTACTTCGGTAAGGCGCCCAAGGCCCGGCTCGACGGTCAGCGCCACATCATGCCGACCCCGCTGCCCGCCGCCGAGCTCGGCCCGCTGCGCGAATCGCTGCGCGGCCCGCTCGACACCGACCGGCTCGGCGCTCCGCTGCCGGAGCTGCTGATCGGCGGTCAGGCGCTCATCGGGCGCATGCTGCGCGCGATCTCGAGCTACCCGCACGCGCAGCTGCACCTGGATTCGCCGCTGGTGGAACTGGTGGTCTCCGACGGCGTGGTGACCGGTGCGATCGTGGAACGCGACGGCGCGAGGGTCGCCATCCGCGCGCGCCGCGGCGTGATCCTGGCAGCCGGTGGATTCGAACAGAACGCCGCGCTGCGCGAGCACTACGGCGTGCCCGGCGATGCGCGAGACACCATGGGGCCCTGGGGTAATCAGGGCAAGGCGCACGAAGCCGGCATCGCGGCGGGCGCCGATACCGATCTGATGGACCAGGCGTGGTGGTCACCCGGACTGACCCATCCGGACGGGCGGTCGGCGTTCGCGTTGTGGTTCACCGGCGGCATCTTCGTCGACCAGGAGGGCAACCGGTTCGTCAACGAGTCGGCGCCCTATGACCGGCTCGGTCGCGATGTCATCCGGCAGATGCGCGAGCGCGGGCTGACCCTGCCGTTCTGGATGATCTACGACGACAAAGAAGGCGAGGTGCCGCCGATCAAGGCCACCAACGTCTCCATGGTCGAGACCGAGAAGTACGTCGAGGCCGGGCTGTGGCACACCGCCGACACCCTCGCCGAGCTCGCAGGCAAGCTCGGCGTGCCCGCGGCGAACTTGGAGGCCACCGTCGAGCGGTTCAACGCGATGGTCGCCACCGGTGTCGATCCCGATTTCGGGCGCGGTGACGAGGCCTACGACCGGGCGTTCTCCAACGGCGAACCGCCGCTGGTGACCATCGACAAGGGTCCGTACCACGCGGCGGCGTTCGGTATCTCCGACCTGGGCACCAAGGGCGGCCTGCGCACCGACAGCGCGGCGCGGGTGCTCGGCCGCGACGGCGCGCCGATCCCCGGCCTCTACGCCGCGGGCAACACCATGGCAGCGGTGAGCGGCGAGGTGTACCCCGGCGGCGGCAATCCGATCGGCGCGTCCATGCTGTTCAGCCATCTCGCCGTCCGCCACATCCTCGGCGAATGACCGGCCCCCGGTCTGTCCCGCTGGTCGGGAGAGACCGGGACACCCGGGCCGCCGGATGTGGTTCGGTTCACATATTCATCCCTTTCGACATTTTCAGGAGCGACACGATGGCTTCAGCGGACGACATTCGCGCGACGGTGCGCAAATATGTGGAGGCCGTCGGCAGCGGTACGGCCGCCGACGTCGTCGCCCTCTACCGTGAGGACGCGACGGTAGAGGACCCGGTCGGCACCGAACCGCATGTCGGCCGTGCGGCGATCACCGAGTTCTACAAGAACATCGAGCCGCTCGAACGTTCGACCGAACTGTTCTCCGTCCGCGTCGCGGGCAACAGCGCCGCGTTCAGCTTCCGCGTGGTCACCAAGTTCGGCGAGCAGACCTTCACCCTGGATCCGATCGATGTCATGACCTTCGACGAGGACGCCCGCATCGTGAGCATGCGCGCGTTCTGGTCCCAGGACGACATGGTCGTCGGCTGAGCGAGGCGGACATGACTGCTACTGAACAACACTGGGATCACGAAGTCGACTTCCTCGTCGTCGGCAGCGGCGCGGGCGGGCTCACCGCCGCGCTCGCGGGCGCCGACCGGGGCCTGGACACGCTGGTCATCGAAAAGGCCTCCGTCTACGGCGGCAGCACCGCGCTGTCGGGCGGCGGCGTGTGGGTGCCCAACAACCCGACGCTGCTGCGCGAAGGTCTCGGCGATTCCCGCGCCGATGTGCGCGCCTATCTCGACGCCGTCGTCGGCGACCGCGTGCCCTCGGACAACCTCGATGCGTTCATCGACGAGGGGCCACGCATGCTGGCTTTCCTCGAGACCAGCCCGCACCTGCGTTTCCAGTGGTGCGCCGGCTATTCCGACTATCACCCCGAGGCGCCGGGCGGACGGCCCGCGGGCCGGTCCATCGAGCCGTTGCCGGTCGATCTCAAACAGCTCGGCGCGGACGAGGACCTGCTGCGGCCCGCCGCGCTCGCGACTCCACCCGGACTGTTCATCACGTCCAAGGATTTCGTCCAGCTCAATATGGTGACCCGCACCTGGAAGGCCCGCTGGACCGCGTTGCTGACCGGCCTGCGGGCGGTCAAGGCGATCGTCTTGCGCAGGCACATGGACACTCTCGGCCGGGCACTGATCGCCCGGCTGCGCCTGGCGGTGCGCGATGCCGGGGTGCCGCTGTGGCTCGACACCCCGCTGCGCTCGCTGATCACCGACGACGCGGGCGCGGTACTCGGCGTCCTCGCCGAACGCGACGGCCGCGAGATCCGGATCAGGGCACGCGACGGTGTGCTGCTGGCCACCGGCGGTTTCGAATTCAACCAGGCCATGCGCAAGGACCACCTGCCCGAGGGCGGGCGCGACAACTTCAGCGCGGCGTCCACCGACAACACCGGTGACGGCATCATCGCAGGCGAGAAGGTCGGCGCGGCAGTCGATCTCATGGACGACGCGTGGTGGATGCCGTCGTTCCAGCGCCCGGAGGGCATCAACCAGGTCCTGGTGTCGGAGCGGTCGATCCCGCGCTCGATCATCGTCGACAGTGCGGGCAAGCGGTTCACCAACGAGGCGTCCCCGTACGTGACGTTCGTGCACGCCCAGCTGAAGGGCGGCCACGATCCGGCCTGGCTGGTCTTCGACGCGAAAGCCAAGAGCCGCTACCCCATCGGCGGCATCCTGCCCGGCCAGAAGTTCCCGGCCTCGTGGACGGCGACCGGTCTGATCCGGACCGCGTCCGACATCGAGGGACTCGCCACCGCGATCGGCGTGCCCGTCGACGGTTTGCGCGAGACGGTGACCCGCTTCAACGGTTTCGCTCGCGACGGGCACGACGCGGACTTCGGCCGCGGCGTCAGCGCCTACGACAACTACTACGGCGATCCGACGCTGGCCACGCCCGCGCTCGACGAGCTCGACAAGGGCCCGTACTACGCGCTGCGAGTGCGGATCGGCGATCTCGGCACCAAGGGCGGACTGGTCTACAACGCCGACGCCCAGGTGTTGCGCGCCGACGGCTCCCCCATCCCCGGCCTCTATGCCGCGGGCAACACCTCCGCGGCGGTGATGGGCAACGACTACGCCGGTGCGGGCGCGACGATCGGTCCGGCCATGGTGTTCGGGTACATCGGTGCCCGCCACGCCGCCGGCGAGCGATAGGGCGGGCGGCCGTGCAACCCGTCGAATGCGCCAGCTGCGGTAACAAGGTGCTGGCAGAGAAGTTCAGTCCGAGCCACACCAGCATCCAGTGGCTCGACGACGCCGAGTCCGCGTGCCCCGAGTTCGCTCGGCGCGCGGCACTCGGTGAGCACAGCAGCTGGATCCCCACCTGCCCCGCCCTGCGCGATTCGATCGAGAACGCCGTCCGCGCAGGCGCGTTGGCGACCGATCAGCTGCGCCACGAACCGGTTCCCGGCCGACTCGGCTGACACCCACGACCAGGAGACAACCATGAACAGACTCGATAACCACCGGACGCTGGTCACCGGCGCCGCATCGGGCATCGGCCAGGCCACCGCGCTGCGGCTGCTCGACGAGGGCGCCACGGTGGTCGCCGCCGACGTGTCGGCCGAGGGTCTCGCCGCGACCAGCGCGCAGGCCGCCGAGCGCGGTACCGCCGACCGGCTCACCACCCTGACCATCGATATCGGCGACGAGCAGTCGGTGATCGCGGGCGTGCGGTCCTCGATCGAGACCCTCGGCGGCCTGGACTCGCTGGTGAACGCCGCGGGCATTCTGCGCGCCTCGCACACCGAGCAGACCTCCCTCGATATGTGGGACCTGATCATCCGGGTCAACCTCACCGGCACGTTCCTGGTGGTCCGCGAGGCGCTGCCCGCCCTGCTGGCCAACCCGCGCGCGACCGTGGTGAACTTCAGCTCCACCTCGGCCGCGTTCGCGCATCCCTACATGGCGGCCTACGCGGCGAGCAAGGGCGGCATCCAGTCCTTCACCCACGCCATCGCCCTCGAGTACGGCGGCCAGGGTCTGCGCGCGGTCTGCGTCGCACCGGGCAGTATCAAATCCGGAATCACCGAAGCCACCGGCGGATACGTGCCCTCGGATGCCAACTGGGCCCTGTTCGGCAAGCTGTCGCCCATCCTGCCGACCGACCTCGAGTCCGGCGGCGCGGGCATGGGCGACCCGTCCGCGGTGGCGGGCGTGATCGCGATGCTCGTCTCCGAGGACGGCGCGTTCATCACCGGCACCGAGATCCGCATCGATGGGGGTACGCACGCATGAGCGAACTGAGCTACGAGAACACGCTGCGCGAGATCACCACCGACGCGGGCGTGCTGCGCTACCACGAGGCGGGCGAGGGACCGCCGCTGTTGCTGCTGCACGGATCGGGCCCCGGCGTCACCGGGTGGCGCAACTTCCGCGGCAATCTCGCCACCTTCGCCGACCGTTTCCGTTGTCTGGTCCTGGAATTCCCCGGGTTCGGAGTGAGCGACGACTTCGGCGGACATCCGATGGTCACCGCGCTCGACGCGGTGACCCGCTTCGTCGACGCGCTCGGGCTCGACAGCGTCGACATCATCGGCAACTCGATGGGTGGCGGCGTGGCGCTCAACTACGCCATCGCCCACCCGGAACGCGTCGGCAAGCTGGTGACGATCGGCGGCATCGGCCGCAACCTGTTCAGCCCCGGCCCCGGCGAGGGCATCAAGCTGCTGCAGGAGTTCACCGAGGAACCCACCCGCGAGCGGCTGATCCAGTGGCTGCATTCGATGGTCTACGACCCGGCGATGGTCACCGAGGAACTGATCGAGGAGCGCTGGACCCAGGCCACCGATCCCGCGACTCTCGACAGCGCCCGCCGGATGTACAGCAAGGCTGCGTTCGCGATGATGATCAAGGCCATGGAGGCCTCCGACGCGCCGCCGCCGTGGGCGATGCTGCACAAGGTCGCTGCACCGACGCTGATCACCTGGGGCCGCGACGACCGGGTCAGCCCGCTCGATATGGCGCTGATCCCGATGCGCACGATCCCGCGCGCCGAGCTGCACGTGTTCCCGAACTGCGGGCACTGGGCGATGATCGAGCGTAAGAACGAATTCGAGTCGGCGGTACTGGCTTTCCTCACCCGCAAGGACACCGCACGCTGAACGAACACCACGCTGAACGACAGAATGCGCGGGCTGCCATGACGGCGGCCCGCGCATTCGTTGTTTCCGCAGGCGACTGTTGCCGTATCCGCCGACCGGTCTTCGCGCGTGCTGGTCGACTCGAAAGCTCTGCGATCAGCCGCGTCCCGTGCCGTCGGCAGAATCCTGGACGCGCTGCTCGACGGCGTTGTCGCCGACCGGCGCCGTTGCCGCGGGAAGGGCATTGTCGACGAGCACGGTCGCGATGGCGGCGGCGGTGGTGAACGCGTCGGCGTCGAGGACTCGGCCCCGGGCCGAGGCACCGTCCAGCAGCAGCGCCAGTTGTTCGCCGAGTTGCTCGGGGTCGGTGGCGCCCGCCTCGCGGGCGGTCTCGGTGAGCCGGGCGGCGAAGGCCAATTTGTAGTCGCGGGCGTGTACGCGCGCCGGGTGGCCGGAGTCGGCGATTTCGACGGCCGCCGCGATGAACGGACACAGCGGCGAGTGCACGTCGAACGCGGCGAGGAGTCGTTCGCGCGGCGTGAGGTCGGTGCGGTCGAACACTTCGGGCAGGATTTCGGGATCGAATCGGCGCAGGTGTTCGGCGATCAGCTCGTCCTTGCCGGTGAAGTGCTGGTAGAACGTCCGTTTGGACACCTCGGCCACCGCGCAGAGCTGGTCCATGCCGGTGCTGTTGATGCCTCGATCCCGGAACAGTTGATGTGACGCGCTGAGGATGCGCTCGCGTGCGCCCCGACCGCGGCGCAGGCCCCGCGGCCCTTTCTCCAACTCCGTCATGAGCCCAGCCTAGCCCCTTCGGGTACCGATCAGTGTGCATAGCTTGCGCCTCGTACGATCGGGCGCTACGTTAAGTACGCAGATCGGTGTACATAACATCGGCGCGGCGATCGAATGGAGCAGTTGTGGGCAAGCTCGATGGCAAGGTTGCGGTGATCACCGGCGCGACCAGCGGTATGGCGCTGGCCGGTGCGAAGTTGTTCGTCGACGAAGGAGCGCACGTCTTCATCTCGGGTCGGCGCAAGGACGCGGTGGACGAGGCCGCCGAGCTGATCGGCCGGAATGTGACCGGCGTACAAGCTGATTCGGCCGACCTCGATGATCTGGATCGTTTGTTCGAGACGGTCGAGCGAGAGAAGGGCGCGGTCGACGTGCTGTGGGCCAGTGCCGGAGCGGGTGAGCCGGGCAGGCTCGGCGAGATCACCGAGGAGCAGTTCGACGCCGCCTTCTCGCTGAACGCGCGCGGCACGCTGTTCACCGTGCAGAAGGCGCTGCGGCTGTTCAACGATGGCGGCTCGATCTTCATGACCGGGTCGAACGCTTCGCTGCGCGGCTATCCGGAGTGGAGCGTGTACGCGGCGAGCAAGGCCGTGCTGCCTGCCTACGCACGGGTGTGGGTGTCCGAGCTCAGGGACAGGAAGATCCGGGTGAACGTGCTGACCCCCGGGCAAGTCGCCACGCCGATGATGGGGGCGGTGCTCGACGAGCAGACGAAGGCGCAGTTCGAATCCGTGATCCCGCGCCGCGAGATGGGCCGCCCCGAAGAGATCGCGTCGGTCGCGTTGTTCCTCGCCTCGGACGACTCGAGCTACGTCAACGGCATGGAGCTGGTAGTCGACGGCGGCACCACGGTGATCTGAGCTTGTCGGCGGGTGCCGGCAGCTGCCGAGTCCTGATCCACGACGGCAGCCGGGGCACCACCACGTCGGCCGATCCGAGCCAGGCGACCAGATCGTCAGCGCGCCGATCCGACACCCGTGCCGGCCCGGAGACCGTCGCCCCCGGCCAGCACGCCGACAAGCCCCAACGACCAACTGCCTTCCACAGCAAGGGAACACACATCATGACCACTATCAGCATCATCGGCTCCGGCAACATGGCCGCCGCCATCGGCACCCGGGCGGCGAACCACGGCCACACCATCGAGCTCATGAGCCGCAATACCGCCAAGGCTCAGGCGCTCGCCGACCAGATCGGCAACGGAGCCACCGTCGCCGCGTTCGGCGCGAGACCGGCGGGTGACATCGTCATCGTGGCCGTGCTGTACACCGGCGCGGTCGACGTGGTCGCGCAGTACGGGGATGCGCTGGCAGGCAAGATCCTCGTCGACATCACCAACCCGTTCGACGCCGACGTCCGCGGACTCGTCACTACCGCGGGCAACTCGGTGTCCGAGCAGATCGCCGCCGTCGCCCCCGAGGGTGCGCACGTGGTGAAGGCGTTCAATTCGATCCTGCGCGGCGTGCTCGCCGAGGACACACCCGTGGACGCGTTCTTCGCCGGCGACAGCGCCGCGGCGAAGGCACAGGTCGCGGCGTTCCTGGAGAGTGTGGGCATGCGGGCCCTCGACGCCGGAGGGCTCGACATGGCCTACGCCCTCGAATGGGCCGCGATCCTGCTGGTCGGCGTGGCGCGCAACGGCGCCGGGTTCGACATCGCCTTGGGCACCGAGGCCGGCTGAGGGTTCGCTGCGGGAGCGAACCCGGCCGGGGCGATATCTGTCAACGCTGGGTGCTGCCCGCGTCGATCGGCAGCGTCACCGCCGTGATGTAGCGACCCTCGTCCGAACCGAGGAACAGAGTGGCGTTGGCGATGTCGACCGGGTCCACCCACGGGATGGGGAGCATGTTCATCGTCACGGCCGCCTCGGCGAATTCCTCGCGGGTCGGCTTCTCCAGATCGGGGCGGAACTTCTTGCGCACCATGTCGTTCTGGATCATCGGGGTGTCGACATTGGTGGGGTGCACCGAGTTCACCCGGACATGGTGCGGCGCGAGTTCTTTGGCGAGCGAGCGCATCAGCCCCACCACTCCGTGTTTGGCGGCGGTGTAATGGGCGACGCCGACCAGGCCGCGCAGACCGGCGATCGAGCTGGTCAGGATCATCGAGCCACTGCCGCGGGTGATCAGGTGCGGGGTGGCGGCCTTGCAGGTCTGCCAGACGCCGGTGAGGTTGATGTCGATCATCGTCTGCCACTGCTGCTCGGTCAGGTCCAGCGCACCCGCGCTCGAGGTGATTCCCGCGGTGGCGCAGACGATGTCGAGGCCGCCGAGTTCCTTGACGCCCGCGTCCACGGCGGCACGGAGTGCGGTGCCGTCGCGCACGTCCACGATGTCGGCGACGATCCGGGCGCCGGTCGCCTCGACCGCGCGGACGGTTTCGGCCAGGTCCTCGCGGCTCGCCGGTGGGGTCACCACGGTGTCCACCGGACCGCAGAGGTCGACGGCGATGATGTCGGCGCCCTCCTCGGCCAGGCGGAGCGCCTGGGCGCGGCCGATGCCGCGGGCGGCGCCGGTGATCAGGGCTACTTTGCCGGAAACACGTCCCATGTCACACCTTCTGAATCAGTCCGGCATCCACCACGAGCTGGGTTCCCGTCACGAAACGGGACTCGTCGGATGCGAGGAAGAGCACGGCGTTGCTCACGTCGACCGGTTCCACCCAGGGAACCGGGAGCAGGGTGCGGCGCCGCAGTGCCTCGGCGGCGTCGTCGCGCGTCGGGTTCGGCAGGTCGGGGCGGAGTTTGGCGTAGACGGCGTCGTTGAGGATCATCGGCGTCGCCACCGAGCCGGGGTGCACGGTGTTCACCCGGATCCCGCGTTCACCGAGCTCGTTGGCCAGGGTGCGGGCCAGGCCGACCACGGCGTGCTTGCTCGCCGAGTAGTGCGCGGCGGTGGCCGCACCGGTCAGGCCGTTGGTGGAGCTCACGATCACGATCGATCCGCCGTCGACCAGGGCGGGCGCCCCGGCACGCACGGTGTGCCAGACGCCGGTCAGGTTGATGTCGACGGTGCACTGCCAGGCCTGGTCGGCCATTTCCCAGGAGGGGCCGAGGTCGGTGTAGATGCCCGCGTTGGCCACGATCACATCGAGGCGGCCGAACGCGCTCATACCCTCGGCGACGGCGGCGTCCAGCGATTCCTGGTCGCGCACATCGGCGATGCCGGTGACGCACCGGGTGCCCGCCGCCTCGACCGCCGCCGCGGTGGCCGCGAGTTCGTCGGTGGCGGTGGCGATGTCGAGGGCGATGATGTCGGCGCCCTCCTCGGCCAGCCGACGACAGTGGGCCCGGCCCATGCCGCCGGCCGCGCCGGTGACCAGCGCGACGCTGTTCTGCATTCGTTTCATCGGCCCGACGCTAGGGTCGGCGCCCACCGCATCCGCCCTGGTCGTCCCGGTCAGCGGACGGTGCGCGGCGGCCTCCCGGCCATCGGGATCGATCGACGCCAGCGCACGGCCCCACTGCCACCGTTACCCACGTTTCGCACCGGAGGCGTGATCGGAGGACGGCAGTGACGAAGACGAAGGGTGATCGGCCGCGGGTGGTGACGCTACGGGTGTCGGCGGTGATCGAGGAGACGGCGCAGGCACGCTCGCTGGTGTTCGATCTGCCCGATGACGACCGCTTCGCCTACCGGCCCGGCCAGTTCCTGACCTTGCGGATTCCCGGCGGACCGACGGGCGCGGTGGCCCGCTGCTATTCGCTGGCCAGTTCGCCCGACACCGGCGAACCACCGAAGGTGACGGTGAAGCGCACCGTGGGCGGCTACGGCTCGAACTGGTTGTGCGACAACATCTCTGTCGGCGACACCGTGGACGTGCTGCCACCGCTGGGCACTTTCACCCCGGCATCCCTGGACACCGACCTGCTGCTGTGGGCGGCGGGCAGCGGCATCACGCCGGTGATGTCGATCCTGCGCTCGGCGCTGGTGCGGGCCGGGGGCCGGGTGGTGCTGTACTACGCCAATCGCGATCAGGAGTCGGTGATCTTCGCCGACGAACTGCGCGAACTGGCCGACCGCTACCCCGACCGGTTCACCGTCACCCACTGGCTGGAGTCGCTGCAGGGCCTGCCGACCGGCGCGCGGCTGGCCGAATTCGCCGCGCCCTACCGGGGATTCGAGTCGTTCATCTGCGGGCCAGGCCCGTTCATGA
>JACIXH010000011.1 GCA_014360565.1 Nocardia sp.
GTCGCCTGTGGGGCTTCATGGGTCGGCCGACCGGCGACGTGTCGGCCGACCCCTCGTGACCTGCGTGGATCACATCTGACAGCACGAGGCCATCATCGAGCACATCCAGTCGCACAACATCTTCATCGGGTTCATCGGTCGGTCACCTCCTTTCGATCGGTGGGGGCGTATCAGGCATCGGGCACCGGTGGTGGTACGTCCACCACCGCGCGGTGGGGGTCGCAGCTCGCCCGGCGATCGAAACAAATTCGTCCTACGATCGCGCCAGGCCTGTCGCGCGATGCTCGGCGCCGAGATGGTCGCAGCCGTTCACCGCGGCACGGCCTGTAGAGGAGGTTTCGGGTGGCGGGCGGTGGATTCGGCGAGCTGGAATCGGTGGTCATGGACACGGTGTGGTCGGCTGCCGAGCCGGTCAGTGTTCGCCAGGTGCGTGAGGTGATCGCCGCCGGGCGTGAGATCGCCTACACCACGGTGATGACCACCATGGACAATCTGCACCGCAAGGGCTGGCTCGACCGCGAACGCCGCGGCAAGGCCTACCTGTACTGGCCCACGGTAACCCGCGAGCAATACAGCGCCGGACTGATGCGCGCCGCGCTCGCTGCGGGCGGACGGGCCGACGAAGTGCTGGCCCGATTCCTCGAAACGATGACCCCCGCGCAATCGCAGCGGTTGCGCGAGGCGCTGCGCCGACGTCGTCGAGCAACCCACGATCCCGGTCACGTCGACTAGCGCGGCCCGGAGCAACCGCGAGGTGTGCAGTGGCCACCGTCGTCGGATGGGTCGTGACGCCCGGTGTCGGCGCGATCGTGGCCGTGCCCGGCTGCGCCCCCATCGGTGCTGTGGCCGTTGTCGACGCGGCTGTTCCCGTGCCAGGCGGTACCCCGGCCGTCGTCGACGCCTGCGGGTCGGCCGCTGGTCCCGGAGGCCGACGGCGGTGCAGCGGTTGCGGGGACGGTGGCCAGGAAGGTCGCTGCGGCGGCGATCGATGTCGCCGCCAGTAACCGGGCGAGAAGTCGATGTCGTGGGGGTTGGACGGAAGTGCTCATGGTGGTGGTTCCTTTCATCGGTGCCGGTGCGGTTTGCCGCCCAGTGGGCGGGGGATAGCCACGATCCGACGAACGGTCGGCGATGGTCACGTGCTCGTCACCGGGGTATGTCGCGGATGTGACGCCTGTAGGGCGGCGGTGGCCCGACACGCCGAGGCGTGCGCCTGATCACACAACATAAACTATTTACGTACCGAGATAGTAGATTGATCATCGTGGTTGTCAACCACCCCCTCCAACGCAGGGGGCTCGACACCACGAGAAATGTTGGTACCCAGCGCGATCGAGCTAGGAGGTGGAGTTTGCGCAGCATGACCACGCGGAGGCTCCGCGTGCCGATCTACGACACGGAGCCGGGTGCGCGATCGCATCGCAGCTCAACCGACTGGACGCGCCCGCCATTGCGCGCGTCGTTATATATTCGTTACCATCGCGGCACCGTGAAAACTTTCGGTCGGATGCGCAGGGGTAGCTGGTTGGCAGTTCTGCTGCTGGCCGCTCTGGTGATCGCTCCTGCCGCCGATTGCCTGCTCTTCCAGGGCCACACCGGCCCGCAGGGCCATCACTCCATCACCGCCGCCGCGCCCGAGGCCGACCACGACCACGACCACGCCATCAATGACGCGCCGCAGCAGTGCGTCGCGCACGCCGTGCACTGCCCGGACAAGGCGCTGCCTGCGGGCATCGTGTCGCTGACATCGGCCGCGCTGGTTCTCGCCGCTCTCACCGCGGCAGTGTGGGCACCGGCATCGACACCAGGCTCGCTCGCTGGGGGTATTCGAGGTCCACCTGCTGCGCCGCGCTCGCCGGGCGGGCGCACCGTTCTGACTCTGTACTGCATTTCCCGACGCTGACCGGTCAGCGCCAGGCCGACCCAGTCGTGTCGGCCGGTGCTCGCTGCCCACCGTCGTGGCGTACCGCGCAAGCGGGCGCCTGTGCAGAGAAGAGACAGCTACCGTGAACACCACCCTCCCCACTGCCGAATTCGGTCACACCCGTCGTATGCTCGGCGCACCCGACGCCGCCGACGCCCCCCGGGGCCTGGTCGGCAACACCCCTGTGCTGTGGATCGGGGAGCCTCTGGCCGCCGCCGATCGTGGATTCTGGGCCAAGCTGGAAGGATTCAATCCCGGCGGGATGAAAGACCGGCCCGCTCTGCACATGGTGCACAAGGCGCGCGAACGCGGCGACCTGGCACCCGGCGCGCGCATCGTCGAATCGACCAGCGGCACCCTGGGCCTGGGACTGGCGCTGGCCGGGATGGTCTACCAGCACCCGGTGACCGTCGTTACCGACCCTGGGCTGGAACCGATCGTCGCGCAGATGTTGGCCGCCTACGGCGCCACCGTGGACCTGGTCACCGAGCCCCATCCTGTCGGCGGCTGGCAGCAGGCTCGTCGTGAGCGCGTCGCCCAGCTGCTGGCCGCCGAGGACGATGCCTGGTGCCCGGATCAGTACAGCAACCCCGACAATGTCGATGGCTACGAGTCTCTTGCCTTGGAACTGATCGAGCAGCTCGGCACCGTCGATGTCCTGGTCTGCGCGGTCGGCACCGGCGGACACTCCGCCGGTGTGGCACGGGTCCTGCGCCGCTACAACCCGGACATGAAACTGGTCGGTGTCGACACGATCTCCTCGACGATCTTCGGCCAACCGGCCGGGCCGCGGCTGATGCGCGGCCTGGGTTCGAGCATCTACCCCGCCAACGTCGACTACGAGGCCTTCGACGAAGTCCACTGGGTCGCCCCCGCCGAATCAGTGTGGGCATGCCGCGCTTTGGCCGCCACGCACCACGCGACCGGTGGATGGAGTGTGGGCGCGGTCGCGCTGGTTGCCGGGTGGGCCGCCCGCGTCGCCGCGCCGGGGACCCGGATCGCGGCGGTGTTCCCTGATGGGCCCCACCGCTACTTCGACACCATCTACAACGACGCCTACTGCGCGCAGCACGGGCTGCTCGACACCGCCGCACCGGTGGCGCCCGAGGCGATCGAGCACCCGGGAGACCGGGTCGTGCAGCGATGGACCCGCTGCACCACGGTCGTTTCGCCGACAGCTCTGAGAGAAGGGCAGCTCGCCTCATGACAGTGGTCGCCAAATTCCGCAGCTTCGACCTGCCCGCGCGGCTGCTGATGATCAACCAGTTCGGCATCAACCTCGGCTTCTACATGCTGATGCCGTTTCTGGCCGGTTACCTGGCCGGTCCGTTGGGGCTGGCGGCGTGGGCGGTCGGTCTGGTGCTGGGTGTGCGCAACTTCTCCCAGCAGGGCATGTTCCTCATCGGCGGTACCCTGGCTGACCGGCTCGGGTACAAACCGTTGATCGTGGCCGGCTGTTTGCTGCGCACCGGCGGTTTCGCGCTGCTGGTCTTCGCTGATTCGCTGCCCGCGGTGCTGATCGCCTCCGCGGCGACCGGCTTCGCCGGTGCCTTGTTCAACCCTGCGGTGCGCGCCTATCTCGCCGCCGACACCGGCGAGCGTCGCGTCGAAGCCTTCGCGGTGTTCAACATGTTCTACCAGGCAGGGATTCTGGCCGGTCCGCTCGTCGGGCTGGCCTTGATGGCGGTCGATTTCCGCGTCACCGCCGGTGTCGCTGCGGCAGTGTTCGCCGCCTTGACCATCGCCCAGCTGTTCGCCCTACCCGCCCGGCGCGGTGAGGCCCCTGCCGAGAAGACCTCGGTGCTCGATGACTGGCGGCGGGTCATCTCCAACCGGCGTTTCCTGGCGTTCTCGGTGGCGATGATCGGCTCCTACGTCTTGTCGTTCCAGGTCTATCTGGCCTTGCCGCTACAGGCGGAATTCATCGCCGGGGCCCGGTCACAAACCCTGGTCTCGGCACTGTTCGTGGTCTCCGGTGTCGTCGCCGTCGCCGGGCAGCTCCGCATCACCGCCTGGTTGCGTGCCCGCTGGGGGCCCGGCAAGAGCCTGGTCGCCGGAATGGCGGTGCTCGCCGCGGCGTTCATTCCGCTGATCGTCGTGCCCACACCGAGTCTCTTCGGCACCGTGGCCGCGGTGACCGCGCTCCTGGTAACGACCACACTGCTCGCGATCGGCACCGCGGCGGTGTTCCCGTTCGAGATGGACACCGTGGTGTCGCTGTCGGGAAACAAGCTGGTCGCCACCCATTACGGCTTCTACAACACCGTCGTCGGCGTCGGAATCCTGATCGGCAACCTCGCCACCGGCACCCTCGTCGGTGCCGCCCGCGACGCCGGACTGGACTGGCTCGTCTGGGCGGGGTTGACCGCGATCGGCGTCCTCGCCGCCTACGCGTTGTTGCGACTGGAACGCACCGACCGCGCCACCACCGCACCCGAGCAACACGTCACCGGACGTCATCGTCTGCCCAGCGGACGTCATCGGCCCACCGAACCCGCGTTCGCGGGCGCGGATACGGTGACCACACCATTGCGCCGACGTACCGGATATCGCGCCGAACCGGTGAAACCGCGAAGAGCATCGACCGAGCCCCGACCCGCGCCGGAGTCCGCCCAACACACCTACCGCCGCCAACCCCCGCCGCCCCGGCTGCGACAGCCGGCAGAGGACCGCCTCGGTCCCGCGCCTCGTATCCCGACCGGCGCGCCACCACCGTGGCCGGGCTCGGAACCCGACCGGCGCCCACATCGCCGGGTTCCACCTCCCACACCACGCACCCACCCCTCTGCCGAGGACCGGCGCTCGCGTTATCCCGCCGCCGGACCGGAAACCAGGCGGTGAGGCCCGCCTGGTTGCACAGCCAGGCTGGTGATGACGTCGAGCGCCGGGGCCCTCCCACAGGGTCCCGGCATCCGACCGTTAGTCACCACCCACTCAAGGACACATGAAATGACTTCAGTTCTGCGGCGCCTCGCCGTGACCCTCGGCGCCGCTGCGGCCGCTACCGCGCTGGCCGGCGGTGTCGCCTCGGCGCACTTGGGCGTCGAGGCCCCTGGCGCCAAGCAAAAGGCCTCAGTGGTTCTCACCTTCCGCATCTCCAACGAATCCGAAGAAGCCTCGACCACCGCGCTGACCGTCGAACTGCCCGGCCTGAAAACCGCGCGCACCGAACCGATGCCCGGGTGGACCGCGACAGTGAACAGGGACGCGGCCAAGATGGCGACCTCCGTCACCTGGACCGCGGAACCCGGATCCGGTGTCGGCCCGGGACAGTTCCAGCGTTTCGATCTCTACGCCGGGCCGCTGCCCACCCAGGACACGGTCTCCTTCCGTGCTGTGCAGACTTACAGCGACGGCAAGGTCGTCACATGGGACCAGCCCAGCGCCGAGGGTGCACCCGAACCGGAGTTCCCGCTGCCGGTCCTGGCGCTGTCGGCCGCTCCCGAGGGTGACGGACACTCCCACGCCGCCGGTCCCGCGGCGGCCCAGGGTGGGCACGATTCCGAGACCGGCACCGATTCGGCGACCCGCTGGATGGCTGTCGGCGGGGTGGGCCTGGCCGTGATCGCCGCGGCCGCGGCTGTGGCAGCACTGGCGCGCACCCGCCGCGCGTCTCGCTAGTCACCGCTTCACCAGTGGGTGCCGGGTGCGGTTGTCCGCACCCGGCACCCACTGGTCCTGTCAGGGCGAGCGCGCGGCGCTGTTCCGGAGACCCCTCGAGGCAGAAACAGCGGGTCAGCCGCCCAGGGCGCAGACGCCGATCCCACCTGCGGCGGCCAGGGTCGCGATCATCGGTCCCAACACGACCGCGGCGATAGCGGCCGAGGCGGCGAAACGATTCATCCTGGTGAGTACCGGTGGCTCGGCGAGTCGGCGGACCCGATCGGCCAGGCCTACTTCCGTGGCCGCGACGGGGGCCTTGCCGGGAGAGTCGGCCAGTGTCAGCAGTGCCTCACACACGGTGATGGGCCCATAGATGTCGGCGGCGGCGTCATCGGCGATCATCTCGACCAGGCGCCCCACCTGGGCGGCGCCGGTGACGAACAACTCGACCCGGAACACCGAGGCGAACGCTCGTGTGAAGGCGAGCAGCAGATGATGGCGTCCGTTCAGGTGGGCGCGCTCGTGGGCCATGACCGCGCCCAGTTGCTCGTCGTCGAGAGTTGCCACGATGCCCTGGGTCAACACGATCGTGTGCGGGTTCCCGGCCACCGAATACGCCGCCGGTTCGGGATGATCGAGCACCACCGCGTCATGTCGGTCATGAGGGCGACCGACCATCCGGGCCGCTTGCGCATGCTGGTGTGTCACAGAGCGCGCCCGGAGCAGCGAACCGCACAACCGCCACACCGCAACTGCGGCCGCGATCACCGCCAGCCCCGCCAGTGCCCACAATCCGACCTGCACAGCGGCTCCGTAGATGCCGCTCGCGGCGTCGTGGAGCTGTCGGAAACAGCGTCCGAGATCCAGATGCTGATCAGCGAGCAGATCACGAACGACATCGACGCCGAGGAACACCATCGCGACCGCCCCGGACAGCAGTGCCGACACCATAGCGCTGACCCAGGCCACCAGCCCCAAGCGTGGATGTTGCCCGTCACCGGCCGTCCGCAGCAACAGCGGCGGCGCCAGCACCACTACGACCACGATGTAAGCCAGTAGGCACAGCGCCACACTCATGACATCCCCCGCAGCGCCTGGACGCCGACGATCGCGGCCGTACGCACAGACGTCGATGGCACCGATTGGCTCCTCTGCCGGATCGAGATACGGGCGTTGCACACAGTATTTGCAGCCTGCCGCCATACTATCGGCAGCCGAAGGCGCCGACTGATTCCGCCGCCGAGGCGCCAGTCATGAACACCGGCCGGGCAGTTGCATTCCGCTACATCTACTATCTACTGACGTAGATTGTGCTTGCGCCGGTCTCGGCGCGGGCGCCCCTAAGAGCTGGAGTGTTGGCCACGGCCGTGGCGCGTGATCCCCTCATCTCGCGCGCTCGGTCAGGCCATCGAGAGTGGGGGCGACGGCTCGTGGCGTCGTCTCCACTCTTGGTTACTCGCGCCGCGATTTCGCTCGCGTTCGCGGGCGGGGTGGGCGCCCGGGTCGTAGTCGCCACCCGAACCCAATGCCGCGCTGATCTACACATGGCGCCGCTTGTGGAGGCAAGCGCGACACCCAGCCTTGTGCACGAGAGCCCGAGGGCCATTGCGCCGTCGATCGGTGCCATGTCCATCTGGTTAAAGACTGCGCGGCGAGAGACTGCGCGCTTACCCGCGTTGGGCGGCCCTGGCTCCCGATCAGCTCACGGCAATTTCGGTGCTCATGCCGAGTTCCCGATGGTTTCCGACCGAGCACCACAGTGTGTAAGAACCAGGCTCCAGGTTTACGGTCAGCTCGCTCGAGCCGCCGCTTTCTATCCGCGATGTGCGCTGTGATTCCACGCCTGGACCCAGGATCACAAGATCATGAGAGACCGAACCGGAGTTCTCGACGACGAACGTGTACGTTCCCGGTGTCAACCGAGAGTTAGGCACGTTTATCGCGAATTCGGTCTCACTGACTTCAATCCGTGTCGAATCGACCGCGTCGGATGTGATGACGGATTCTTGAGCAGTTGCCGGGCCGTCCGTATCCACGCCCTCAGAGCTACATGCCGACAGTGCCAGCGCTGGCAGCACGGCGAGGACCGCGTACAACTGCCGTTTCGTCCACCAGCCTCGTCCCGAAGCCATGGCGATCTCCTGATCTCCGATGTAGACCAAGCTCCTATCCAATCTCATAGGATAGTCCCTGAGCCCGGCATGAATCTACGCCTCGAAGGCTGTTGCATTCTTCGACAGCGCTGGCTAGCGTTCTACTGAGGCGGATAGTACTTGTGCCGATTGGTGATTCCGGCACAAGGCACCCCCGAGACCCCGGGGTGTCGGCTGCGGCGGAGGCGTGCGATTCCCTTCATCTCGCGATGCCTCCGCCTCAGTCATCACAGGTGGGGCGACGAGTCGGGGCGTCGCCCCACGTCAGCGTTCTCGCGCGAGCGGTTGTGATTGCGATGCTCAGCGCCGCCGAGACGCGGTTGATTGGATGCCTTCCTGCGGCGGATGGAGTCCGTCCGCACGCCTCGATGTGGTTCTCACCGTGGTCGTGATGTGCCTGGTGAACTAATGTTCGAGACATCGACTACGTAGTGAGGAAGTAGATGATGGATGGTGGGTCCGTAGTCCCCGAGTCGACTGCTCGGCAAGACGGGGACCGGTTGTTGTGGCTCACCGTATCCGCCGTGGTGATCGCGCTCGCCGGCACAGCACTGCGGGTGGTCGGGGTGCCGTCGGTGGACCTGCACGGACCGACGCATTACCTCGGGCTCATGGATCCGTTCTGTGGCGGAACCCGGGCAACGTACCTGTTGCTCGATGGGGACGTGTCGGCCTCTGTTCGCTACAACCCAGGCGTGCTCGTCCTCGCCGTCGTTGTTGTCCTTGCCCTCGCCCGCGGCACGCTCGGCGTACTCACCGGCCACTGGTTGCAGTTCGCGTTGCGTCCTGGCCTGAGCCGGGCGGTGCGGATCGTCGCCGTGGTTGGGATGCTCGTGTTGTGGGGGCGTCAGCAGATCAACGCGGACCTGCTGACGCAACCCTGGTCGGCCCCGTAACTATCCGTCGACTACCGCGGTATAGCCGAGCTCGGTGATCGCGGCGATCACGTCGTCGGGGGTAGTGACCGCGGCATCGAGCTCCACGGTGCTGCGGCCCTTCTTCATCGAGGTTTGCGTGCCGGCCACGCCGGGCAGGTCCTCGAGGGTGTCGTCGATGAGCAGTGCGCAACTGCCGCAGTGCATGCCTTCGATCCGGAAAATAAGGGTTGTCATGCGGTGTTGTCCCTTCAGAGAATGGTGATAATGCCTGAGTACATGCCCATGCCGCAGGTGTAGTCCAAGCGGCCTGGCTGCAACGTCCCCAGGTCGATGCGGGTTTCACCACTGGTCGGCAGCGTCGTGGTAATGCCGAGGCTCGGTAAAACCATCGACCGGACACATCCCTGCGTTCGGCTGGTTTTGACGACGAGCGTGGTAGGGACGCCCGAGACGGCTTCGATGTTTTCCGGGCTGTAGGCACCTGTCTTCGCGGTCACCGTCAGGGTCTGCACACCGTCGGCGACGATGGCGGCCGAGGCATCCGCTGCCGGCGGTTCGACACCGATCGACTCCACGATCCGACTGGCCGCCAACGGCGAACCGGCGAGCTCCAAGCCGCCATTTACGGTGTAGAAGCCCATCGCGAGCACTACGACACCGGTGGCCAAGGTCAATCGGCCCCGCCACGCCGTCGCCGCGACTCGCGCGGCGTATCCGAGTACCGCGAACAGCGGGCTGGTACCCAGCACGAAGACCGCCATGATCGCCGCACCCCACCATGGTGACCCCGAGGCCAGGGCCAGCGCTGCCACCGACAGCGTCACCCCACAGGGGATCAGGACCGTGAGTACACCCAGCGCTGCGGGCGCCACCGCGGCCTGCGAACGCGCCCGCTTGCGCAGTACGCGCATCCACGACGCCGGTGGTTCGACAACGATGCCCCGGAATCCCGGCACACCCAGTTGCGCGAGACCGAAGGCGATGATCAGAAGTCCGGCCCCGATCTGCAGCCAGGTCCGCGCACCGGTCGACAACTGCACGGCACCGCCCACCGCACCCAGCACCGCACCGAGCACAGTGTGTGACACCAGTTTCCCGGCGAGGAACCCGCCGACCGGGGCGAGATCGTCGGCCACGCGCCGATACCAGTCCGGGTTCGATGTCGTTGTCACAGCCACGTCGCCGGAGGTTCGCGCGGTGGACGAGGTCGTAGTGACCGCTGATGCCGCGGCGCGCTGACGGGTGATCAACCCGGTGAGCAGCCCACCTTGCACGGCGGCACAGGACACGCCACCGGCGAACAAGCCGGTGACGAGAACAGGAACGAGATTCACAAAAGACTCCTGCGAGGAGAGGAACGTGGAGGGCATGAGTAATCGCACCGGCGGCGGAGCTGTCGGTGCGATACCCGGGACGGTCACAGCACCCGATGCATCCCGGGCGAGGGCTTTCTATGTCCGTAACACGCAGAGTTGCGCCAGGGTCGGCGCACGCGGCAGGACCGCCCGCACCCCTGTCAGCCCTACATTCTGAACCTGCCGCAGCACAGTGACGGTGACTTCCCGACGCGCAAAGACGAATACCGCCAGCAACGCCAAGAAGGCCGCCAAGCACGCCATCGCCAACCCCACCGGCGGCGCAGGCGCGGCATCCTCGACCATCGGCATCGGCGCATCAGGCGCCTGGACGCCCTTCCCGGAATCGTGGCCTCGGTCGTGCGCGTGCGAACTGGGATCATCGCCTCTCGCGCCGCACTGACCCGCGTCATCGCGCATGACAACCGACTGCGCCATCCCCATCGGCATCCCGGCCTGGCACTGGGCCCCATGAACGAGCGCGATCCCGACTAGCGCCGACAGCACGATCGCGAGCCGCAGCAGCGCGGCTCGTCGCGGAATCATCGGCGCGAAGATCACGCGACGATACTACTAAGCGATTTCGTAGGTTGTTCGGACGGTTCGCCACACGCGCGATCCGCCAGCCTGAGCTGGTCGCATCTGTGCCACGTGGCCAACTATCAGACTTTCGGCGGGCGCGCGGCTCACCCATTAATACCGGAGGGGGGTATAATCGTGGTCAGGCGATAGTGAGGCGATCGCGAGACTTCAGGAGGTTTGTCATGAGCACCATCACTGTGACCGTGAGCGGAATGACCTGCAGCTGCTGTGCGAAGTCGGTGATCAAGGAAGTCGGCAAGATTGCGGGTGTTACCGGGTAGAAGCCGACTTCGCCAGCGGGCACGTGAGCATCGAAGCGACGGGCCCACTCGACCGAAGCGCAATCGCCGCGGCTATCGGCGAAGCCGGCTATCAGCTTGCCGACTGACCGAAGCCCTCTGTCTCTCTATCAGTTCTCAGATCCATCTTCATCGCGGTACGGATCGGAGTCAGCGATGAGCACCACAACGCAACCGCCCACCCGGATCGAGTTGGCCATCGGTGGTATGACCTGCGCTTCGTGCGCCAATCGCATCGAAAAGAAACTGAACAAGCTCGACGGGGTCACCGCCACGGTCAATTACGCCACTGAGAAGGCGCGCGTGGAATACTCCGGCGAGCTGACGCCGGAGAGCCTGGTTGCAACGATCGAGGAAGCCGGATACACCGCCGCGCACGCGGCCTCGAAGATCGGGGCAGAAGAACACTCGGCAACGGCCACGGACGCGGATGACCCGACTGCCTCGCTCCGGCAGCGCCTGCTCATCTCGCTGATCCTGACGGTGCCGGTGATCGCCATGGCGATGATTCCGGCACTGCAGTTCACCAACTGGCAGTGGCTGTCACTGACACTGGCCGCGCCGGTAGTGATCTGGGGTGCGTTGCCGTTCCACAGAGCCGCCTGGACCAACCTGCGCCACGCGACCGCCACCATGGACACGCTCATCTCCATCGGCACGCTCGCCGCACTCGGGTGGTCGCTGTACGCACTGTTCTGGGGCACCGCCGGTATGCCGGGAATGACGCACCCGTTCGAACTGGCCATCGCTCGTGAAGGCGGCGCCGGCAACATCTATCTGGAGGTGGCGGCTGGCGTTACCACATTTATCCTCGCCGGACGCTACTTCGAGGCCCGCTCCAAGCGGCAGGCCGGTGCCGCGCTGCGAGCGCTGTTGGAGCTCGGCGCCAAAGAAGTATCGGTGCTGCGCGACGGTAAAGAGGAGCGCATACCCGCCGACCAGCTCGCAGTCGGCGATCTTTTCGTCGTGCGCCCCGGGGAGAAGGTCGCCACCGACGGTGCGGTCGTGGAAGGTTCGTCGGCGGTCGACGCCTCGATGCTGACCGGTGAGTCCGTGCCCGTGGAGGTAGGCATCGACGACGCCGTGGTCGGCGCCACCGTCAATGTAGGCGGGCGAATCGTGGTACGTACGAGCCGGATCGGCGCTGACACTCAGTTGGCCCAGATGGCCAAGCTGGTGGAGGAGGCCCAGAACGGCAAAGCCCAGGCTCAGCGGCTGGCAGACAGAATCTCCGGGATCTTCGTACCCATTGTGATCGCGCTGTCAGTGGTGGCGCTCGGGTTCTGGCTCGGTACCGGAGGTTCTGTCGCCGCGGCCTTCACCGCCGCAGTCGCCGTGCTGATCATTGCCTGCCCCTGTGCCCTTGGCTTAGCCACGCCCACCGCGCTGATGGTCGGTACCGGCCGTGGTGCGCAGATGGGCGTCCTGATCAAAGGGCCGGAGGTGCTGGAATCGACCCGACGGGTGGACACCGTGGTGCTGGACAAGACCGGTACCGTCACCACCGGCAAGATGAGCCTGCTGAAGGTCTACGCCGCCGAGGGCGAGGACGAGGTGCAGATCCTGGAGTTGGCCGGGGCGCTGGAGGATTCCTCCGAGCACCCGATCGCGCAGGCGATCGCCAAGGGTGCCCGGGAGAGGGTCGGCGATCTCGGACCGGTGCAGGGCTTCGCCAACGTCGAGGGTCTGGGTGTGGAGGGTGTCGTCTATGGCCACTCGGTTGTGGTCGGGCGTCGCCGTCTGGTGGCCGAGCATGTGCAAAACCTGGACTCGGACTTGGAGCAAGCCATGGCCGCTGCCGAATCCGAGGGGAAGACCGCCGTCGCGGTGGCCTGGGGCGGTAGGGCACGCGGGGCCCTGGTAGTCGCCGATACGGTGAAACCAACGTCCGCCGAAGCGATTACACAACTGCGTGCGCTGGGGCTGACACCGATGTTGCTGACCGGTGACAACGCTGCCGCGGCGCGGGCCATCGGCGACGAGGTCGGCATCGAACAGGTGATCGCCGAGGTGCTGCCCCAGGACAAGGTCGACGTCATCAAGAAGCTGCAGGCCAACGGCAAGGTCGTCGCCATGGTCGGTGACGGCGTCAACGACGCGGCGGCGCTGGCCCAGGCAGACCTCGGCTTGGCCATGGGCACCGGCACCGACGTAGCGATCGAGGCCAGCGACCTGACCCTGGTTCGGGGCGATCTACGGGCTGCGGCAGACGCGATCCGGTTGTCGCGCAAGACGCTCGGCACGATCAGGGGCAACCTGTTCTGGGCGTTCGCCTACAACGTCGCCGCTTTGCCGCTGGCGATGGCAGGTCTGCTGAACCCCATGTTGGCCGGTGCCGCGATGGCGTTCTCCTCGGTGTTCGTCGTGAGCAACAGCTTGCGTCTGCGCCGCTTCCGCTCCCACAACGGTTGACGTACGCGCGTCAGTTGATGTCGATGGTCCCGTCGAAGATCAGCGGCGTCGGACCCGGCTGGCATCCACTGAAGCTGGTCGTCGGCATCGGGATTCCGTAGCCGATCCGATTCGGCTCGCCGTTGATGCCCTTGGTGACGGTAATCTGGATGGCCATCGAATCGGGTGCGAACATCATGACCGGTTCAGCGGTCGTGATCGGATAGATCAACGAGACGGTATTTCCGTTGATCGTCAGGCAGGTCACCGGGCCGGTCACACGCACCGGTAATGGCATATTTCCCAACCGCCCGCTCGCGACGTAGGTGCCAGTCGCCGGGCCGTCTCCTGTGCCTTGGGCGTCGATATGCAGCACGTTCATGCCCAACACCTGCATGTTGCCGTCGATCGCGACCGATCCCGGATCAGCTGCGGCTTGTCCAGCCCCCGCGACTATCGCCGCGGACGCCAAAGCAGCAGATGCGGCCAGTCGAGTGAGTTGAATCGTCATCGGTATGCCTCCTGGTTGATTGCTCCTGGTAGGCGCATACCCTGCACGAAGGTGTTCACTCTGACCGGTCTTCCCAGAACACGGCATGGTCGATAGCGACATGATCTGTCCCCGCCGTGGGCGACGGAGACAGACCGGTGGCCGGGTTTACAGCAATGCGTCCAACGCTGCGCTCATGTCGAGAAATGCAGCGAAGGCTTCCTCGCAGGCGTCACTTCATCGGGGGTACTGGAGGCTTGTCGATCAGGTCAGGTCGACCAGCACTACCTTGGCGGCGCCGACGACCTTCTCGATCCACGCTTTCGTTTCGGTGGATACCTTCTTGTCGACCCGGAGGACCACGGTGGCACCTGCGGCATCGACATCCTGTGCCAACTGTGCGGCCTTGATATCGACTCCGGCCTGGCCGAGAACGGTTCCGATGTAACCCAATTGTCCCGGGCGATCCTCGTAGTTCAGCACGGCCAGGTTCAGACCCTCGGCGCGCATGTCGTAGTTGCGCCCGTTGATGTTGACGATCTTCTCGACCAGGTTCGGCTCGGTCAGCGTGCCTGCCACGTTCAGGGTCGAACCGTCGCCGAACACGGCGCGCAGGTCGACGACGCTGCGGTGAGTCGGGCTCTCCGAAGCGGTGGTGACGGTGGCGGTGATGCCACGCTCCTTGGCCAGCGCGGGCGCGTTGACGAAGGTGACCTGGTCCTCGACCAGCGCCGAGAACACACCGCGCAGCGCCGACAGCTCCAGCACGGCCACGTCCTGCGCGGACAGCTCGCCGCGAACCTGCACCTCGACGCTGACGGGCAGCTCGTTGGCGATGGCACCCAGCAGCGCGCCCTGCTTGCGGACGACGTCCAGCCAGGGGGCGACCTCGTCGTTCACGGCGCCACCGGTGACGTTCACCGCGCCGGGCACGAACTCACCGGCCAGTGCCAGCAGCACCGACTTGGCGACATCGGTGCCCGCGCGGTCCTGCGCCTCCGAGGTGGACGCACCGAGGTGCGGGGTCACGACGACCTGCGGGAGGTCGAACAGCGGCGAATCGGTGCACGGCTCGGTCTCGAACACGTCCAGACCGGCGGCGCGCACGTGGCCGGACTTGATGGCGTCGGCGAGCGCCTGCTCGTCGATCAGCCCACCACGCGCGGCGTTGACGATGATGACGCCCGGCTTGGTCTTGGCCAGGGTCGTCGCGTTGAGCATGCCCTTGGTCTCGGGGGTCTTGGGCAGGTGGATGGAGAGGAAGTCGGCGCGCTCGAGCACCTCGTCCAGGGTCAGCAGCTCGATGCCGAGCTGGGCGGCGCGCGCGGGTGAGGTGTAGGGGTCGTAGGCGACGATCTTGGTCTCGAACGCGGCCAGACGCTGCGCGAACAGCTGTCCGATGCGGCCGAGGCCGATCACGCCGACGGTCTTGCCGAGGATCTCGACACCGTTGAACTTGCTGCGCTGCCAGGTCTTCTCGCGAAGGGTGGCGTCGGCGGCCGGGATCTGGCGCGCGGCCGAGAGCAGCAGCGTGACGGCGTGCTCGGCGGCGGTGTGGATGTTGGAGGTCGGCGCGTTGACGACCATCACGCCACGCTCGGTGGCGGCGGGCACGTCGACATTGTCGAGGCCGACACCGGCGCGCGCCACGATCTGTAGCTTCTTGCCCGCGTCGAGCACCTCGGCGTCGACGGTGGTGGCGGAGCGCACGAGAATCGCGTCGGCGTCGGGGACCGCGGCGAGCAGCGCCGGGCGGTCGGGACCGTCGACCCAGCGAACCTCGACACCGTCACCGAGTGCGTCGACGGTCGACTGGGCGAGCTTGTCGGCGATCAGAACTACAGGACGGCCTGCTTGGCTCACTGTGGGGTACTCCTCTGGCTGGGTTCGACGGTGAGTTCGTGTCGAACAGAATGTCGCTATCTACGTAGTTAGACAGTAGATACTGGGCGCGAGCACAGCAACTGATCCGAGGTGTGGCGCACGCCATGTGCTGCTAGTTAGGCAACCGGGAGACTGCATCGGGACCAGTTCCGCGAGACTGGTTGTCTCGACTGATCCGCTGTGGCGTCGCGGTTTCACCGCCCGATAGCCGGGTAATGCGCCGACGACCAGCTGATTCGCCGTCGCCGACATAAGTCGGCGACCCGTCGCCGTCGAGGAGAAAATTCATGGGTACCGTCGCTGAACTGCTCGACTCATATCCGGCCGACCTCGGCCAGGTCGACCGAAAGGTGCTTGCCACCTGCATCGAGCGATGTTTCGAATGCGCACAGGCCTGCACCGCCTGCGCGGATGCCTGCCTCAGCGAGCCGGGTGTGGCCGAGATGGTCAAATGCATCAGATCCGACCTCGACTGTGCCGACATCTGTGACACCACGGGCAGAGTGGTGTCTCGCCACACCGGCTACGACGCGAACCTGACCCGGGCCCTACTCGAGGCGTGCGCCACCGCATGCGCGAGCTGCGCAGATGAATGCGAACGCCATACCGCGCACGAGCACTGCCGTGTTTGCGCACAAGCATGCCGGCGCTGCGAGACAGCCTGCCGGGAGCTGATCGCGGCACTCGGCTGACCGACCCATGCACCGGAGAGGTCGGCGCCGTCACGATAGGCGCGGAATGCTCGAGCGATTCCGGGTCCATCTAGTTCGGGCCGCTGATTGCTGGTGCCCCGGCGGGCGAAGTCTACGTAGGGAAATCGTAGATACACGTTCGGTGGTGGGGGCGGCGGGTAGCGCTCGAGCGCACCCGTCCGTCCTGCTCGTCTCCATGGCTTCTTTCACGCCTGCCGACTTCCAATCTCGAACGCGGTCGCGAGCGTCGCGGACACCAAGGCCGACAGCACGACTGTCCCGGTGGCGAGTTCGGCCGACCAGGCCACCCCCGGGCCGAGCTGCAAGGCGACCAACTGCGCCGACCACAGGAGCGTCGGCAGCGCGACCGCCGCCACCGCCACCGTCGGTACCCGGGGCGCCACGGCTGCGAATGCCGCGACAAATCCTTCGACGACCAGCCCGGCGACGACGGCCGCGATCACGACCGAGGGCCGGGTGAAGTTTTGCACTGTCTGGGCGAGGACCGCCAACACGGTGACGAAGACGGTGATCGCCCCGAGCGGCAACCGTCGCCGCATCAGCAGTAGCACCACTGGTAGCACGACCAGCACCGTGGTGACCAGGTACGCGCCTAGGCCGGCCTGGGCCGGGATCTCGGTGGCGTAGTGCTCCGGCGTGCCCTCGGGAAAGTTGCCGACCGCGCGCAGTGGCGCGTCGGTGGTGAACGCGGAGACGTAGCTGAGGGCGAAGCCGATGATCCCGGTGATCGCGGTGGCGGCGACGACCGCGGGCGCTGCCCAGATCGGGGCGGTCGGCTGTTTGATCTGGGTCGCGCGCAGCGGGCCGGAGAACAGCAGCACCGCCCCGGTGAACAGGAGCAGGTGGGTCGGGCTGATCAATGCGTCGAGCCCGGATTCGACTCCGAACCTGATGTGCCATCCCATGTCCGCGACTCCGGCGGCGAAGAAGACACCGACCCCGGCTAGTGACCAGCCATATCCCGGGGGCATCAATACCAGCGCCGAGATCAGTGATCGACCTGCCCTGCGCCGCACCCCCATCGCCAGCAGCAGGGCGGCCGCCGTGCCGAGGCCGGAATACAGCAGCAGATGCCACCACGTGAAGAACGAATCGGGCAAATCAAGATAGTGTGCGCGCCCGTCCAGGTGCACTGCCACCACGATCCATACGCTCGCGGCGGCCATGGCGAGGTCCTCGCCATGGGTGCTGTCGGCGGTCGTTGACCCAACGCCTATGCCGTCCTGCCGTTGCATGTTCACCATGGTCCGGTCTCTCTTCGGCTCGATGCGAGCCCTGGTGACCCACGACACCAATATACCCACTAGGGGTATCAAGGTAAACCGAGAATACCTATACCCCCTAGGGGTTGACAAAGGCGGGCGGGGATGTCGCGCTCAGGTGGACGGCCGCGGCAAGGCGGTCCGGCCCCGCCTGGCTGGCATTGGGCGCGAACTATGTATTCGGGCAGTAGGTACCGCTCATTCGAAAAGTGACACAAATCACATGGTTTCGAAATATTCTGTGTAGCAGGGCAATTCAGTGAGACGATCTTCGGTTGAAGGGGTCTCTTACTGCATGACGCAGTAGATATCCGCAGGTGAGTCGCCTAACTACCTGAGTCCTCACGCCCGAACCGCGGTGTTCACGAAATGTTGCGGGACGGTCACGGATCGGTACAGTTCCTATCACGCCGCGCGCCGAAAGTCGCTGTCGATAAGTCGGCAACGACCTGGTCGAGCCGGCCTTTCGCCGACCGACCCGAGGACGAGCCTTGTCACATCACCGAAAAGCTTCTGGTTCCGTGTCCGTTCAACATCTGCTCGCCGACTCCAGGCGTTCGGGTCGGCATCGCGCCGAAACCACGCCGGATGGCCGAATAAAGGTGGCCGTCGGCGTCGCGGCTGCTGCCGGAGCTCTCCTCAGTACGTCGACGCAGGTCGCGATGGCAGCGCCGTTGGCGCCGGATGTCGCCCATGACGTGGAACCTGCTGCCGCACCGTTTGGATTGGCTGGACTGCCCGCCGAAGTTGTCGGCCCGCTCGCCCAGGCAGAACAGTTCATCGAGGATCTGCAGCAGCAGGCTATTCCCGCCCCGCCGCAAGCGGTAGCGCCACCGGCGGCGTTGCCTTTGGCTGGTGACATCAGTTCTGTATTCGGTGCGCGATGGGGTCAGTTCCATTCCGGTGTAGACATCGCGGATGCGCTAGGGACGCCCATTCGGTCCGCTCTCGCCGGGACGGTGCTCGAAGCCGGTCCGGCATCCGGATTCGGTCAGTGGATTCGTATAGGGCAGGACGACGGAACAACCGCCGTGTACGGCCATATCAATGACATCTATGTCCAGGAAGGTCAGCGAGTGAACGCCGGCGATGTGATCGCTTCGGTCGGCAACCGCGGCATTTCCACCGGCCCGCACTTGCATCTGGAAATCTGGGATCAGGACGGTGTCAAGATCGACCCACTGCCCTGGATGGCCAGCAAGGGGATTGTGATGGAACAGCATTGGGGTGCTGACTGACCGATGGTCCTGAAGTGGGGCCGGATCGCCACAATCTCTCGCCCCACTTCAGGGGATTGCGGCGAAAGCACGAGATGAGGGATCGTGCTATTTTTCGCCGCAGTCGACGCCCCAGGAGGGAGCGTCTCGCGCCAGCTCAAGTCGCTGACGCAAGCATCTACTATCTACGTTAGTAGACAGTAGTCTGCTTGATCTGTTGGCGCAACATCGCTGGTGACGGAGGCAGCCGCGTCGCACTCGCAGGTCAACCGCTCGAGCCCGCCTCACCGTGCTCGGGCTCCGCAAGCCCATGGACCCATCGGGCGCAGGAGACTACGAGTATCGAGGGACTGGACACGCTCATTTTTGCCCCAGCAGTGTCTCCATCTGGGTGATCTCTTGCTGCTGTGCCGCCACGATGGTTTCGGCCAGCTGTTTTGCCTGGGGGTTGGTTCCCGAGCTGATCTCGGTTTGGGACATCTCCACCGCTCCACGGTGGTGGTCGATCATCATCTGCAACCACATCTTGTCGAACTCCGGCCCGGACATCGCCTCGAGCGAAGACATCTGCTCCGGCGACATCATTCCGGGCATGTCGTGGTTCATCGCGCCGCTGGCAGGGTCCGGTTTTCCGAAGCTCGCCAGCAGCGACTGAATCTGGGTCATCTCGGGCTGCTGGGCTGCCTCGATCCCGGCCGCGAGGTCGATGACCTGTTGGTCCTGGGACCGTGAAGGCACCAGCTGTGCCATTTGCACGGCCTGCTCGTGGTGGGGGTACATCATCTGCAAGAACGTCACGTCGGCGTCGTTGAAAGTGGCCGCCGGGGCGGTGGTATCCGCCGAACTCACCGACACGCCGGGTGTGGTGGAGGGAGGCTGGACCGTGGGGGAGTCGCCGTCATCGCCGCAGCCGGCGACGACCAATGCGACCAACCCGATACACGGAATGAGCCTTCGAGCCATGATGGAACGTCGAGACATGTGAACTCCTCAGGAGTCGGGACATGACCTTCACGTTGAATCACCGACCGACGGGCCGCAGGGCACCCTTGCCGGGCCCGCGGATTATCGGGTCTTCCGACGGACAGTCGGAAGCTTATCGCTTCGACCTCGTTCACATCGGCATGGACGGGAACATCATGTTCCACATGTCGCGCAGCATATTCATCATCTGCATGCACATCCCGGGCATCATATCCACCTCCTCGTTCGCAGGCCCCCATATAGTCGCGACTACCCCCGGCCGCTGGAAGTATGCCAGCGCCAGCCTGCCAGCCTTGCCGTCTACAAGGAGGGGGTGAGCCGAATGAACCCCTTGAAATGTCGGGTGACTGGGAGGGGCGCCCTCGTCGTCGCACCCGGCACCGTTGCCGCCCAGGTTTCCGACCGTGGCAACACGGCCGGTAGTCGACCGTCCCGGGCTCGTAGAACCCGGCAGCCAGCCCGCTGCGCGGGCCGACCGCCGCACGCATGACCGGGAAACTACGATCGAAATACCAATCCGAGACCGTTCAGGCCAGCACGTCAGCCCCGCGAAAGATTGAGGCTAATGCTGTCCACTTCCCGCACCGCGGAGGGTGTGTGATGGGTTCTGCTCAGGCGTGGGCGAGCAGAGACTACATCCTGAAGGCCGCGGGGCTGACCGGGACGAACTTCGCGTCAAGGTCGTGGCTGTCGGGGGTACAGGCGTAAAACGGGCCGACTGGGTTGGTCAGGGTGTTGAGCAGCGGATAGAAGAAGTCGCGGAAGTACACGGCCATGGCGGCACCGGGCTGGACGACTGCTTCGAGCCACGCGCGGCGTAGCGACCACAGCACCGTGACCGCTTCGGGGTGTTCGTACCATTGTGAGCACCAGCAGATCGCGCCGTTGGCAGTGCTTGTCGCCGAGCGCGGTAGTTTGCGTTGGGCCCACGTACCGATGTTGGCGATCACCCAGTCCAGCAGCACTTCCATGTCGATCTGGTCCATGGCCGAGTCAGGGGGAGTAGTCGCTGGGGTTGCCACCGTTTCGGCTGTACCCGGTGGTGCGCCGGTGACTGTGCTGGGCGGGGCGCTCGCGGTCATCCGGTCAGCGAGTACTCCGAGCGCTGTTTCGAACTCGTCGAGTCCCTGGGCCGAGCGGGCGGCGGTAGCGTCGACACGCTCGACTTTCGTTGACAGCAACCGGTTTTGGGTGCGCATCTCGACGATCGCTTCGCTCAGCATCGCGAGCTGGTCGCGCAGTTCTCCGAGACGCGTGTCCGGAGACCCGTCAGTGCTCACGCCGCACTCGCCTCCGCGTTGTCGTCGAGTCGCCGACGCAGTGTCTTCGCGACCGGGTTGGCCGGACCTAAATGCTCGATCGCGGCGTTCTGCACCTCCTGGGTGGCCTCGTCCCGGACCCGTTCGATGTCGCCCTTTTCCGGCTCGGTGTACCAGGGAATAAGGTCGATCAGGACCGGCTTCGAGGACTGCCGGATCAGCAACGCGTTGTGCTTTTTCATCGCGGCGATGTCTTCGACGGGCATGATCGGCTCGAGTGATCCGCGGTCGTTGGAGGTGGTGACACCGCCAGGACCGTGCGAGCGGCGGCGCTCGCGGGGCTTGTACTGGCCGACAAGACCGGAGATCTTGCGCAAGAACGGCTCGTCCTGCAATCCGGCGCCGAGAATGCGCACGGTCGACGCGCCCCACAATGCAGCTGCTTCGTCGGCGCCCCAGGTGGAGATGATCTGTGCTTCGGACTGGAAGATCGCGGTGACGCACATCGACTTCGAGCCCAGATGCGAAGCAAGTTTCGGCAGGCGCTTGATCCGGCAGATGTTGGCGCATTCGTCAAGGACAAGTGTCAGAGGCGGGTCGACGCGTCCGCCATGGGCTGATGCGGCGAGGTCGCCGAGTTCGAAGATCTTGGCGACCATCGCGGCGATCACCGCGCCGGCGCTGCCCGATCCTTCTTGAGTCATCAGGTACAGGGTTGGAGCCTTGCCGTCTTCGAAGGCGAACAGCGACCACAGGTCGAGTTCGGTGATCTTTTCCGTGGTTGGCTGTTCCCAGGTGTGCGGTGGGGTGATCCAGCGCAAGGTCTCTTCGTCCTGGATCGAAGCCAACGCGGTCTGGGCCTCACCGTAGACGCCGCCTCGGGTTTCGGGTGGTAGGTCCAGCACGGCGGCCAGAGCGTTGCCCGCGCGGCGATTTCCGTGTTGGAGCAGGATGTCGATCGGTTTGTCGGAGTAGGTGTCGATCCAGTCCAGGACATCGCGCATGGTGCGTCCGCTCAGCGCGGCGGCCAGCAGCGCCCATGCCAATAGGTTTTTTCCGGTGGGTGCGAAGAACGGGTCTTCGTTCTGGGCGGAGCCCGCACCGCGGTTCTCCTCGATGAAGTGCTCGGCGATCATCTTGGCCTCGCGCAACGTCGTGACGGCGGAAAGGATGTTCCACCACCATGTTTGGGGGGCGTAGGCGATCTGGCTGGGGTCGAAGACGTAGACCGGTCCGACTGCTTTGCGTAGGGCTCCGGTGAGAATCCATAGGTCGGGTTTGTTCGAGGTGGCGATTATCGCGCCGGGTGCGGACAGGATGCGCGGGACGGCGACGGCCGAGGTTTTGTTGCTGCGCGGTCCCATCAGCACGATGGTGAAGTCCTCCCAGGACGCGTAGACCAGTTTGCCCACCAGGCGACCGATCACCGGGGCCAGCTCCCGCATGGACACGCCCTTGGCGGTATCGATGGAGGCACGCAGGCCAGCCCCCCGCTGGGCAGCGTTCTTGCCGAGCATGTCTGGGATCTGGCTCTTGTCGCGCAGCAGCGTTTCTGGCGTCTCGCGCGGCCACGCTTTGCGCACTGCCCACCCCAGCATGGCCACCAGCAGAACCAGCACCACCGTGACCAGCGCGATCACCAGCAATGAGGTGCCTTGTTCGTGGATTCGGTAGACGCCGTAGCCGATTCCGGCCGCGACGAACGCCGCGATCCACACCCAGGCCAGCGCGGAATCTTCCATCACGCACTCCTTCGCAGGGCGCCGACATTCACAACCTGCACCGACACGCCCGCCTCCTGGGCCGCCAGCAGCAGCTCGGCCCTCAATGCTGCGGCTACGCCCGCGCTGCGGGTGCCAGGCACCTCGACGACGAAGATCTCCCCATGCGCGGCGAGCGCACCCGATTCGAGGCGCGGCAGTTGTTCCATAACCGACCCTGCCCCCGCCTGCGGGCTCAGGGCGGCGAGGATCGGGCCGTAATCCAGTGGCAGCACGGCTTGGCGGACCACCGCCCAGATCGCGGCCTGCTCTCCCGCCGGCGCTTGTCGGAACGTGTCCATATCCGCGGTCGGACCGTGCTCGCCGGACAGGTCCAGCAGGCGGTAGGGCTCGTTCAGGTTGCCGGTGTGGATCCAGTCGAGAACGTCGGTGAGGTTGCGTCGTCCGCGTACGGCGGCCAGGAGCAGGTTCGCGGTCATCAGCGATGCCTCTGGGACGAAGAACAACGCGCCTTCGTCTTGAACCACGGAGAACAGCGCCTCGGCGATGCGGTCGGCGTCGGTGGCATCGGTGATTGCTGCGAGTAGGTCCCATCGGAAAGCTGTTGCTGGGCCGCATAGTTCGGGGTTCCACACGAGGCTCTGGCCCCACCAGCGGCGCGGCAGTGCCGCAACATGGTCGGTGACCGTGATGATCATGGCGGTGGTTGTGCCACCGGGATCGGGGTTCCAGTCTGGTGCGGAGATGACCTCCCGCATCACGATCCTTTCCCGAGTCGGTCGCTCATGCTGCACGGTTGCTCCGCTCCGAGGCGGGGCCGTCGAGTGCGCTGAAGGCGCCATCGGTGTTGTAAAGGGTGAGTTCTTCTGGTGTCAGGTCGACATTCACGGGCAACCCCATGCGTGAGCCGGATTTGATGAGGTACTTGCCTCGGCCGGGATGTCGCTGACCGGGCACCCAGGTCGGTGGCGCAGACCATCGCGTCACCAACTCCTTCTCGCCGGAGGTAAACGGTGAAATCGCGTGCAGCCGATCCATTTCGGCATTGTCGAGCCCGCCGATGACCTTGATGGCGTTGCGGGCGACCATGCCTTTGGCTTTGGCGCGGTCGGCCTCGGTCGGGAGCGCCTCCAGGTCGGTAATGGAGTGCGTCGACTGGACCGACACCACTCCGCGTCTGCGGTTGAGTCGGGTCATCCGGTCGGACTTCTCGACCAAGCCGGGAGCCGCGCGCAGCGCCCGCCACAGCTCGTCTTGGGGCTGGAAAATATTGCGGCGTTGTCCGGCGGCCTGCTTGCCCTCGATCAGGCCCGCCGACCATGCCCATGCGCACATCATTGCGGCGGCCACCACATCGTCGCCGTCGTCCTCCACGGCGCCGAGCGACAGCGAGATCGCTGGCGGGTCGGCGTCGAGGGAGAAGCTCGACGGCCGGTCGAACATGCCCTTGATCGGGCCTTCACACAACAGGACCAACGTATTACGCAGCTCGCGGATCTCGCGCTGGTAGTCGTGCTCATCGCGGGCTGCCACGACGCGCAGCAGCGGGTCGGTGGCGGAGTCGAGGATCTTTACCAGCTCGGGGATCGTCGGATCGGGCAAACCGCAGCGTTGGCTGGCGGCATCGGCTTGGTCGACGGTCATGGCCAGCAGCAGCCGTTCGGTGGCAGTGAGGTCCTGGCCGCCGACGATCGTGATCAGCGATTCCAGCAGGTCCAGCCGACGACCGCGAGCCTGGGAGACCAGCTGCTCGCGTGCGGTGCCCACCGCCGCGTTGATCGCGCCGCGTAGCGGCCCGAGGTCGAGGGGGTTGAGGCTGTGGAGGCCGCGCCCGATACGGAACACCTTGCCGTCCAACGCTTCTACGATCGGGGTGTATTCGTCTTTGATGTCGCCGGGGATCACCGCGGCGAACCCGAACGCGACAAGACCGACGAGCAGGCGCTTGATCGCGGTGGACTTCCCGATGCCGGGCTGTCCTTGCACCCACAGGCCGGTGTTGGTGACCAAACCGTCGACCAGCCACTGCGAGGGGTCGAGTCCGATGGGTTCGGCGGTGTGTAGGTGGCGGCCGAACGGGACGCCGCGCACTCGTGCACCGGACGCGGCAGGGAACGGGTATAGGCCCTGGACTTGGGTGGTTGTGCCCGCGAACAGGCGCCCGGCGTCGACGTTGTGGGCGTACCCACCGAAGGGTCGATGCTCCCCTCGCGCGTCGGGAATCGGGGGCATCGACGCGAAAGGCGCGAACGGGTTGAACGGTTCTTGGCCGGGCTCATCAGGATCGAGCGAATCCTGTGTGCGGTAAGCCGGGACAACTCCCAGCTTGGCCAGCCAGCGTTCAGCCAAACCTGCACGGCCTGCCGCCCGATGCAGCCGCGCAGTGGCCTCGGCTTCGGTGACAAATCCGGTGCCGGTCACGCTAGCCACCTCTGTGCGGCACTACGCGAAAGTCCCGAGGTCGGCTCGATGCCATAACCGAGCGAAGCCGCGAACGCGGCGGGCTGCGCGCCACGGGCCCGGCGGAACTGCAATTTGGTCGCGCTGACTCGATCCTCGATATCGGCGCAGGCCGCTGCCAAGGTTTCCTCGTTGCGTGTCGTGGTCGTGACATACATGGTGAATCGGCCGAGTCCCGCGCCCATCGACTCCTCCTGTGCGGCCTTACGCGCGCGCACACGATCGTCGAATTCTCTCTGGGTCTCGTCCTTTTTCGTTTTGGTGTTCCAGAGTTGGCGGAGTTTGCCGCCCTGAATTTCACGTTCGACGATGTCGGCTGCGGCTGCGGCGCTGTAAGGTCGGTAGACCAACGAGAAACGCCGATAAAACTTTCCCGGACTGACCAGTTTGAGCAGGATATGGTGGCGCACAACGCTACTGGG
Organism: Nocardia sp.; assembly: GCA_014360565.1. Taxonomy (GTDB): domain Bacteria; phylum Actinomycetota; class Actinomycetes; order Mycobacteriales; family Mycobacteriaceae; genus Nocardia. Next base: position 25,598 of record JACIXH010000011.1, read on the forward strand.
CATTCCCTTGAGCACCCAGGTCACCGAATAGCCCGAGTCGTGGTAGTAGACATCCTTGGTGGTTTCGGCGCGCAGGGCGCTTGCGTCGGTCCAGACCAGCAGTTCGTCGTCATCGTCGGGGGTGTCGGACAGGAAGATCCGGATGGCGGGGTCGACCGCGGCGCGGATGTTGCGTATCACCGACGCGGTGGACGCGCGGTCGGTCACCGTCGCCCCGGCCGCGGCGAGCGCGGACTCGATGCGCGGCAGCCACCGCACCACCTCGGCCGCACCTTCGGACAGCGTCTTGGGCTGCGGCGATGCCTTGGATAGATCGAAGTTCACCGTGACCCGCATCTGAATGTCGGCGGTGGTCGAACGTGACTGGTTGACGGCCTTTTCCATGATCTTCTTGGCCAGCGCGGGCGCGTTTTTGCCGTCGCGCTCCATACGCGCGAGGGTGTAGGCGCGCTGGTCGACACCGCCGGTCGGCGACGATTCACACGTGAAAACGACCGAGGAGATGATCGGGGTGAACCCGAGATCGGCCAACCAGGCGCCGTAGTTGCGGACCCACGCGGTGGTGTCGGCGCTGTCGGCCAGGGTGATCCCGACCGGGGACACCCTCAGCACCGCCGACAGGATGCCGGTGCGTCGGTTCCAGATCAGGCACTGAGTGCCGCCGCGACCGTCTTCGACGGTCAACGGCATCAGCGGAGCCAACACACCGGGCATGTTCTCCCCGCGCGGCACCTCTTCGAGGACGTCGGCGGCGTAGGCGTCGCTGTTGTGGCGGTTGCCCCACCACGCCCGGACGTTCCAGATCAGATGTTCGACGACGGTGCGTCGCGAGTCGCCCATCGGGACGATCGTCAGTGCCAGCACGGGGATGGCGATGAACAGGCCGATGAAGGCCGCGAACAGGTTGATGAATGTGGTGAAGGCCAATCCCACCACCGAGGCCAGGATGATGGCTGTGCCGCTGGTTCCCAGGCGGCCCAGCCCGTAGCCCTTGACTTCGCGGAATCCGCCGTAGCCGGTGTCGCTCATTGTTTGTCCTTAACGTGTGCCGCCTGGCTCGCGGTGTATGGATGTGTCCTGATTGGGTGAGGTGTGTTGGCGCTCATCGGTGTTCGGGCCCGACGTCGTCACCGGTCATCTCCGCGCCGACGTCGTCGGCGGCATTGGCGGCCGCACTGGCCGCTGAGAGCCCGGCTTGGATCGCCATGGAGACCCCGCCGGTGGCAGCTGCTCCTGCGGCGGCGGTGGAGCTACCGTCGGCCGCTGCGGCGCCACCAGCCTCAGTGCCACCGGCGACGTCGATGCCACTGCCGTCGCTGCCGCTCGGTGTGGTGGGTGTGCCGGAGGCATCGGGATTCTCGGGCTGCGGGCCTGGTCCGGCTTCGAGTTCGAGCCCGGAACTACCGGTGCCCAGCGCTTTGGGCGAGGACCCCGATTCCAACTGGGCCTGTCCACCACCAGAAGTCAGAGCGGAGGTGCCCCCGTTGCCCGGCGACGGGTCGGGCTCGCCGCCACCGGGGCCGGTCGCGGACATGAAGCTCGCGAATCCATCCCCACCCGAGGAAGAGCCCGAGCCGCTTCCACCCATGGCCGCAGCGGCGCCGAGCGCCCCGCCCGCCAGACCACCGACCGCGAGGCCGAGCGCGCCGGAGCCGCCGCTGACGTGCATGCCCATGAAGTCGAAAAACTTCAGCATCGCGGGCAAGGCGATCACCGCGAGCGCGATCACCATCAAGCCGGTGACCAAGGTGGTCAGCGATTGCTCCTGACCGATGAGCTGAAAACCGAGGGAGTAGATGAACGCCGCCATCGGCTTGTAGAGCACCAGCGCCACGCACGTGGCGGCGATGCGGGGGAACCACTGCCGCCCCCACGTGGTGAGCTGTCCCGCAGCAGCGAACAGAATCATGTTGTGCAGCACGACGATTCCGGCCTGGCGGATAAAACCCATCACCCACTGGATCGCGCCGAGCAAGAACGCGACGATACCCAGCAGCAGCACACCGCCCGGGTTGCCGATGGTCGAGGTGCCCAGCATGGCTTGGACTCGTTGGCCGAACTGGTTGGCGTCGGTGTCGATGATCTGGTGAGCGAAGTCGTCTCCGGCGTGGATCGCGCCGGAGAGCACGATCAACGCCATCGAGGAAATGACGATGTATTTCACTCCGCCGAGCAGGATCTGCGCGCCTGGCTCGGTGCGGCGGGTCACCATCATCACCATGGCGCCGCTGAGGACCCCGGCCATCATGATGAAGAACACGACTTTCTGGACCGGTGCCTTGTCCGCCATCACACCCGCATAGGACAGGCTGATCGAGTCGGTACCGATCCACCAGGTCATCGACTCGACCAGCAGGTCACCGCTGAACTTTCCGATGGATTCAGCAGCCTTACCGAACGCCGAGTCCACCGCCTTGCCGACCGTGTTGTCGGCGACCCTGCCCGGGTTCAGGTCGATCGTGGTTTGTGTTGCGCCGTTGTTGATTTGAGCTCGGAACGCGGTGTCGTCGTTCGAGTAGAGGTAACCGGTGTCGGGTTTGTTCTCGCACCCAGGGAACTGGGGGTGCTGCGAGCACCAGATCACGCCGTCGGCGTCGCGCCAGCTCTTCTGCTCAGAGCTGAGTTCGGAGAGTTTCTGTGGCATGCCCGGTGGTGGCGGCTCGGCCGAGACCAATGCCGCTGGGCCCATCATCAGCGCCAGCAGCATTCCCACTAGCGCTATGGGCCGCAGAATCGACCAGGTGTTCGTGCTCATCGCCCTGCCCTGTCATGGAAGGTCGTGAACCCTGTCAGGCCCGTCGAGTTCGGCAGTTCGGGGAGGCCCGAATCGACCTGGTAGACCCAGTCGTTGCCGTCCCAGAGCGTGGCGCGGCGCACGAAGTCGTAACCACCCTTGTTGGACGGCACTGCGAAGTAGATCCGCGCGAACATCGGTGTGTAGGTGGCGAATTGGAAGGCGACCGGCTGACGGAAGGCTGCTTCGAACTCTTCGGCGGACAGGTTGCGGGTCTGGGTGACCGCGTTGCGTACCTGCTGTTGCTGGCCGAGGTCGGCGCGCACCTGGGTACCGAGCAACTGCTCGTAGCGGGCGTCGGTCTGAACCCGTGCCGCGATCTGCCACGCTGCGACGAGCGCGCCCTGCGGAGTGTGGGTGTAGCCGTGGGCGCGCGGCCCATCGACCTGGGTGGGCCCGTCCGCGCCGAAGGGCAGACGGACGCCGTTGATCAACTTCCAGTCCAGCTCGCGTGGCGGCGTCGTGACGGTGACTGCGTCTGGCGAGGGGGGTGTCGCGAAATCGTTTGGCTGGTCGCGTATTACGGCGACCGCGATGATTCCGGCGACTGCGCCCAGTACGGCGGTGACGGCCACCGGCAACCAGCGCCACAGTGGTCGTGGGTCGCGGGGTGCGGGGTGTTCGGCAAATTCTCGGGTGGTGAACATCAGAGTTTTCCTTGCTACAGCGGGGTGAATCCGGTCAGGTCTGCCGTTTCTGGCAGCGCCGGGGCGCTCAGCTCGTTGCTGTAGCGCCAATCGCCGTCGCGCCACACCACCGCTTGACGGGTGATCCGGAAGGAACCGGAGGCGCGGGGGTAGGCGTAATAGATCGTTGCGGCGTCGCCGGTGTAGTCGCCGACCTTGAAGCCGGCGGGCTGCACAGTGCTGGCCTGCACGGCGGCCGGGTCCAGCCGAGGCTGGCTGATACGGGCGGTGAGGATCTGGTGACGGTCGGCGGGTGAGACCGCGGCCTGAATGTCGAGGACGCGGGCGAAATCGGGGGAATAGAGCAGTCGCATGCCGATCTGCAGTGCCGCGACGGTCGCGCCTTGCGGGGTATGGGCGTAACCGGTCGTGACCGCCCCGTCGATGTGGGAGGGCCCATCCGAGCCGGTGAAGGGCAGTGGCACGCCGTCGACGCGCTGCCAAGAAAGCCCCTGGGGCGCGGCAGTCAGCCAGGCCGGGTCGGCAGGGGAGCGGGTGACCGGGATCTGGGGGACCAGCGAACCCTTCGCGGCGGTCGTCACCACAGGCGTCGCGGCTGTTGCGATTGCGTCGCCTGGGGCATCGGTCTCGCCGTGGAAGCCCACACCGACAAGGGCGAGCGCGCCGACAACGGCGAGTGCCGCCGCGCTGACCGACCCGATCAGATACGCGCGGCGCGCTTTCGCCAGGCCAGTGGTGTCGCGGAACTCGGAGGTAGTCAATGACATTGGTGTTCGATCTCTTTCACAGAAATGCGTTGATGACGGTGTAGGCCGACCCGGACAGCACGGTGGCGACGAGGACGACCGGCAGCGAGTGCAGGGCCTTCTTTGCTTGCTCGGAGCGCCCGCGAATCCCCACCATCAGCACCGCGGCGGTGATCAGCACGCCGCCGACCGCGCAGGCGAGCGCGAGGGTGCGCATCCAGCCGAGCGAGTCAGCGATGAAGGAATCCAGGTCCTCGGGAGCGTCGGCGGGATCTCCACCGAACCGGTCCCATCGCACGCCGCCGGTGGTGGGGTCACGGATGGGAATTTGCTCTCCGGTGCCGCCGCCACCCGGACTCTGGGGACTGAGCTGCTGACTGGTCGGCGGGGCCGGTGCGGTCGTCGGCGGCTGAGCGTGTACGACTCCGACACCCACAGCGGTCAGGGTCGCGGTGAGCGCGAACACCCAGAGCGCCCGTTTCACCGAAACGCCTCGATTATTCCGCCCGCGCCGCCGGTGATGACGATGCCGAGGATGACCATCGGCAGGTGCCCGAGAGCGTTCTTGGCGGCGTCGCTGCGACCGCGCAGGCCGACGAATAACATTCCGGCCACCGCAAGCAGTCCAGCGAAAGCCAGTGCGTAGCAGAGGGATTTGGCGTAGCCGAGCGTGTCGTTGACGCGATTGCCCAATTCGCCGGGCAGTTCCTTCGCGGGCGGATTGGGGACTTGCGCCAACCAGTCGGCGGCCATTAGCAATGTGGACATGGGGATTTCCTTCTCGTGATCGATCAAGTCACCCGCAGGACGGGACGCTCGTGCTCGTCCTCGTCGATGGGTTCCGTCTCGGATGTGGCTGTGGTGGTGGGGGTTTCGCGATCAATGGCGGTGCGCACCGCCTGAGCCAGCTCGTCGCGGACCTTGCGGGCGGGTTCGGCCCACCGATAGGTCTTGCGGTCGGCATCGAAGACGCCGGTGGACAGCAGGTCCCACGGGTTGTCACTGGCGGCCAGCGGTGACAACCAGCCGAGCCGCAGCACCGGGGTATCGAGGTTGGTGGCGGCCATCTTCAGTCGGCGCTGGACAACGGAGGGCCAGCGCGCCTCGCTGTCGGCGACGACGACCAGGACCGGGCGCGTGAGCATCTGCTGGGCGGTGGCGATGGCCCAACTGACCGCGACGGCGGTCGCGCGGGTTACCAGGACGTCGACGGCCTGGGTGCCGTTGGCTTCGATGACGCCGACGTCGATGCCGTCGAGCAGATGTGCCACCGTGGTCGTGCCGACGCCACCGGCGATTCCGCCGATCACCGGTCGCCGCGGTCGCGCGCTCATCGCGCGACCATCTGGGACACACGCCAACCGGCGCCGACCTTGACCAGCGCTAGCCCGACCACCAAGTGACGCTCCGGCAGGGGCCCGTTCGCCGTGCTCACCCTCTGGGTGACCTCGAGTAATCGCGTCGCGGAGTTCGCGGTGTCGGCGGGAGCGCCGGCCTCCGCGCCGGGGCGTACGCCGTCAGCGGGCACGCGCAGTACCGCTGAACGTGCGGTCAGGTCGAGCCAGTCCGCTCCCGGGCCAGATATCGGTAGATAGTCGCGCAGCAGCTGTGTGAGCCGGGGTTCGAGCAACGGGGCCGCGCGCAGCTTGGCGTCGTGCGGGGACAGATCGTGGGTGGTGTCCCACCCATACCAGATCCGCGCCACGGCGACCGCGACCGCATCGATGTCGGAGCCTTCGACCGGTCCGACCTCGACGGGAAGTGAGGTCGGAACCGCCAGCGGTGTCGAGGGCGGCGTCACCGGAACTCGCGAAGTGGTTTCGGTCGGGGTCGCGACCGGGGTCGTCGGTGTCGGGGTGGTTGTAGGCGCGTTGTGGTTCGCCTGGCCCGTGGAGCATGCCGCCACTGCCAGCGCCGCCCCGGCCAATGCGACCGCCTGCATCGTCCAAGTAGTTTTCGGCATCATTGTCTTTGGATTCCTGCTCCGAATCGTCTGATTTCGATTCCTGGCCCCAAATTCGATAAGGGGGAGATTTTCACCTGATCACCTGATTGGGGGGCTTCGACCATTTGTCCGCCGCCGAGGGCGATGGCGACATGTTGCGGATTTCCGCCGCTCGGAAAAACGATGTCTCCCGGCTGGATTTCGTCCTCGTTCACAGGGTGACCGCGTGTGTCATTGAGGATGGAGGTGGTGTAGTGGGGAAGTTGAATAGATTTGCCGCTCGCCTGCCCCACGGCGTACAGAACAAGTCCCGAGCAGTCGAAGCCGACTTTCTCGTAGTCGCCGAAGGAATCGGCGACACCGCCGTCACGAATTCCCTGTGACGGCCCGTCGAGAGTGCCGCCGCCCCACGCATACGGCGTTCCTTGCCAGCACAGTGCCGCTGCAGCCACGTTCGTGCCGAAGACTGCGCCGGGGCGGAACTGACTGCAATGGGTGAGTTCGACGGTGCCGAGCTGGGTGTATTTCGCCAGCTTGGCTTTGACCCCAGGCGCGTAGCCCTCGGTCTCCCCATTGACGATCTGGGGCCCGCCAGCGGATATCACACAGCCGTATCCGCAGTTGTAGGCGGCGAGCACGATGTCGATCAGGTCGCCCTTGATCCGTCCGCTGGCCAGGTCCTGCTTGGCCCGCGCGACGGTGTCGCAGTCGAACTTCGCCTGCGCCATGATCGCGTCGGCCGGATCGAAGGCAGAGATCACGCCGTTGCCGTCGGCATCGACGCCATAGGACGGCCAGGTGTAGGGCATGAACTGCGACAGGCCCTGGGCGCCGGCCGGGGAGACCGCGTTGGGGTTCCAGCCCGATTCCTGCTCGATCTGGGCGGCGATGAGCGGGGCCGAGATCTCCTCGCACAGAGTGCCCGCCCGGATGACCCACGCCTCGAATTCGGGTGGAACAGTGCCAGTCGCAAGTTTTCCTTGAGCGAAACTCGGATTGTCCCGGTCGCTGTCGATGAAGATCGCGACAACCAGCACCGGAATCATGACGAGCGCCATCAAGAGCGCTACCAATTTCGATACTGATTTCATCGCGATACACCTCCTTGGGCATGTTTCGTGAAAGGCCGTATTCACTGGGAATACGGTAAAGTGGTATTTGTTCGGCATCAGGCGCCGAGAGAATTGCGGTCGCTACGTTCTTTCACTTACGCCCGGCGCGCTGACGCCGGGCGTAAGCAGAAAGGAGGTCACAGAATCAGAGACCGGCCTGGATCTTCGCGGTCAGCCATTTCACGATCCATTGCGCGGCGGTGTCACCACTGTCATTGACCGTGTAATTGCTCGCATAGGACCGGTGCGCATCCAGTAGGAGATAGGACACGGCCTGTGATGCTTGCTGAACGAGTTCGTCGGGTTTGGTCAGGCTGACCAGCGCATCGAACTCGGGCATATTGACAACCTCGGCGACGTCATCGAGCATCGTCGAGGAAAACACCATCTCCGCCAGTGTCAGCGGCAGCGAGTACGGTGAAGTCGCCGCGACCACTCCGAGTTTCGTCAGCTCGGTGATCACAGAACTGGCGGCCTTCGCGACGACCTGTGGGTCGGCCTCGGCGACGTTCTTGACCAGCTCCATGCCGCGGCCGATTGCATAGTTCGGCAGATCCTCGGGCGTGATGTTGAGCAGCGGTACCACCGCGGCGACGACCTTGGACTTACCCGAGAGCGAGCAAATCGTGTCGTTGGGCGCGCACATCGTGGTCACCCGCTCTGCGAGAACGCCCATCCCGCCGTCGCGCTGACCGAGGACACCCTCACCGCCCGGGTCGGCACCGACCAACGTTTCGGCCACCGTCGACGACTTCGTATTGACCGAGGTCGTCGACGGAGCACCATCGGAAGCGGAAGAAGCAGTCGACGCCGAACGTTTCGGGTCCGACAGCAACCCGCCGGCCAGGATGCGCGAGGGGTCGACCACGCCCCGGCGGTTGCCGACCTCGGACAGGAAGTCGCCCGCGATCAGCGCACCCTGGCTGTAGCCCAGAATGACGAACTTCGACAATGGGCACGCTTGCGCCAACTCCGTGGCCCGCGCCTCGAGCGCTGACTTGCCGTTGGCGCGAGACTGACTGAGTGTCAACGGATTTCCCGTCGCGATACCAGCGATCGGACCACCCACCTGCGCCACGTACGGCACCTGTTCGGCGCGCACGGACGTCGCGTTGGGCCTCGGTGCGCTCGTCGGGGTGCTCCGGGTCGACGAGGACCCGGCCGCCTGCTTCGGCACCGTCTCCGCCGCAGCAGGCGGTGTGGAATTCAAGGCCGCCAGGAGCGGCCCGGTGATCTGGCCGAGCATGCCCGGTACGACCTTACGGTCGGCGTCGGCACTGGTCTCCCAGGTGCCGGGGACCGCCAACGTGATCACATCCGAGCAGTCGGTCGCCGTCGGCGCCGGTTCGGGATCAGCCCATGCGGGCACCGAGGCAGCCGATGTCAGCACCACCGCCAGCGCCACGGTGCACGCGGATCGCCGCCCGATCCTCGCGGCCGACATCATCGCACCAGTCCCTGCACAGCGGTGAGCGCACCGTTGGCGGTCTCGGTCAGCGGACCGAGCTGGTCGGACTCGAACGGAGCCTGCTCGCCGATCGTCGAGGTGACCGCGTCGACGATGCCCGAGGTTCCCGGCGTCGAACGGGCAGCGGAGAGGCCGTCAGAGGTCACCTCCGCGAACGCGGCATCGACCGGCGCGGCCATCGGCTCGTTCTGCCACGCCTGTACGCTGCTCTCGAGCGCGGAGGCGACCGTGTGGACAGCCTCGACCCCGCCGGGTTGGGCCTGGACCCAGTCCACCGCCGACTCGGTCGCGGATCGTGCGGTATCGGCGCCCGCGTGCAGCTGATCGTGCAGCGACAGGTCGGGCGCACCGGGACCGGGGACTTCTTCCGGCGGAGCGACGAAATCTGAGCCGTCGCCCGCCGTCGCCACTCCGCCGACCAGAGCGCCAACTGCCCAGCCAGCCGCACCACCGGCAACTGCGGCGGGGACGCCGAGAACCGCAGCGCCGACCGCTGCGCCGGTCGCCGCGCCCAGCACGGTTCCCGCCACTGCGGAGGGGACGATGCCGACGATGGGCACCGGGACCAGCGTGCCTGCCGCAGCACCGGCCGCACCGCCGATCGCAGCTCCGACGAGACCGCCGCCGACTGCTCCGATCGCCGCAGCGGGAACTCCCAGAGTGATTGCGCCGATGCCGAGTCCGCTCGCACCGCCCAGGACCATCGTGGTTGACATGACGTCGGCGCGGGAGGCGCTGATCCCCGCCGATTGAAGGGCTGCGTTGGTGTCGCGCTGGGCGAGGGCCACGTGGCCGTTGACCTTCCACGCCACATCGGCGGGCACCCAATCCGGGCGGTCGATGGTCAGATCACCGAGCCCGAGTTTCTCCGGGGCAGGGGGAGTGATCACCTTCGGCGGCTCGACTGGGATCGGCGCGGGCTCCACCGCGACCGGCAGGTCCGGTTCTGGCGCGGGCAGGTGTAGTCGCTGCGGGCTCGACTGCTGCTGAGGTAGCGCAGGGCCAGTTCCCTGATCGGTGGACGGTCGCGGGTCGCGATACTGACTCGGATCGGTCGGTAGCGCGGGCGTGGGAATTGCTCTGCCCAACGGGGACTGCTCGGTAGGAGGACGGACCGGAGCGGTCGGTCGGGTCTCGAAACCCGGTTGCGTTGTTGCAGGACCAGCAAGGCCGGGCTGCTGCGTCGGCGCGGCTTGGGCCAACGCCGAGTTCGCGGCCAGGACAATCGCCGCTGCTACCGCCGAGGTCATCGCGACCCGCACAAGGCCGGTGCCCGGTCCGAGCAGTCCCGTCATCCGGGCGTTCCTCCCCCCGTGCGCGACGGGGCAATCCCAGATCGGTGCAGTGCGATTGGCATCGGGTTCGACATTGTTCGCGGTCATGCGGCGGCCCGCCCGGGCACGCTCGACAGGACGCGCGGGGACGATTTGCCCACGATGCTCGCGGACGCACCGACTCGGCGTGCCGCAGTCACGAACTCCTCGACCTCAACGGCGGGCAAATCGTAGAAAAATCGTGCGCCGCCGGGGAATTCCACGTGCACGGTCATTGTCGGGATTGTGGACATGTTGATGCTCCATTCAAAAGGCAAGTGGGCATGGCGATTCCAGGTCTGGATGTGCGCTTAATTGGGGCTGCGGCTCATCCGGTGACCGCGCGAAATTGCTATCGCCGACGGCTGGTTGCGCCGCGCGGAAGGACGCGGGCGTCTGCCTGGTCGGCAGCCTGTCGACTAGGTCGCTCCCACATCGGCACTTCTCCCTCACTTGCAGTTCAACGACCGATTTCCGGCCGCGAAATGAAGGTAAATGGCCTTTGGCAAACGGGCAATGTGCAGTTCAGAGGGGTAAATCGAAGTAATGGCAACTATTCGGCACGGGCTACTACGACCAACTTCGATCAGGCTCGATCACGTTGGATTGAGTGAGATAGATCACGCATCGGGGTTGTCGAAACCGAAATCAGCCCAGGGGGCGGCCAGTGGCTCTCGCTATGTGGGATCGAAACCTGGCGAACCATGTGATATCTCGCACGCTGATTCACTGGTTGTCGTCGCGGATCTCTGGCGGACATTGCCAGGTCATCACTGCGGTGCCGCGGTTGCATCAGCTCGTCGACTTGCTATATGGCCGGGCTTATGCGGTAAACATCGCCAGGGCGCGTCGGCTATGTACCAGCTATTATGCTGGGGAGCTATTAGTGGAACGGTCGCTTCTACAAGCGTGCGCTGCTGGGTGCACAGATGGAGATCGTGTACAGAACCTGGAGGTCGGGACTGCGGTGGATGAGAGCCGGTTACAGAGCATCTTGGACGGAATCCCTCTAACGCCACCTTGGACGGTCGGGGAGTTCGCGAGGTGGCTGTCCGGGCGTCTCGGCAAGCGGATCGTCTTGGACCCATGGCGGGTGCATGTGCCGTCGGTGTCGCGATGCGGCGCCCTTTGGGTCACGCAGCAGGAGCTTGTCGTCAAGTACGACCCCGCGAGATCACCTCGCGGGCAGCGGCAGGAAATCATGCACGAGGTCGGTCACGTTCTGCTCGAACACAGAGGTGACGACCAATTCGAGGTGACCGACTCGTCGCTGGCCGAGGGCCTGGACCCGCAACGAGTCCGCGAGATCATGCACCGGAGCCACTTCGATTCCACTGCGGAGCGCGAAGCCGAATGGCTGGGAACCCATCTTGCAGGGATGAGCCGCGGGCGGCCCGATGACATCAGCGGCGCGCGCCACCGCGCGGCATCTGTAATCGAACTGATGTGGCGATGAGTCCCAACCCGAGCCCCCTTCTCGTCGCCGAAGCCACGTCGTCACTGTCCGAACCGGTCGCGATGGCGCTGCTGGTCTGGATCGCAGTCGTAGTTGTGGCCCGCATGACGGCGCTCATCGACCGGCTGAGCTTGGACTGGGCATTGGCGACGCTGGCGGTGTCGTTCTGGTTTACCGCGCTGCTGCGGGACCGGGCCGTTCAATCGGTGCTGACACGCTGGATCGCACTCGCTGACATCCGCCTGGCCACCCACGCGGCTGCATTGTGTGCTGCTGGCGCTCTCGTGTGGATCGGATTGTTGTGGCACGCGCGAAAACCCGTGCGCGACAGCACCATAGTGGTGATCTGGGTCGGGGTCGCGGTGCTCGTCGTCGCGCTGGCGTGGATCTCGGCCCCTGCGCGCACGGCCAATATCGCGGTCGAGGAGCTTTCGGGCTGGCGGCCCGGCGTCTACCTGATGACCTATTCGCTGCCCACCGCGCTCGCCGAGCTGATGATTTTGGTCACCGCCGTGAGTTTGGTGTGGCATTGGCGCCAGAGCCTCGCACGCGCGGCGTTCGCGGGTGTCCTCATCGTCTGTATCGTCGTCTCCCAGATCGACGCCTGGACTCGAATCCTTACCGGTTGGTTGATCACCGCAGGGGTACGGGACGACCTCACCGTCGACCGGGCGGGGACCAATGATCTGTTGTTCCTGGCCCCGGTCGCGTTGCTGATGCTGCTGGCTTTGCCCTCGATCACCACATCCCTGGCGATCCGGCTGCGCCGAGACCCCGCCTCGCGCAGTATCGCGGTGCTCGAGCCGATGTGGGCGGACATGATGGATGCTCGCCCAGAAATGCGTCTGCACGTCAAAGCGCGCAAAACGCTGCCCCAGGTGACCGAACACCGCATGCGCATCGAGATCGAAGACACGATGATCTCGGCCGCCCCCTACCTCGCCGGTCTGGGCCCGCGTCCGGACCCGTCCCAGGTGTGCGAGGCGCTGCGCGCCGCCCTGGACGCGGGCGAAGAGGGGCACCACTACCAGGACGCGACCGCGCCGGAGTGGGTGGGAAACGAAGCGTTCGTACTCAAGATCGCCCGCCAATGGAGCAGGACCCGTCCCGGCCCTGACCAGGCCACAGAACTGCATCCCAGAGAGGTAACCGTATGACCATGACGAAAACTACTGCGGCGCAAAGCATTCCGCATCCGCCAAAGCGGGTGCCGATCCTGGGTGACGTGCTGGGTATGGATCGCAAACGCCCTAACCAGAAGACGCTGTGGCAGTTCAGCCAGCTGGGGCCGCTGTATCGGCGCACGTTCGTCGGCGGAATCCATCTGACCTTCGCCGGGTCGTCGGACCTCATGCGCGAGGTCATCGACGAGAAGTCATGGCAGCGCCATTTCGCCCGCCCATACGAGAAGCTACGCGCCATCGCCGGGAACGGTCTTTTCACCGCTTCGAATGATTCGATGGAGTGGAAACGCGGACACGAGGCGCTGATTCAGGGCTTCGTGCCCGCCGCGCTCGCTGATTACCACGATGCCTTCGTGCATGTGGCGGAGCAGACCGCGCAGTGGCTCGGGCAGGGCTGCACCGTCGATGACACTGCCGCGATGATGGGCGATGCCGCGCTGGAGGCGATCGGGCTGGCTGGGTTCGGCTACTCAGTCGGCGCGTTCGCCGACCGCGAGAACGGTCGCAACCCGTTCTCCGACGCACTGACGCGGGTCTTCGCCTACGCCCAGGAATCGGCAATCCCGTTGGTGGGCAAGCTGACCGGCGGCAAGCGCGCCCGCCAGAACGACCGGGATGTCGCGTTCATGAAGGGCGTGGTGTCCGAGGTGATCGAAGCGCGGCGACAGTCCGGCCAGCGGTACCCGGATCTGCTCGATCGCATGATGTACCCCGTCGACGGGCCGGCGCTGCCCGATGACAACCTCGTCGAGCAGGTGCTGACGCTTTTTGTCGCCGGGCACGAGACCACGGGCAACCTATTGGCCTTCGTGACGCACTTCCTGGCCAATGATCCGGAGCTGGCCGCGCGGGTACGCGCTGAGGCCACCGCGCTGACCACCAACGGCCGCATCGCCTACGAGGACGTCGCCAAGCTCGAGGTCACCGATGCGGTGATCGCCGAAGCGCTACGGCTGTGGCCCATCGCGCCGGGATTCTTCCGCGAAGCGCGCCAAGACACCACGCTCGGCGGATACCCCATCGCCGCGGGCGAATGGGTGTTCGTGCTGCTGTTGGCGGTGCACCGCGATCCGGCCGTGTGGGGGAGCGACGCGAACGAGTTCCGCCCCGATCGCTGGCTAGGTGGATTCCGGCCGAAACCCTGGGCATATCGACCGTTCGGCACCGGCCCGCGCGCGTGCATCGGCCAGGCGTTCGCGCTACACGAAGCGAAACTGCTGATCGCCTCGTTGGTGCGCGATTACGAACTCACCGCACACGGCGAACTCGATGTCGAGGAGAATCTGACGCTACGCCCGGCGAACCTGAAAGTCGGGTTCCGCCGCATCGAATGACCAGCGCAGGGGCTGAATTACCGCGTGCGGGCAGGAAGTGCTCGCAGATCGGCGATCAGCTCCCTGAGCTTGTCCCGTGTCAATGCTCGTGCCGCAACGTGCTGCACCCCGCGATCACGCGCCAGGGTCCACAGCTGTAGCCGCAAATCGATATCCACATCCTCGTCGCCGACCGGCAGCAGGTAGGCCACATCGGTGACACCGCATAGTGCACACAGCGCGTCCGCGACCTCGCGCGTGACCTCCAGGACCGCACCGGTGCGCAGAGCCGCGATTTCGCAGGGAGCCACCGTGCGCCCCAGCGCCTCGGTCAGCGCGGCGGCGATCTGCTCGTTGTTCATCGCCGGTTCGTCCCATCGGTGCGAATAGGCGATCATGCGGTCGATCTTCCGAGCTAACGGCAGTGCCATGGGAGTCCTCACCGGTTGATCCGTCGGGTTGCCGAAAGTGTCTGCTGCATCTGTGACCACCGCTGCGCGAACTCCTCGGCGCGCTCGGACTCCGATTCCGGCAGCCGCTCCAGTAGCCAGCGCAGATACAACAACTCCGTGTGATCGTCGGCGGTGGGTGCCTGCGGCGCGCGGCGCAGATAGTGGCCCAACAGCATTTCGATGGTGGCCGCGCTCAGTGTCCCGTCGAAGCGCTGATGCTCGATATCGGCGATAGTCCACGCCCTCAGTATGCGGTCAGCGATAGTGTTCATGCCTTCGACCAGCGGTGCGAGACGTTCATCATCACCCGCGGCTTCGGTCACCCTCTGCGCCATCGCCACGGTGTCCTGGAACAAGTTGGCCGGGATCGGAACGTAGAGCACCTTTGACGTCGGCTGGGCCGCATCAGCGACAGCGGTGACTCTTGGGGGGAGGTGCTTGGTGAAGGCGTCCGATGCGGAGCCGTCCTTCCATTGCAGCACCGTGTCCAGCCTGGGCAATGTGTCGTTGCGGATTCGCCCGGCCTGGCCGCTTTCGATCTTGTCGATCGTCCTTGGGTTCAGCCCGACGGCCGCATGAACCGCCTGCTTGGACAAGCCCAGCTCTTCACGCCGCGCCTGCACTACCTGGCCTAGGTACTCGGGGTGTCGTGTAGTCATCGCCTCGACTCTGTGTAGAAGGGCTGGCAGAACGGGCTGCTGTACCCACATTGCTGTCGACACTACATGACCTGAGTCGGTACTTCCTAGTCGGGATATCCGTAGTTATCTACGTCATATACAGGCGCGGGAAAAGTTAACTACATAGCTGTAGTGCCGATAGTGTGTACTTAACTGGTTGAAACTGCGCACCAAAATGCGTACTATGACGCTGCAGCGACAGGTAGCTACATGTCAGGCCCTGATGTGACGCCCGTGTAGTGGAGCCTGCTCAGTACCGAGCTAGCTCACAGGCGTCACCCGGCTACCGCTTCAACTAAGGAAACAGGCAATGGACAACACCAACGACATCTGGCTGACGAGCAAGGAAGTCGCGTTACGGCTCAAGGTCGAGGTCTGCACGCTGGACAACTGGGCCTACACCGGCACCGGTCCCGACTTCATCAAGCCGGGACGTATCCGCCGCTATGCCCTGGCCGACATCATCGCGTGGGAGGACCGACTACGGGCCGAAGCGAAACTTCGACGGCAAATCGCCCAGGCCAATGTCCGTCGTCACGTCGCCTGATCGCTTCCAAGCTGAGGCATCGGCGGAGGCTTGCCCGATCGACGCAGGAGCCTCGCTGACGCGTTCTTGCAAGTGGCGCACAAGCGCTACTCGGGATCTCCCGCGCAATCGTTGCCATCATCCACACAGTTCAGGTATGAAATGAAAACTCACTCCGACAACAACGTTTCGATCTTCGATCCCAGTCGGCGAAGGTTGAGACCGCCCGGCACCGCCACAAGCAGACTCGTCCTCGTCGTGCCGACGTTCGAGCTGCCCCGCCATCACCCGGATGTCCTGTTTGCGGCAGTGTGCATGATTCAGGCACTCAACCCTGATGAGCTTGTCCACCGGGGAGATCCTGGCGAGCCATCGCACGTAGAAAACCGGTACCTCGAAACCCTCCGGCGGTCGTATCGCGGAGCGCTAGGTTTCCAATTCTCGCCAGGCTTGAACCTCGGTAAGTACGACATCACCTCACTGCCGCCGATTTATGAGCTTGACGTCAACCGGATCGCGGTAGGCCAGCCTGCCGTTCTTGTCGGAATCGGACCGGGGAAGACGGCCCTTCGTGCAGCTATCGCATCCGGTCGATCAATAGTCATGGCCGCTGATCCGACGACGGCGTCCGCCAGGTGGCGTGACGGCGATGTGTGTGCGAATCGAATCGCGAAGGAAGCGGTTTTATGACCGCCGATGAGGTGTGGCTCACCACCGAAGATCTTTCCCGGCGGTTTCAGGTCCCAGTGAAGACGATATCCGTATGGGCATCAGCCGGAAAAGGTCCTCGCTACATAAAGGTCGGCCGGTACAGGCGATATCGGCTGAGTGACATCGAAGAGTGGGAGCAGGATCTCCTAAAAACCAGCCGCACTCGGCGAGCTGCATAAGGAAACTCGTTCTCGGTTGAGACCGGAAACTCCGACCCCCCTACGACGATAGGTCTACGGGGGGTCGGAGCGCGTACGCAGGGCGAGGTTCAGCTATCTGTCGGCTAATTTTTCTCGGTAGACGGATGTTCGGTTGGCAATCAATAGTTTGCTGCGCCTCGGTCCAGGGGAGGCGCGGAAGATAATTCGATCCAGAGAGCGTGGAGATGGCAAGTATCCAGGTCCGTGAAATCATGATGGGCCCGCGGGGTGGCCCAAAGAAGAAGGTAAAGCGGTACATCGTTCGTTGGGAGGATCAGAACGGGATACCTGACTCGAAAACCTTCGACAAGCGTGGTCGTTTTGATATTCCGGACACGGCCGAGTACTTCAAGAGCAAGATCGAGGCGAAGCTTCGTGACGGTGAGTATGTTAATCCCGACCTCGGCAAGCAGAATATTAAGTCGTATGCCGAGAAATGGCGAGACCGTGCCCGTAAGGATGGAACGTTTAAGGCTCGGCAGCAGTTCATCAACAACCTGGGGCCTCTCGCAAAGCTCGGCCTGGCGCAGATTCAACGCAGTGATATCCGTGACTGGACTGACTTACTCCTCACCGGGCGACCATGGTGTAAGGGAAAGTCGGTCCAGCTCTCGACTGCCTCGTTGTACCTCCAGCATCTGACGACTCTTCTGCAAATCGCAGTGGACGATGAGCTGATTGTCAAGAATGCGGCCAGGAAGTTCAGGCTCGACGGGGATGACTACGAAGAGGGGCTGAAAGGCCCGACTGCTACAGAGCTCCTCACGCCACAGCTCATCAGTCGCGTTCGGGAACACGCCTCCGAGACCGTCTCCATCATGATCCTGCTGAGCGCGCTGACTGGCCTGCGGGTCAGCGAAGTCGCTGGCCTCCGCGTCCAGGACGTGAACTTCGTGCGGCGAGAGCTCAACGTGGTCCAGCAGGCTGCACGCAGCCCCAAAAAGGAACCGATCACGCCCAAGACAAAGTCGTCGCGCCGCACCATCCCGCTGTCCAAGTCGGCTGTGGAAACCCTCGCCGCCTACCTCGCCGACGATGCCCACAGCCGTGGTCCCGGCGAATTGATCTTCGCCGCGCCGCGAGGTGGTCGCTGGTATGCCACCTTGCTCGGTGGCAACTTCCGTCGAGCGTGTGACAAAGCAGGGCTCGGGACGGGCTGGTCATGGCACGACCTGCGCCACTATTTCGCGTCGCGGCTAATCTTCAAGGGCCGTGATGTAAAGACGGTCAGCGAACTCCTAGGACACTCCTCTCCGAATATGACCTGGAAGGTTTACGTCCACCTGTGGCCCGGCCAGGAAGATGCTCTGAGGGAAGACATGGACGAAGCGCTCCAGGACATTACTGCGAAGCGATGGGATGAGAATGGGATGGCATCAGACCTGCGGGCAGAGGCTGCCTAGCCTCGTGGGATCATGGACAACGCCGAATCCCACTTGTGACCAGGAGACCCGTGCCTAGCTTTGTCGACACGACGTTCACCGATCCGTCCCGGATCCGGAACTTCTGCATCATCGCCCACATCGACCACGGCAAGTCGACCCTGGCCGATCGGATGTTGCAGCTGACCGGTGTGGTCGAGGCGCGGGCGATGCGCGCCCAGTACCTGGACCGGATGGACATCGAGCGCGAGCGCGGCATCACGATCAAGGCGCAGAACGTGCGTTTGCCGTGGCAGGTCGACGACACCGAATACGTCTTGCACATGATCGACACTCCGGGCCACGTCGACTTCACCTACGAGGTGTCCCGCGCGCTCGAAGCCTGTGAGGGCGCGATCCTGCTGGTCGACGCCGCGCAGGGCATCGAGGCGCAGACGCTGGCGAACCTGTACCTCGCCCTGGAGAAGGATCTCACGATCATTCCCGTGCTGAACAAGATCGACCTGCCCGCCGCAGATCCCGATCGCTATGCGGCCGAGATCGCCCACATCGTCGGCTGCGAGCCCGATGACGTGCTGCGGGTCTCGGGCAAGACCGGTGTCGGCGTCAAAGAACTGCTGGACAGGGTGATCGAGGCCGTTCCCCCTCCGGTGGGCGATGCCGACGCACCCGCCCGCGCGATGATCTTCGACTCGGTCTACGACACCTACCGCGGCGTGGTCACCTACATCCGCGTGGTCGACGGCAAGATCTCCCCGCGCGAGAAGATCAAGATGATGTCGACCGGTGCGACCCACGAGCTCCTCGAGGTCGGCATCGTCTCGCCTGAACCCAAGCCCACCCAGGGCCTCGGCGTCGGCGAGGTCGGCTACCTGATCACCGGCGTGAAGGATGTTCGGCAGTCGAAGGTCGGCGATACCGTCACCAGCGCCCGCAACGGTGCCGCCGAAGCCCTCACCGGCTACCGCGAGCCGCGCCCGATGGTCTACTCCGGTCTGTACCCCGTCGACGGGTCCGACTACCCGGACTTGCGCGACGCGCTGGACAAGCTGCAGCTCAACGATGCCGCGCTCACCTACGAGCCGGAAACCTCGGTGGCGCTCGGCTTCGGTTTCCGCTGCGGCTTCCTGGGCCTGCTGCACATGGAGATCACCCGCGAGCGGTTGCAGCGCGAGTTCGGCCTCGAGCTCATCTCCACCGCGCCCAACGTGGTGTACCGGGTGGAGATGGAGGACGGCACCGAACACGTCGTCACCAACCCCTCGTACTGGCCCGAGGGCAAGTCGCGGCACGTGTACGAGCCGATCGTGAAGTGCACCGTCATCTCGCCGAGTGAGTTCATCGGCTCGATCATGGAGCTGTGTCAGCAGCGGCGTGGCGAGCTGGGCGGCATGGATTACCTGTCCGAGACCCGCGTCGAGTTGCGCTACACCATGCCGATGGCCGAGATCATCTTCGACTTCTTCGACCTGCTGAAGTCGCGTACGCGCGGCTACGCCAGCCTCGACTACGAAGAGTCGGGCGAGCAGGAAGCCGACCTGGTGAAGGTCGACATCTTGCTGCAGGGCGAGGCGGTCGACGCGTTCAGCGCGATCGTGCACCGTGACGCCGCGCAGGCCTACGGCCACAAGATGACGAGCAAGCTGCGCGAACTGATCCCGCGTCAGCAGTTCGAGGTGCCGATCCAGGCCGCGATCGGCGCGAAGATCATTGCCCGCGAGAACATTCGCGCGATCCGCAAGGACGTCCTGGCCAAGTGCTACGGCGGCGATATCAGCCGCAAGCGCAAGCTGCTCGAGAAGCAGAAGGAGGGCAAGAAGCGCATGAAGACCATCGGTCGCGTGGAGGTCCCTCAGGAAGCCTTCGTGGCGGCGCTGTCCTCGGACTCGGACAAGCCCAAGAAGTAGTTCGAACCCCAGCAGTGACTCAGGCGCCGGTGCCCACCGGCGCCTGAGCTATTTCTACGCGCAGTCGCACTCCACCCTGTGGGCTGCGCGCGAGTTCGGCTGTGCCCGAATGCAATGCGGCCTGCTGGCGGACCAGCGCGAGGCCGAGCCCGGAGCCCGGCGAGCCGGGCCGCTTGGCGAATCGGTCGAAGGCAGTGGGGGACAGGGTTTCCGGGATACCCACGCCGTTGTCGTCGATGGTGATCTCGACGCGATCGTCGGTGAGCTGTGCCGCCACGGCGACTTCGGTGGCTCGGCCGTGCAGCACCGCGTTGGCCACCGCGTTGGTGACGATCAGCATGATGCCGCCGGGCAACCCGTGAACCGGCACCGGCTCGCACGCGGTCAGGGTGATGTCGACTCCGGGATCGGCGCGGCGCGCGTTCTGCACCGCCCGGTCGAGGGTTTCGCACAGGTCGAACGGCTCGAAGGCGCCCTGATCGGTGAGTTCGCCGACCGCGAGACGCTCCAGATCCGTGAGGGTCCGCTCGATCTGGCCTTCGGCGGCGAGCACGTCGGCGAGGACGGCGCCGCGCTGGTCGGCGGGTAGTTCGGTGCCCGCGAGCACTTGCAGGTCGGTGCGCATGGCGGTGAGCGGGGTGCGTAGTTCGTGGGCGCACACCGCGGCGAAGTCGCGGGCACTGGCCAGCGCCTGGCGGGTCTCGCCGTGCGAGGTCTCGAGACGCGCCAGCATCCGGTTGATCGCATCGGAGAGTTCCTCGGCCTCCCGTGCGCCACGCCCTGACAGTGGCGGCAGCTCGTCGAGGGTGTCGATTTCGTGCGTGGCATCGGCGAGCCGGCGCAGGGGGCGGGCGGCGAATCCGGCCAGCACCCAACCCAATCCGGCCGCGATGAGCACACCCGCCACCCCGATGCCGAGCCCGATCAGCTGACTGCGGGTGATGGCGGCGTCGACGAGTTCACGGTCGGGGGCGAGCCGGACCACCAGACCCGGCGCGCCCTGGACCGGTGCGAGGGCCTCGTCCGCTGGGCCGGGCACCACGATCGTGTGCTCACGCGGGAAGAATTCGGGGAAAGCGGGACCGGCTTCCGACTCGACGGGCGGGCCCGACGGTGTGCCGTCGAATCGTTGCGCGACCTGCACGCGCATGCTGGACACGGTTCGATCGAGCTGGCTCGTCCCGGTCAACTTCAGCAGGGCGCCATAGGTGAAGCCGAGCGTGACCGCCACCAGCGCGGCCACCACGGCGGACACCAGGGCGACCCGGAAGCGCAACGACCGCGAGGCCTTCACGGCTGGTCCCGCAGCACGAACCCGACCCCGCGCACGGTGTGCACCACCCGCGCGACACCATCGGCCTCCAGCTTGCGTCGCAGATACGAGACGAACACATCGACCACATTGGTATCGGTGTTGAAGTCGTAACCCCACACCGTCGACAGGATCTGCTCGCGCCCGAGCACGATCCCGGCATTGCGCGCCAGCATCGCGAGCAGCTCGAACTCCCGCTTGGTGAGCTCGACCGGCGCCGAACCCGCGTGTACCCGATGGCCGATCAGATCGATCACCACCGCGCCCACCTGGATCGTGGCGGTCGACGAGGCGGGGGTGACCGGTCTGCGCCGCAACAGTGCGTGCAGCCGCGCCACCAGCTCGCCCAGATCGAACGGTTTCGTCAGATAGTCGTCGGCGCCACGCTCGAGCGCGGCGATCCGGTCGGTGACCGCACTGCGCGCGCTGAGTACACAGATGGGGATGTCGTTGCCCATCGCGCGCAGGGCGGTGACCACGCCGACCCCGTCGAGTTCGGGCATGTTCACATCGAGCACCATGGCGGCGGGTGCGGCCGAACCCACCAGCGTGAGCGCGCGGGCTCCATCGGGTGCGGTGATCACCTCGAAGCCCGAGAGTTCGAGCCCGCGCCGCAGTGACGCGAGCACGCGGACCTCGTCGTCGACGACCAAGATCTGCTGTCCCGTCATGCGCTCACCCTAGTGTTGTCCGTTGTTGTCGCTGGTCAGAAGGGTCGTGCGGGCTCAGTGGCGGCCGAGCCGCTACTCGGTGCCTGCGCGGTCTGCATGAACCCGCCGGGGGCAGGGACGACGACGGTGTGTTGGCCGTCGGGGGTGATCCGGGTGCACTCGACCGTGCCGTCCACCCTCGGCCCGCCATCGCCCGGCGCGGGCACGGCGGGAACCGCGTGTCCCCGGCCCGGTTCGACGGGAACGGCACGGCGCAGATCGACGCCCGGTTCGCCGGGAACCACGCGCTGGAATCGGACGTCCGGCCCGCCCGGCAGCGCGGGAAGGTTCGGCGCGTCACCGCCCGGTGCGAGGCAGACGATCGTCGAGCGCTCGCCGCCGTGCGCTCCCGGATCGGCGGCCGCGGTGCCTGCCGCCGTGGCGGTGATCACGGCGGCGCCGCCGAGCAGAGCGAGCGCCGTGCTGCGATTGCGGGTCGAGAATACGGTCATGGTCGGGCTCCTGACTGGTGTTTTCACCGGCCCCTCGGCCGGTGAGCCCGACGTTATGGCGCCGAACTTCACGCCGTGTTGAGCAATCGTTAGAGTTCTCTTGGATCTGCGGCGCCCCTGGTTCCCCCGGCTCGCCGAAAGATGTTGTTCGCCATAAGGTGAGTTAGCAACCGGCCTGCACGAAATGACAGGTCGGCGTCCGGAAAATAGTGTTGGATGGGCCTCACTTCGCCGCTGCTCGTGGTGGGGGACCACAGCGAGTGTTGGAGCTTCGATGACGCGTGATCTGCCTTTCGATGACGGTGCCGCGCGCGCAGACGGGCCGGAGGGGTCCGATGTGGCCTACCGGATCGCCAACGGCGTAGCCAGGGTGGCCAGGGCAGGCGCCTATGTCACCGGTGGCGCGCTGGTCGCCGCCAACGGAACCGCACGCGAGCCGGGTACCAGCAACGCCGACAGCCGCTACGCGGGCTGGTCGCAGCAGACCGTCCCCGCCGATCCCAGCCCGGACGCACCGAGTCCGATCGTGACCTTCCCCGATCTGGCCGTCGAGCCCGAGCCCGCGCCAGTGGTACCGCCCTCGCCGTTCGTCCTTCCGGATCGTGACATCGTGATGGTCGCGCAGCCCGACGAAACCGACCGGCGCCCAGAGATTCCCGGTTCCGACGGCGATCGTGAGATGCGGATCCCCGGCAGCGACCAGCCCTCCAGCGGCATCGGCATTCCGGGCTACGGGGGGAACACGCCGGGCCACACCGACAGCCCCTACCCGCCGCCCGGCACGAGCCCGGAATCCGGCTTCGACCTCCCCGGGTTCGAGGGTCTGCCCGGCCATGGGGATCGCCCGGGCTTCGACATCCCGGGCACCGGCGGCAACCTGCCCGGTTTCGACCTGCCGGGCACGGGCGGCAGCCTGCCCGGTCTCGACGGTATGCCGGGCGGTGGCATCGGCATACCGGGTTACGGCGGTCTGCCGGGTCAGGGTTTCGGCATCCCCGGTTATGACAGCGTCGGGATGCCCGGTGCCGATCTGGCCGGTCCCAACGCGCCCGACGGCATGTTCAACGGCATCGGCGACCTCGACGGCGTCTTCGACGGTGTCGGGGGCATGTTCGACGGGGTCGGGGCGATGGTGACCACCGACTGGCAGGTCGACGTGCACGTCGGCCTGGACGGAGTGTGGGCGACCTCGCAGATGAAGGTCGACGTGCAGGTCGGCCGAGTCGGCGATCAGCTCGACGACTACGGCCAGTGGCTGGGTAACAACATCAAGGTCCCCGGTGACACGACGGGCACCACGCCGACCGGTTCCGGCCTGGGCAACTCGTCTTCCGGTACCGGGCTCGGTACCTCGTCGTCGGGCGCGCCCGGTCTGCCCGGCTCGTCGTCACCCGGCGTGGCGCTGCCCGGTACGCAGGCCCCGGCCCCCGCGACGACGGCCCCCGCGCCCGCGATCGCGGCTCCCGCTCCGGTGGCGGCGACTCCGTTCGCACCGGCTCCCGCGCCCGCCCCGGCCCCGATCGCGCCGGTGCCCGCGCCGCCTGTACCCGCGGCCATCGCGCCCGTCGCCACGAACCCGGTAGCCAGCACGCCTTTGCAGACCACTATCCAGCCGGACTTCGCGTCCACCCCGATCGCGAACGTGCTCGGCCCCGCGGCAGTATCGCCGCTGACCGCGCCCGCCGCCTCGGTGCCCGCCCTGTTCACCTCCACCGCGCCGACGAAACCCGTTGTGCTACCCGAAGTCTCAGGCGGAAGCGCTACCCCGACAACCGCGCCGGTGACCGCTCCGTCCACAGCTGCGACCATCGACATCGACACCCCGACCACGGTGAAGCTGCCGCCCACGGGCACCGTCACGGTTCCCACCGTGCCCGACATCACCACGGCGCCGATCACCGTCGCGCCGACCGGTCCGGCCAAGCCGACCACTCCCGACGACGACCTCACCACCAAACCGGGCACCGGCGGCGTGACCACACCCTCGACACCCTCGACCGGCGCAGGCACCCCGACCGTCGATGTGCCCAGCCAGACCGCGCCCCACACGACCGTGCCGGTGCCCACGCAGCAGCCGACCGCGCCCACGCAGCAGCCCACCATCGATCAGCCGACCAAGCAGCCGACCGTCGACATCGATCCGCCCACGGTCGTCACCCCACCGCCGGTGACCGTGCAGCCCACTCTGGCGCCGGTGAAACCCCCGGTCATCGAGACCAAGCCGATTGCCGCCGAGTTCGACCAGCACGCCGGCGGCTACCATGGCGTTTCGGCCGGCTTGTTCGATACGGGTCTCGGTGGCGGCGATCTGCTCGCCGGCGCGTTTCCCGGCGAGCACCACGGGTATGACTTCGTGGTCTGACACGTCGATTTCGGCCGTGTTGATGCGACGAGAGTGAGGAACAGTTGTCTGCCGCAGCCGGACTGCAGACCGCGACGGTGAAGCATCCGGATGTGATGGCTCCAGTGATCGCACTGGTCGACGAATTGCGGGAACTGGTCCGCTCGGGCGGCCGCAACGACCTCGACGCCCGCCTCGGCATGGTGCGGGCCAGGCTCAGCGATCCGCGGGTTCGGATCGTCGTCGTCGGTGAGCCGCAGGCGGGGATGAGCACGCTGGTCAACAGCATGGTCGGCTCCCCGGTCAGCGCCACCGACGGCAGTCCCAGCGTCCCGGTGATCGTCGAATACGGCCCGGCGCCGAAGGCGACGCTGGTGAAGTCGGCGCCGGGCAGCCGGGTCGAACGGGTGCCGGTCGACCCGCTGAATCCGTTGCAGGCGCTGACCACCCTCGGCGTGCTGCGCGCCGAGTTCGCCGAGCCGAGCCGGCTGCTCGCCGACGGTCTGGTCGTGATGGACGCGCCGGGCGCGGCTGCCCACGAGGCTGCCGCGTGGTCGATGATCGCGGCCGCCGACGTGGTCCTCTACGCCGCGGATTCCGCCGCCGAACTCACCGAGGCCCAACTGGACTATCTGCGCCGGGTCGAACGGGTGTGCCCGTCGGTGATCTGCGCGCTCACCAAGATCGACCGCAATCCGCACTGGTCGCTCACCCAGCGGCGCAATCGCGCGCTGCTCGACGGTGCCGGGCTGAACTTCGCGGTGGCTCCCGTTTCCGCGCTGCTGCACCGGGAGGCCACCGAGCGCGGCGACCAGCAGCGTGACGCCGAGTCGGGAGTGCCCCAGCTCATCGATCACCTGCGGGAATATGTTGTCGCCCAGGCTGATTCGGTGGCAGTGGGCGCCGCGGTGCGCGATATCGCGCTGGTCACCGACCAGCTCACCGTCACCCTGCGGGCCGAGTCGGATACGCTGCGCGACCCGCGCAGGCGCGCCGAGATCACCCAGCGCCTCGCCGCCGCGCGCACCACCGCCGATCAGCTGCGCCAGCGCACCGCCACCTGGCAGGTCACCCTCGTCGACGGCAGTTCCGAGCTCAGCGCCGATATCGACCACGATTTGCGCCACCGGCTGCGCAGCCTGGTCCGCGAGGCCGAGGCCGAGATCACCCGCACCGATCCGGCCCGCAAGTGGGCCGATTTCGCCTCCGAACTCGACGCCCGGATCTGCGAGGCGGTCGAGGAGAATTTCGTGATGGCCCACTATCGCGCCGTCGAGCTCACCGAGCAGGTGGCCTCGAAGTTCCCGCCCGACAACCGGACGCCGCCGCTGCCCGAACTACGGCTGACCAACCCCAGCGAGGTCCTCGAACCGGTCCAGCCGCTGGAACCTCTCGACAGCGCCAAAGCCGGTGTGGGGCAACAGCTGCTCACCGCGCTGCGTGGCTCCTACGGCGGCATCCTGATGGTCGGTCTGGCTACCAGTCTGCTCGGCATGTCCCTGGTCAACTGGTACTCCGCGGGCGCGGGCGTGCTGCTGGGCGTGAACGCGCTCTGGGACGACCGCAAGAACCGCAAACAGCGCAGGCAGGCCGAGGCCAAGGTGGCCGTCGCCCGACTGGCCGACGACGTGATCTTCCAGGTGGGCAAGGAGTCCCGCAACCGCCTGCGCTCGCTGCAACGCGTGCTGCGCGATCACTACACCGAGATCGCCGCCGAAGTGGGCCGCACCGCCGACGAGGCACTGCGGGCCGCCGAGGAGACCGGTCTGCGCTACGGCGACCACCGCGAACTGCGCATCACCGAGATCGACGCGGGCCTGCGCACGGTGGCCGGGCTACGAGCCCGTGCCGAACGACTCTCCTACTGAACCCCGGGCACCAGCTGACGCCCGCGGGCTTCAGGGTCGGTGCGTCGGGGTGTGCGCGGGCTGGAACTGACCCGCGTTGCGCTGATCCTCGGCCCGGATCACGTGGGTCACCGCGTTGATCAGCGCCAGATGGGTGAAGGCCTGCGGGAAGTTGCCCAGGTGGCGACCGGTGCGTGAGTCGATCTCCTCGGCGTAGAGGCGCAGCGGGCTGGCCAGCCCGAGCAGCCGCTCGCACAGATTGGTGGCCCGTTCGAGTTCGCCGATCTCCACCAGTGCCGAGACCAGCCAGAACGAGCAGATCGTGAACGTGCCCTCCTCGCCCACCAGGCCGTCGTCGGTGGTTTCCGTGCGATAGCGCAGCACCAGCCCGTTGACGGTGAGGTGATCGGCGATGGCGAGTACTGTCGCGCGGATGCGCGGGTCGTCGGGCGGCAGAAAGCGCGTCAGCACCACCAACAGCAGCGAGGCGTCGAGGGTGTCGCCGCCGTAGGTCTGGGTGAACACGCCCTGCTCACTGACGCCGAACTCGAGGACGTCGGCCCGGATCTCCTCGGCGACCTCGAACCATTCGGCGGCGCGTTCGCGCAGGCCGTGTAACTCCGCCAGCCGAGCGCCGCGATCCAGCGCCACCCAGCACATCACCTTCGACGAGGTGAAGTTCTGCGGTTCGCCGCGCACCTCCCAGATCCCGCGATCGGGTTTGCGCCAGTTCTCGATCGCCGCCTGCACGGTGCGTTCCAGCAACGGCCACAACGATTCCGGCACCTGGCCGCGTGACTTCACGTGCAGGTACACCGCGTCGAGCATGGTGCCCCAGATGTCGTGCTGGTCCTGGTCGTAGGCGGCGTTGCCGATGCGCACCGGGCGCGCGCCGTCGTAGCCGGACAGGTTCGGCAGCTCGTATTCGGTGATCAGGCGTTCGCCGCCGATTCCGTAGAGCACCTGCAGCGGCACCGCGCCCCCGTTGTCACCGGTGGTGACATCGTCGAGGAAGGCGAAGAAGTCGTTGGCCTCGCGGTCGAGCCCGAGGGTGTACAGACCCCACAGCGCGAAACTCGCATCGCGCACCCAGGTATAGCGGTAGTCCCAGTTGCGTTCGCCGCCAGGGGTTTCCGGAAGTGAGGTGGTGGACGCCGCGAGCAGCGCGCCGGTGGGCGCGTAGGTGAGCCCTTTGAGCGTGAGCGCGCTGCGCTGCAGGTAGCTGCGCCACGGATGGTCGGGGAAGTCGCCCTGGGTGATCCAGCGGCGCCAGCACTCGGCCGTGGCCCACATCTTCTGCGCCGCTTCGTCGAAGGTGGCGGGCGCGGGCAGTTCCGACCAGGTCAGTGCGACGAACACCTGGTCGCCCTCGGCCATCCTGGTGCGGGCACGAGCCTCCCTGCCCTCCAGGCCGAGTCGCAGGTCGGTGGTGAGAACCAGCGACGGCGCGCCCTCCGGATCGATCGATGCCCGCGCGGTGGCCTGCTCGTAGACCTTGCCGGTGTACTCCCATTCGGCCCCGCCCTGGTGGTAGTCGAAGGAGGGCTGGCAGCTCATCTCCAGCTCGACCGTGCCGCTCACACATTTGACCGTGCGCAACAGCACGTGTTCGGCGTCCCAGTCCATCGGGGTACGGCGGTGGGTCTTGGACCGCGAAATGTTGTTGTGCCAGGGGCCGAGCACGAGCGCGTCGCGCACGATCAGCCAGCCGGTTTCGGTCTGCCAGGTGGTTTCCAAGATCATCCCGCCGGGCAGATAGCGCCGCGCCGCGGGAACGTTCTTGCCGTAGGGGCCGATGCGGAAATGCCCGGCGCTGCGGTCGAGGACAGCACCGAAGATACTGGGGGAGTCGGGGCGCGGCACGCACATCCACTCCACCGAACCGCTGCTGGCGACCAGACAGTTGGTCTCACAGTCGGAGAGGAAGGCGTAGTCGTCGATCGGCGGAAATGCGCCACGACGGCCGCTGGAGGAGACCGGACTCAGAACCGGCAGGTTGTCAGCGCTGGAAGACTCCATACCCCATCATCACGGCGGTGCGCGCCCGCGTCCACCGATGCGGGCGGCGGTCTCGGCGGATCGGCTGGTCGCGGGCAGGAATTCGGCTGCGCCGATGCGGGTGGCGAGGCGGTTCACGGCGAGCGACTACGCTGGTCGACGTGCAACGGATCGCAGGCTGGTGGGACGGGTTCGAACTCTGGGTAGCCGGGCTGCCCTTCATTCCGCAGTTTCTCGTGGTGTTGGTCGGGATGGTGCCGATCAGCTTCGCCATCGCCTTCCTGCTCGACCGGAGCCTGCGCGCGATCTTCGGTGTCCTGCGCCGTGACGAGGGTGCTGAGGCGATACCGGCGGTCGCCGCCGAACGGTCGACCGTGGGCAGCGGTGTCCGCTGATGCCACGGTCTCGCGTTCAGCTCGCGCTCATCGGCTTGCTCGTACTGGTCGTCATCGCCTGGTTCTTCACCCGCTGATTCCGACCGGCTAGTTCTTGCGCCAGTCGTCGAATCGTTTGCCCAGGTCGGAGACGGTGCGCCCGAATTCCTGGCCCACGGTGTTCACGGCTGAGCCCACATCGCGGCCCAGGTCACGGACGGTGCGGACCAGCATGTCCTCGGATTGGTCGAATGTCTCGCGGTAGTTGCGGGCCGCTTCCTTCACCTCGTCGCTGATCTTCGCGTTCTTGTCGTGTTCGCGGCGCGGGTAGCTGCCGCCGAGGACACGTTCGTAGTCGCCGGATTGGATCCAGCGCCGTAGCTCGGCCGCGCGCAGCACCGAGAACGGATGCGACTGCAGTTCGAGGTTGAGTAGCTTGAGGACGCCGTCGCGCAGGTCGCCCGAGCGCATGTAGTCGTCGGCTTGGTCGAGAAAGGCGCCGTGGTTCATCTCGTGCAGCCACGCGCCGCCCGCGGTCTTCATGTGCACCCGCACCGAGGCCTCGACGTCCTGGCAGCAGAGCAGGCCCGCCCGGTCGCCGGACAGCTCCGACTTGCGTCTCCACTCCATCAGCGCCGCCACGATCGCGCGCAGCGCCCAGCCGCCGACGGGCATCCAGCCGACCGAGGCGGACAGCCGCATCAGGTGCATGAGCATCGTGCGATATACCGCGTGCCCGGACAAAGCGTGGCCGAGTTCGTGGCCGACGACGAAACGCAGTTCCTCGGTGTCCATCAGTTCGAGCAGGCCGGTGGTGAGCACGATGAACGGCTTGTCCATCCCGATGGTGAACGCGTTCACCGAGGGATCCTGGAGCACGAACATCTCCGGCGTCGACTGTGCGTCGAGCACGCTGACACAGTCCGCGCGCAGCTGGTGCAGGGTGCGGAACTGGCGATCGTCGACCCGCACGGCGGTCGCCAGATACATCAATCGGTGCTGGCGCTCGCGCAGCAATCCCGACAGTGCCCGCAGCACCGTGTCGAAGCCGCTCAGCGACCGCAGCGCCACCAGCGCGGTGCGGTCGGCGGGGTGTTCCCAAGTGCGCGTGCTGATCTCCGGGAAACGCGTGCGTACCCGGTCTGGAGTCATGGTCATAGGATGAAATCCCCCCTTGTCGTGGAACTCTCGTCGATGCGACCCATCATGGCCCACTCTGTTACAGTCTGCCTGTGTCGTCGAGTGTCGCCCCGCAGATCCGCCATGAGCTGGCGTTGATCGCTGTCGGCAACCTCGCTGTCGCAGACATCCTCTGTCGATGATCGGCCACCGGACTCGTCTGCGCGTTCCTGCCCAGTAGACTGGCGCGCGCTTTCCTTTCGCAGTCGTAGTTCGTCACTGTCCGGGCCGCAGGCCCGAGTCGCGCCAACTGTCGTGCATTCCGCAACCGACAGGTCTACCGATCGATGAGCGTCCGCCTGCCGCGACTGAAGATGTTGCGCCGCAGGTCCTTCCGAAAGGTTCACCACCCCGTGTCTGCCAAGTTGTCTTCCCGCACCTGGATCGGTTCGCGTCGCCGCGTCGCCGCCATCGCCGTCACCGCCGTCGCCACGCTGGCGCTGACCGCGTGCGGCGGTGGGGCCAGTGACTCGACCGACGGCAGCGACGTCGTGGCCGACGGCAGCGGCGGCACCGTGCGCCTCTACGCCTACGCCGTGCCCAAGCCCGGCTTCGACAAGGTCGTGCCCGAGTTCAACAAGACCGAAGCGGGCAAGGATGTGGCGGTACCGCCCTCCTACGGTCCCTCGGGCGACCAGTCACGCAAGGTCAAAGACGGCGCCGAAGCCGACGTCGTGAACTTCTCGGTCGAACCCGACATCACCCGCCTGGTCGAGGCGGGCCTGGTCGAGGAGAGCTGGAACGCCGACGCCACCCGGGGCATCCCGTTCGGCTCGGTCGTCACTTTGGTGGTCCGCGAGGGTAACCCCAAGGGCATCAAGGACTGGGACGACCTGCTGAAGCCGGGTATCGAGGTCGTCACCCCGAACCCGTTCAGCTCGGGCTCGGCCAAGTGGAACCTGCTCGCGCCCTACGCCGCCAAGAGCGACGGCGGCAAGAATCAGCAGGCCGGTCTGGACTACCTGGCGCAGCTGATCTCGCCCGAACACGTGCGGGTGCAGCCCAAGTCGGGCCGCGAGGCCACCGAGACCTTCCTGCAGGGCACCGGTGACGTGCTGCTGAGCTACGAGAACGAAGCGATCTTCTCCGAGCGCAACGGCGATCCGATCGAGCACATCAACCCGCCGACCACCTTCAAGATCGAGAACCCCGTCGCGGTGCTGAAGAACTCCAAGAACCTGGCCAAGGCCACCGCGTTCCGCGACTTCCTGTTCACCGCCGAAGGGCAGAAGGCGTGGGCGCAGGCAGGCTTCCGCCCGGTCGATCCGAAGGTCGCCGCCGAGTTCGCCGCGGACTTCCCGACCCCGGCGAAACTGTGGACCATCGACGATCTCGGTGGCTGGAAAGCAGTCGACCAGGATCTGTTCGCGCAGGGCACCGGCAAGGTCGCCGCCATCTACGACCAGGCCACCAAGTAGTCGGTGACCGGGCTCACACGCGATACTGGAC
>JACIXH010000110.1 GCA_014360565.1 Nocardia sp.
GTCGGCGATGCCGACCTTGCCGAGCAGCGCGATCACCCGCTCGCGCGCTTCACGCCGTGACATCGGGGTCGCTGCGCGCACGCCTTCGACGAGCTGGGCGCCCACTGTGACCGAGGGATCGAGATTGGTCATCGGTTCCTGCGGCACGTAGGCGATGTCGCGGCCCCGGATGGCGCGGAGCTCGGTTTCGCCCCGGCCGAGCAGTTCCTGCCCGTCCAGGGTGATCGATCCGCTGGTGATCACCGCCTCGGCAGGCAGGACACCGAGAACGGCGAACGCGGTCTGGGTTTTGCCCGACCCGGATTCGCCGACCAGTCCGAGGGTTTCGCATGCGTCGAGGTGGAACGAGACGCCGCTGACCACTTCGCGCAATTCACCGGACGGCGACGGGTAGGCGATGCTGAGGTCGCGCACCGAGAGCAGCCCGGCGGGTTCGGCGAGTTCGGCGCCGTCGGCCGTTGGCACCGCCCGTGCGGTGGCGCGGAACGGCTTGGCGGGCTTGCGACGTCCGCCCTGCAGCGTGTCGCGCAGAGCGTTTCCGAACAGCACGAGCGAAGCGGTCATCGTGCCGAGAACCAGGCTGGGCCAGATGAAGTGCAGCGGATGGACATAGAGGTTGACGAAGCCGTCGGCGATCATGGTGCCGAAACTGGGCACCGTGCTGGCGCCGACGCCGAGGAAGGCCAGACCTGACTGGACACCGATCGCGGACCCGGCCAGGAACGCGGTGGCGATGATGATCGGCCCGCGCACCGCGTAGAGGACATGTCGGGCCAGGATGCGCCGATCCGGCAGCCCGGAGACCCGGGCGGCGTCGACGAACAGCTCGTTCTTCACCCCGAGCACCTGGTTGCGGGTGATGCGATAGACGGCGGGCGAGAACAGCACACCGAAGATCGCCATGGTGGCCCGGAAATCGCCGTGGGTCACCGGCATCAGCACGATGAGCAGCAGCAGGCCGGGGAAGGTCATGAGCAGGTTGAAGACCCATTCGGTGATCGCACGGATCCGGGTACCGAAATAGCCGCCGATCAGGCCGGCGCTCGTCCCGATCACCAGGGCGATACTCGTGCCGATGAGGGCCGAGACCACGCTGGTGTTGATCGAGTGCAGCAGCCGGGAGAAGATGTCGCGACCGCTCTGGTCGCCACCGAGCGGGTAACCGGGTGTGCCGACCTCGGCGTTCACGGCGTCCAGGGACGACGTGTTCGGATCGTGGCCGGCCAGTATCGGTGCCGCCAGCCCGAGCGCGACGATGATCAGCAGCAGGCCCGCGGTGATCACGGCCTGCGGTTCGCGTACCAGTTTGCGCAGGGTGCCGGTGCGCACCGCGGGCGCGGCGGTGTCGGTGTCGGAAGAAGTTGCGTTCAATGGACTCTCGCCTTCGGATTGAGCCAGCCGTTCACCAGGTCGACGGTCAGGTTGACGCCGACCACCAGCACCACCGCGAACGTCGTGATGCCCATGATCACCGGGACATCGCCCTGCAGAGCGGCGTTGAACGCGAAGGCTCCGAAACCGGGAAGGGCGAAAACGTTCTCGATGATGAGTGCGCCGCCGAGCATGGTGACGAACTCGAGCGACAGCACGGTCAGCGCGGGGCCTGCGGCATTGCGCAGCGCGTGGCGCAGGACCACCGAACGGGTGGAGATGCCGCGGGTGCGCAGGGTGCGGATGTAGTCCTTGCCGAGTTCGTCGATCATCGCGCCGCGCACCTGGGAGGTGAGGTTGGCGATGCCGTGCACCACGAGCACGATCACCGGAATGGTGATGGTCGCCGCCCAGCGTGCGGGGTTCTCGCTGAAGGTGGTGTAGCCGGTGGCCGGGAACAGTTTCAGGTTGATGGCCAGCACATAGACCAGCACGATGGCCAGCAGCAGACTCGGAACCATCGTCCCGATCAGGGAAAGGCCCTGTGCCATGCGGTCGATCGGGCCGCTGCGCGTCGCCGCGAGCACGCCGAGCGCGACGCTGACGACCGCGGTGATGACAAGGGCGATCACCACGAGGGACAGGGTGACGGCGAGCCTGCTGGCCACGGCCTCGCCGACCGGCTCGCTGGTGAAGTACGACACCCCGAAGTCACCGCGGAACGCCTGGACCAGCCAATCCAGGTACTGCTCGTACATCGGCTGGTCCAGGCCGAGGTCCGCTCTACGCGCCGCGATGGTCTCCGGCGTCGCGGCCGGGCCCACGATGGCGTGCACGATGCTGTCGAACGAGACGCTCAGCATGAGATAAGTGATCAGCGTGACGAGTACGGCGAGCACCGAGCCCACCGCGAGTCGCCGCAGCGCGTAGAGAACCATGAGGCAGCCTTACTGAGCGATGTCGAATTGCCGGACGGTATTGAGCCCTTGCTGGCCGGTCGCCACGAACACCACCCCGCCCTTGGTCACCCAATTGACGGTGATGTGGAACATCGGGGCATCCCAGGCGGTCCGGACGGCGAAGGCGTTGATCGCCTTGGCCACCTCCGTGGCGCGCTGCGGGTCGACCGTACGGTTGTACTGGTCGATCAGCGCGCTGAGTTCCGGATCCACGGTGTGGAAGGGATTACGCGAGTGCGTGGGCATGAACCCCTGCAGCTCCCGCGCGAACGGGGCGGTCCCGTCGATCGCGAGCATCATCGGGAACCGCTTGGAGGCGATGGCGGCCTGGGCCTGCTGCATGGGCACCTGCTCCCAGTTCGCGGTGATGCCGATAGCCGCGAGCGACTGGGTGACGGTCGGCACGAAGGTCTTGGCGTGGACCGTTTCCGGCAGGGTCACCGTGAAACCGTTCGGATAGCCGGCCTCGGCCAGCAGCTTCTTGGCACCGTCGACGTCGAAGCCGAAAGTCGCGTTCAGCGCGGGATCGTAGGCGATTCCCTTGGGGCTGAACGTCTGCACTGTCGCCGTACCCGCGCCGGCGGCGATCTGCTCCACGATCTTCGGGCGGTCGAAGGCCATATTGATCGCCTTGCGCACGCGAGCATCGCCGAGCGCGGGCACCAGTTCGCCCTTGCGGTCGACCAGCACCAGGCTCAACAGCGAGGAACCCTCCACGGGTGTGACCTGGAAGCCGCTCGACTTCAGCCGGTCCACGTGGGTGGCCAGCACGCTGCCCGCGTTGAGTTCGCCTGCCTGCAGGGCATTGAGCCGGGCGGTGGGATCTGCGATAACCCGGATCTTCACCGTGCGGAACGGATAGGCCTGCGCGTTCCAATGATCGTCGCGCCGGTTCAGCACATAGGTCGTTCCGTTCACGGTTTCGGCGGTGTTGAGCGTGTAGGGACCGGAGCCGACGGGGTCGAGCGCGGTGCGGCTCTGCGTCAGGGTCGCGGGATCGCCGATGACCCCGCCGCCCATGGCCAGCGCCGTGAGCAGTGCGGCGTCGGGCTTGGCGAGCTGGAGCACGACGGTGCGCTCGTCCGGTGTCTGGATCGTCTGGATGACCTGCAGCCAGTTCTGCATCGGACCAGCGGTCGCCTTGGTGCGTTCCATGGTGGCCTTGACCGCTGCCGAGGTCACCGGGGCGCCGGTACTGAAGGTCATTCCCGAGCGCAGCTTGAGCGTCACGGTGAGCGCGTCGTCGCTGAGCTGCCAGCTCTCGGCCGCGTTCGGTTGCAGCTTTCCGTCGTTGTCGAGGTACAGCAGGGTGTCGAACAGGCCGGCCCACACGTAGGCGCCCTGGCCTTCGGTGAGCTGAGCGGGATCTAGGGAGTTCGGCGCGCTCTGCACTCCGAACGAGAGCGTCCCGTCGCGCGATTGCGCCGATATCTTGTCGGATTCCCCGGTGGCGCACGCGGTCAGCGCGGCCAGGGTGACCAGGGCGATCAGGGCGGCGAGCAGGCGGAAGCGCACTCTCGAATGAAGCGAATCAGCAGACATATTCGAACTTCCTTGTTCTGTGAGGTGCGTCAATTACGCGGGCCCGCGCCCATAACCCACAAGCGGTTGCCGTGGGTTGCCACGGGCATGCCAGAAGCGACCCTACCGGCACATTCGGCAATAGTGGAACCTTGATTCTCCAATTGTGAGAAGGTAGTTTCCGTCAGGGGGAGCACCATAGGAGGAACACCCGTGAAACCGCATCGAAAAGCCATAGCTGTGCTGGCGATGACTCTCCTCGTCACAGGCTGCGGCGGCCGCAGCGGCTCAGGCGCCGAAGAGTCCGCGGCACCAGGTGTCACGTCGACGACCTTCGGTGACCTGAAATCTGTCTGCGGGCCGGGCACGCCGGCCAGCGCGCCCGCCCAGGGCGTTACCGCCGAGGCGGTCCAAGTCGGTGTGTTCACCGACATGGGCTTCACCAAGAAGCCCGAACTGGTCGACGCGGCCAAGGTGTTCACCTCGTGGTGCAACGCCGCGGGCGGCATCAACGGCCGTGAGGTCGTCGCCGAGACCCGCGATACCAAGATGATGGAAGTCCGCCAGCGCATGCTCGAATCGTGCCGCGAGGACTTCGTGCTCGTGGGCGGATCGGCCAGTCTAGACGGCTTGGGCGTGAAGGATCGGCTCTCCTGCCTGCTGCCGGAGTTCCCCGCCCAGCTCAGCCAGCCCGAGAACCTCCAGGCCGACCTGCAGGTCAACGCCTCGCCGTCCACCTTCGCCCACTACGAACCGTATTTCTCCCTGCGTGAGTGGCTGTTCAAGGAGGCCTACCCGCAGTCCGCGGGCGCGGTCGGCATCATCAACGGCGATTCACCGGTCACCAAGGTGCTCGGCGCCAAAGCGGTGGAAAGCCTCACCGCCGCGGGCGGCACGGTGACCTACAACGAGCTGTACCCGGCCACCGGTGTCAGCGATTGGACTCCGTACGCGCAGGCGATCAAGAGCAAGGGGGTGCGTGGGCTGCTGTTCCTCGGTAGCTACGCCCAGCTGGCCAAGCTCGAGGACGTCCTGACCGGGATGGACTACAAGCTCGACTGGATCGACGCCAACAACAACTCCTACAACAAGCAGTTCCTGCAGCTGCTCGGCCGCTCCGCCGAATACCAGAACAACATCGTCGACATCGGCGGCGTCGTGCCGTTCGAGCAGCAGAGCGTGCCCGCGATGCGCCAACTGCAGGAGCTGTACCGCCAGTACGCGCCGGACGCCGAGCTGACCATGCCCGCCCTGCGCGCGTTCTCGTCCTGGCTGCTGTTCGCCAAGGCCGCCGGCAGTTGTGGTGACGAGCTCACCCGCAAGTGCCTCGTCGACGCGGCGAGCAAGGAGACCGCCTGGACCGGCGGCGGCCTGCACACCGCCAACGACCTGTCGGACAAGGACCCCGCACCGAGCTGCTTCACCGCACTGCAGGCCACCTCGCAGGGCTGGAAGCAGGCCGACATCAAGCCCAATGAGGACGTATTCCGTTGTGGTGGTGCGCCTTACCGCTACACCGGCAATTACCCCGCGCCGATGACACTGGCCGATGTCGGCAAGAGCATGAGTGATCTGAAGTAGATGGAGCAACTTCTCGCCTTCGGAATCGTCGGGCTGAGCACCGCGGCCATCTACGCGGTGATCGGCAGTGGTCTGGTACTCACCTACACCACCACCGGCATCTTCAACTTCGCGCACGGTGCGGCCGGCATGATGGCCGCCTTCTCCTACTGGCAGCTCACGGTCGGCTGGGGCATTCCGGTGCCGGTGGCCCTTGCCATCGTCCTGCTGGTGCTCGCGCCACTGACCGGTCTGCTGGTCGAGCGGGCGCTGCGGTCCGTGCAGGGACTCGGTGAGGCCGAGCGGTTGGTGATGACGGTCGCGATGCTGAGCGGCCTCATCGCCACCGCCATGTGGATCTGGAATCCGAGCCAAGCCCGTTCGCTGCCGAACTTCTTCGCCGAGCAACCGCCCTTCCATCTCGGCATGGCCACCGTCACCTGGCATCAGGCACTGACCATGGTGGTCGCCGTCGCGGTAGCGGTGGGACTGCGGATCCTGTTGTACCGCACCAGAACCGGTGTGGAGATGCGGGCCACCGTCGACGATCGGGCGCTGGCCGGGCTCACCGGCTCGGATCCGGTGCGCGCCAACCGGGTGGCCTGGATGCTCGGCATCGAATTGGCGGCCATCGGTGGCGTTCTCATCGCGCCGATGGTCGCCCTCGACGCCGCGCAGCTGTCGCTGCTCATCGTCAGCGCCTATACCGCCGCCATTTTCGGCCGGTTGCGCAGCCTGCCGATGACCTTCCTCGGCGCGGTGGTCGTCGGCTGCCTGGAGAGCTACCTCACCGGGTTCCTGCCGCAGAACGACTACCTGCCCGGGCTGCGGCTGGCCGCACCGGCGCTGCTGCTGTTCCTCGCTCTGCTGTTGTTCCCGCACGGGCAGCTGCGCGGCCGGGACCGGCGGCTGAGCCGGGTACCGACGCCGAGCGTGCGCGGCGCCGCGGGGTTCGCGGTGGTGATCGCGGTGTTCGGGATGGTGCTGGCGACCACGCTCGCCGAGTCCGATCTCATCAGTTACGGGCAGATCTTCGCCTTCGGCATGATCGGGTTGTCGTTCGTGGCGCTGGCCGGGTTCGCGGGCCAGATCTCGCTGTGCCAGTTGAGCATGGCGGGCGTCGGTGCTATCGCGTACTCGAGATTCGCCCCGCAGGGACAGGTGTGGGGGCTGCTGGCCGCCGTGCTCGTGGCCGCGGTGGCGGGGGCGGTGATCGCGCTGCCCGCGCTGCGCCTGTCGGGTGTGTACCTGGCGCTGGGCACCACCGCGTTCGCGGTGGTGCTCGACCGCTGGATCTTCACCCTGCCTGCCTTCGACGTGCTCGGCGTGCGGATCTCGTTCTTCGAACAGGGTTCGATCGACCTGGTCGGCCCGCAGCTGTTCGGCTTCGCTGTCGACACCACCGCCGAGGTCACCGTGTTCGCGGCGATCTGCCTGGCGGTGGCGACCTTCGGGGTGGCGATGCTGCGCCGCGGCCGGTTCGGGCGCCGGTTGATCGCCCTGCGCGACAGTGAGGCGGCGTACGCGACGCTCGGCGGCAGTCTGCTGGCGGCCAAGGTCATGGTGTTCGCCCTCGGCGCGGGCATCGCGGGCCTCGGCGGCGCGCTGATCGGCATGCAGTTGCAAGCCGTGACCGCCGAACAGTTCAATTTCGTCGCCGGACTTCCGCTGTTCCTCGTCAGCGTGTTCGCCGGACTGGGTGCGGTAGGGGCGGGCCTGTTCGTCGGCACCGTGCTCGCCGGGCCGTTGCCGGTGCTGTCGGTGCTGTGGCCTTCGCTGCAGAACCTGGTGCACGTGGTGCCCGCGCTGGCCGGTATCGCCTCCGGTGGTGTGGTGCGCGAGGGCGCCATCGCGCACCTGCGCGAGGGCTGGAACCCGGCGCTGCGCCAGCGGGTGACCGCGACCGCGCTCTTCGGCATCCCGGTGCTGCTGTGGATGTTGCGCCTCGGCGATGTCATCAACGGCTGGGTGTTCTTCTTCGGTGCGTTCGCCTCGACGCTGGTGGTCCGGTACTGGGCGCTCGCGCGCGAACGGCCACCGGCTGCGGCCGAGGAAGTCCCGGTGGAGTGGCTGGGCGTGCGCCGACCGTGGCGTGCCGAAGACAAGGAGGTGATCGACCGTGCCATCGTTGCTTCGCGTTGAGGCCGTGACGGTCGCCTTCGGCGGCCGCCGGGCGCTCGACGGCGCCGACCTGGTCGCCGAACGGGGGCAGGTCACCGGGTTGATCGGTCCCAACGGCGCAGGCAAGAGCACCCTGTTCGATGTTGTCTGCGGGCTGCGCAAACCGGCGTCCGGGCGGGTGCTGCTCGACGGGCGCGATGTCACCCGGTCCGGCCCCACCCGCCGGGCCCGCTACGGCCTGGCCAGAACCTTTCAGCGACTGGAACTGTTCGGCCGCTTGACCGTTCGAGACAACCTGCTGGTGGCCGCCGAACTCGGGCCGCAGCGGCGGCGGGCGGGCGCGATCGTCGACGAACTGCTCGAACGGCTCGGCCTGACCGGCATCGCCGACCACGGCGCCGACACCCTGCCGACCGGATCGGCCCGGCTGGTCGAGGTCGGCCGGGCCATGGCGGCCCAGCCGGCGCTGCTGCTGCTCGACGAACCCGCCGCGGGCCAGGACAGCCAGGAGACCGAGCGTTTCGCGGCCCTGCTGCGCTCGGTGGCCGCGGACGGGACGGCGGTGGTGCTCGTCGAACACGACATGGGCCTGGTGATGGACGTCTGCGACCAGCTCTACGTCCTCGATCTCGGCAAGATCATCGCCTCCGGGCCGCCGGAGGTCATCCGCCGGGACGAGACCGTCCTGGCCGCCTATCTGGGAGACGCATGACCGCCCTACTCGAACTACGGGATGTCCGCGCGGCCTACGACGCCATCACCGTGCTGCACGGCGTGCACCTGAGCGTGGGCACCGGCCAGATCGTCGCCCTGCTCGGACCGAACGGGGCGGGCAAGTCGACCACCTTGCGGGTCGCCGCGGGCGCGCACCCGGTCACCGGCGGGCAGCTACTGCTCGGCGGGCGCGAAGTCACCGGCGCCCGCACGATGGAGTTGGCCCGCGCCGGGGTGTGCCTGATCCCGGAAGGTCGCGGCGTCTTCCCGAACCTGTCGGTGCGCGAGAACCTGCGCATGATGACCTTCACCGGTCGCACCACCGCCGAGGTCGAGGAGATCGCGTTCGCGCGCTTTCCCGTTCTCGCCCAACGTGCTTCGCAACTGGCGGGCACCATGTCCGGCGGTGAGCAGCAGATGCTGGCCCTGGCCCGCGGGCTGGCCACCGATCCGGCGGTGCTGCTGCTCGACGAACTGTCGATGGGCCTGGCGCCCCTGATCGTCGGCCGGCTCTACGAGCAGGTCGCCGAGATCGCCCGCCAGGGCGTCGCGGTCCTGGTGGTCGAGCAGTTCGCCACCGCCGCACTCGATATCGCCGACCACGCCGCGGTGCTG
Source organism: Nocardia sp. (assembly GCA_014360565.1). GTDB lineage: Bacteria > Actinomycetota > Actinomycetes > Mycobacteriales > Mycobacteriaceae > Nocardia. The sequence continues at coordinate 8,862 of JACIXH010000110.1, forward strand.
GTGCGTGGCCGGATCGAACACGCGGGCCGCCCCGATAACGGCCTGCGCAACCAATTGGCATCGCTCTATCTAGGAAGTGCCTCATGACCGAAACCCGCGCGGACCGTTTCGTCCGCGAACTCGCCGAGCTCAAGATTCCCGATCCCGCTGCCGGGCACGGGAATCTGTGGCAGCGCGTCGGCACCGTCCTGCTGGTGATCGGCTCGGTGCTGACCCTGCTGGCCTACCTGATGTCGCACAACACCTCCGACGCGCTGAAGCAGCGCGACGCACTGGTCGTGGCCCTCGCCGGGGTGGCCCTGTGCATCGTCGGCGCGACCCTGTTCCTGCGCTACGCGCTGACCGGGGTGCTGCGGTTCTGGATGGCCCGCCAATCTTTCGACCTCGCACAGCTCTCGGACAAGCTGTCCGGAAAGGAGATCAACAATGACCGCGATTCAGTTACGGCCAGGTGAGCAGCTAGCCAGCACGGTGTGCGGCACCCGGGTGGTGGTGGTGCGCGCCCCCGCCGGTGGTGCGCCCGAACTCGCTTGTGGCGCCGCGCCTTTGGTTCCCGCTGCCCAGGCAGCTCCGGCGCCGCCGCCTGGCGGTGACGCGGTGACGCTGGTCGGCAAGCGCTACGTCGACGCCGGCGAAACAGTCGAACTGCTCTGCATAGCCTCCGGTTCGGGGGCACTGACCTGCGGCGGCGAGCCGATGACGATCAAAGCCGCCAAAGCGCTACCCGCCTCGGACTGAGGCGTTTCGACAGAAGTGGAGACCCGACGATGTCCGCGGGAATGAGTTTCGAGCCGACCGAGGACCAGCAGCTGATCCGCACCTCGGTCGCCGCGTTGATGAAGAAGTTCGACGACCAGTATTGGCTCGAGAAGGACCAGGCGCACGAGTTCCCGACGGAGTTCTACAACGCCATCGCCGAGGGCGGCTGGCTGGGCATCACGATGCCCGAGGAGTACGGCGGGCACGGCCTCGGCATCACCGAGGCCACCATCCTGCTCGAGGAGGTGGCCCGCTCCGGCGGCGGCATGAACGCCGCGAGCGCGATCCACCTGTCGATCTTCGGCATGCATCCGGTGGTCAAACACGGTTCCGCAGAACTCAAGCAGCGCACCCTGCCCCGGATCGTCAACGGCGACCTGCACGTCTGCTTCGGCGTCACCGAACCCGGTGCGGGACTGGACACCACGCGCATCACCACCTTCGCGCGGCGCGAAGGCGACCACTATGTGGTCAACGGGCGCAAGGTCTGGATCTCCAAGGCCATGGAGTCGGAGAAGATCCTGCTGCTCACCAGGACCACCCGCTATGACGAGGTCGGCAAGAAGACCGACGGCATGACGTTGTTCCTCACCGATCTCGATCGCGACCACGTCGACATCCGGCCCATCGCCAAGATGGGCCGCAACGCGGTGACCTCCAACGAGCTGTTCATCGACGAATTGCGCATTCCGGTGGCCGATCGAGTCGGGGAGGAGGGCAAGGGATTCACCTATCTGCTCGACGGCCTGAACCCCGAGCGCATGCTCATCGCGGCCGAAGCGCTCGGCATCGGCCGGGTGGCCCTGGACCGCGCGGTGCGCTACGCCAACGAACGCGAGGTGTTCGGCAGGCCGATCGGCATGAACCAGGGCATCCAGTTCCCGCTCGCCGATTCGCTGGCCCAGCTCGACGCCGCCGAACTGGTGCTGCGCAAGGCCACCTGGCTCTACGACAACGGCAAGCCGTGTGGCCGGGAGGCCAATACGGCCAAATACCTGTGCGCGGACGCCGGTTTCACCGCGGCCGACCGCGCGCTGCAAACCCACGGCGGAATGGGTTACGCCGAGGAATACCACGTCGCCCGCTATCAGCGGGAGGCACGCGTCATGCGGATCGCGCCGGTCAGTCAGGAAATGATCCTGAATTACCTAGCGTCGCACACTTTGGGATTACCGAGGAGTTATTGATGGGTACGGGAAACAGTTTGTTCGATCTGACCGGGCGCGCCGCGCTGGTCACCGGTGCGGCAGGCGGAATCGGTGCGGCGGTCGCCGCGGCACTCGCCCACGCGGGAGCCGCCGTGCTGGTCACCGATGTGAACGGGGAGGCGGCCGCCGCGGTCGCCGAGAAGATCACCGCTAACGGTGGTCAGGCGCAGAGTTTCGCCCTCGATGTCAGCGATCGCGAGGCCGCGGGCGTCGCCGCCGAGCGAGCCGCCGCCCTCACCGGGGGGACACTGCACATCGTGGTGAACAACGCCGGGATCACCGACCCCGCCATGTTCGGCGCCACCACCGGCGATTCGGTGCGACGGCTGTTCGACATTCACGCGATGGGCACCTTCAACTGCACACAGGCGGCGCTGCCGTATCTGCCGGTCGACGGCACCGGCCGCATCATCAACGTCACCTCATCGGCCGGTCTGGTCGGCACCCTCGGCCAGATCAACTACTCCGCGGCCAAGGCCGCCATCATCGGCATGACGAAATCGCTGGCCCGCGAGCTGGCCCGCAAGAATGTCTGCGTCAACGCGCTGGCGCCGCTGGCGGCCACCCCGATGACCACGACCATCCGCACCGACGAGAAGTTCGCGGCGCAGATGCTGGCGCGAATTCCGTTGCGCCGGTGGGCCGAACCGGAAGAGGTGGCGGGCGCGTTCGTCTTCCTGGCCTCCGATGCCGCCTCCTTCGTCACCGGGCAGGTGCTGCCGGTGGACGGCGGCATGGTGATGTGATGACGCGAGCACCCCTGGCCGGCGTCACGGTGGTGACCCTCGAGCAGGCCGTGTCCGCGCCGATGTGCACCCGCACGCTCGCCGATTTCGGGGCCCGCGTCATCAAGGTGGAGCACCCGGACGGCGGCGACTTCGCCCGCCACTACGACGATGTGGTGCACGGGCAGGCGGCCCATTTCGTGTGGGTCAACCGCGGCAAGGAATCGGTGGCACTGGATCTGAAGACCCCCGACGGTCTTCGGCTGCTGCACCGGCTGCTCGATCGCGCCGATGTGCTGGTCTCCAATCTCGCGCCGGGGGCGGCGGCTCGGCTCGGCCTCACCCCGGCCGAGCTGGCCGTGACCCATCCCGAGCTCATCGCGGTGGAGATCGACGGGTTCGGCGCGGGCGGTCCGCTGTCGCACAAGCGCGCCTACGACCTGCTGGTCCAAGCCGAGTCGGGGGTGTGCGCGGTGACCGGCCGCGCGGGCGAACCCGCCAAACCCGGCCCGCCGGTGGCGGATGTGACAACGGGTTTGTATGCGGCACTGGCGATCATGGCCACCCTGTGCGACCGGATGCGCAGCGGACCCGGGCCGGGGACGTCGATCACGGTGAGCCTGTTCGACGCGATGGCCGAGCTGATGGGGTATCACCTCACCTACACCCGCTACTCCGGCGTCGACCAGCAGCCGCTCGGCATGAGCTCACCCGCGGTGGCGCCCTACGGCGCCTATCGCACCGCCGACGACCAGACCGTGGTGCTCGGCACCACCAACGACCGGGAATGGCAGCGGCTCGCGCGAGAGGTCATCGAGCGTCCCGACCTCGCCGAGGACATGCGCTTCCGGACCAACGCCGACCGTTGTGGACACCGTGCCGAGCTCGACGCGGCGATCGGGCAGTGGTGTGCCGCAACAGAATTGGCTGAAATACAGAAGGCCGCCGACGACGCCGGAATCGGCAACTCCCGGTACAACACCCCCAGCGAAGTGCTCGACCACCCGCAACTGGCCGACCGCGACCGCTGGCGCACCGTCGACTCACCCGGCGGGCCCATCACCGCGCTGCTGCCGCCGCCGGTCATCTCCGGGTTCGACCCGCCCATGGGCGCGGTGCCCGGGCTCGGCGAGCACACCGACAGCGTGCTCGCGGAACTGGGCAATGCCGAGCCCGAGCTCACCCGGCTGCGCGAGCTCGGCGCGATCGGGCCCCGCCCGCAATGACTTTGGGAGACACCATGACCGACGAGCCAGTGCTGCTCACCACCGACAGCGGTGGCGTGCGCACCCTCACCTTGAACCGCCCGCGGCGCAAGAACGCCATCACCTGGGACATGTGGGCCCAGTTGCGCGATGCGCTGCGTCGTGCCGCCGACGACCACAGTGTGCGCGCGCTCGTGATCACCGGCGCGGGTGGCGCGTTCTGTTCCGGCGCCGACGTCTCGTCGATCGCCGACGGCCATCCCGCCCACAAGATGCGGCTGCTGACCGAGGTGGCGCTGGAACTGCACGAACTGCCCAAGCCGACGATCGCGAAAGTCACCGGTATCGCCGTCGGCGCGGGCTGGAACCTCGCCCTCGGCTGTGATCTGGTGGTGGCCACCCCGCAGGCGCGGTTCTGCCAGATCTTCGCCAGCCGCGGCCTTTCCCTCGATCTCGGCGGTTCCTGGTTGCTGCCGAAACTGGTGGGCCTGCAACAGGCCAAGCGGCTGGCGTTGCTGGCCGAGATGATCGACGCCGAGCAGGCCTACGAGCTGAACCTCGTGACCTACCTGGTGCACGGCAACGAGATCGACGCCTTCGTCGCCGATCTCGCCGGGCGACTGGCCGCGGGACCGCCGGTCGCGCTGGCCCAGACCAAGGCGCTGCTCAACGAGGGCGCCGACCGCACCCTGCGTGAGGCCCTGGCGGGCGAGGCACGTGCTCAGGGCGTCAACTTCGCCGGAACCGATGCACCCGAGGCCTTTTCGGCGTTCGCGGACAAACGCGACGCCGCGTTCACCGGTGGGTGGATTCCCGCCGAGAAGGAGACGACCCATGCGTGAAGTAGTCATCGCCGCCGCCGTCCGCACGCCGGTCGGCAAGCGCAACGGCGGACTGTCCGGAATGCATCCGGCCGATCTGTCCGCCGTCGTGCTCAACGCGCTCGTCGAGCGCACCGGCATCGATCCGGTCGTGGTCGACGATGTGGTGTGGGGCTGTGTGTCCCAGGTCGGTGATCAGTCGAGCAATATCGGCCGTTACGCGGTGCTGGCGGCCGGCTGGCCCGAAAGCGTGCCGGGTACCACCGTGAACCGGGCGTGCGGATCCAGTCAGCAGGCGGTCGACTTCGCCGCGCAGGCGGTGATGTCGGGTCAGCAGGACGTGGTGGTGGCCGGTGGTGTCGAGGTGATGAGCCGGGTGCCACTCGGCGCGGCCAAGGTCGGCGGCGAACCCTACGGGCCGCTGGCGCAGGCCCGCTACGGCGGCTTCTCGTTCAACCAGGGCATCTCGGCCGAATCCATCGCCCGCAAGTGGGGATTCAGCCGTGCCAGGGTGGACGAGTATTCCGCGCTCTCGCACGAACGCGCGGCGGCGGCGCAGGACCGCGGCGCCTTCGACGCCCAGATCGTCGCGGTCAGCACCGGCTCCGGCACGGTGACCGCCGACGAGGGAATCCGTCGCGGCACCACCGCCGAGAAGCTGTCCGCGCTGAAACCGGCCTTCGATGCCGAGGGAGTCATCCACGCGGGCAACTCTTCCCAGATCTCCGACGGCGCCGCGGCCGTGCTGGTGACCACCCCGGAGAAGGCGCGCGAGCTCGGCCTCACGCCGCTGGTGCGCTATCGCGCGGGCGCGGTGGCGGGCGCCGACCCGGTGCTCATGCTCACCGGCCCGATCCCCGCCACCGACAAGGTGTTGCGCAAGGCAGGCATCGACCTGTCGGAGGTGGGCGTGTTCGAGGTGAACGAGGCGTTCGCCCCGGTGCCGCTGGCCTGGTTGGCCGAGACCGGCGCCGACCCGGCCTTGACCAATCCACTCGGCGGCGCCATCGCGCTGGGCCACCCGCTCGGCGCCTCCGGCGTGGTGCTGTTGACCCGGATGATTCATCACATGCGCGACAACGGCATTCGCTTCGGCCTGCAAACCATGTGTGAGGGCGGCGGCACCGCCAACGCCACCGTCGTCGAACTCGCGTCCTGACAAGGAGCCACCGTGCGCCGAGATATTTTCACCCCCGACCACGACGCCTTCCGTGAGCTGGCCCGCACCTTCATCGAGAAAGAGGTGGTCGACCACTACGCCGACTGGGAGAAGGCAGGCCGGATGCCGCGCGAGGTCTTCGCCAGACTGGGCGAGCTCGGCCTGCTCGGCATCGCGATCCCCGAGGAGTACGGAGGCGGGGGCCAGCGCGACTACCGCTACAACATGGTCTTGCAGGAGGAAGCGCAGCGCGCGTTGGTCACCTTGAGTACCGTGCGCACCCAGATCGACGTGATCCTGCCGTACTTCCTGGAGTACGCCGACGAACAGCAGCGCCGCCGCTGGTTCCCCGGCTTGGCCGAGGGCCGGTTGCTCACCGCGGTCGCCATGACCGAACCGGGCACGGGCTCGGATCTGGCCGGGATGCGCAGCACCGCCGTGCGCGAGGGTGACCACTACATCCTCAACGGCGCGAAGACGTTCATCACCGGCGGCCTGCTGGCGGACCTGGTCGTGGTGGTGGCGCGCACCTCCACCGATCCCGACAACCGTCGTGCCGGGCTCACCCTGCTGGTGGTCGAGGACGGTATGCCGGGCTTCCAGAAGGGGCGGGTGCTGGAGAAGATGGGCTGCAAGGTCCAGGACACCGTCGAGCTCTCCTTCGACAATGTCGCTGTGCCCGTGGCCAATCGGCTCGGCGAGGAAGGCAAGGCCTTCGGCTACCTCGGCCACAACCTGGCCCAGGAACGGATGACCGTCGCCGCGGGCTCGGTCGCCCAAGCTCATGCGGCGCTGACGGCCACGATCGCCTATGTCAAGGAGCGCAAGGCATTCGGCACGCCGGTGGCCTCGTTCCAGAACACCAAATTCGAGCTCGCCGCGCTGTCCACCGAGATCGAGGCCGCCCAGACGATGGTGGACAAGGCCGTGCTGGAACTGGTGGAGGGCAGGCTGTCCGGCGCGGACGCCGCCCGGACCAAACTGTTCGCCACCGAGGTGCAGGCCAGGGTCGTCGACCGATGCCTGCAGCTGTTCGGCGGGTACGGCTACATGATGGAATACCCGATCGCCCGGCTCTACACCGACGCCAGGGTGGCCCGCATCTACGCGGGCACCAGCGAGGTCATGAAGATGATCATCGCCAAATCGCTGGGGCTGTAACCGAATCCGCGGTGCGGGCGCTTGCTGCTCGCGCCCGCACCGCGGCTCCGATCACAGGGACAGGATCGATGCGGCCGCGGTGCCGGGGGCGCCGTAGACCTGCGCGTAGCCGACCTTGGGCTTACCGGGTACCTGCCGCTCACCGGCCTGCCCGCGCAATTGCAGGGTGAGTTCGTACACCTGCCGGATACCCGAGGCGCCGATCGGCTCACCGTTGGCGATGAGGCCACCGTCGGTATTGACCGGCAGTCGTCCGCCGATCTCCGTGGCGCCCTCGGCCACCAGCTTCTCCTGGTCACCGTCGGCGCAGAAGCCGTTCTCCGCCATGTGGATCACCTCGGCGCCTGCGTCGGTGTCCTGCAACTGGATGACGTCGACGTCTTCGGGACCGATGCCCGCCGCTTCGTAGGCCGCTGTCGAGGCGTACACGGTGGGGGAGACGTCCTCGTCGACGGCCGCCCAGGTGCTGTGCACCTCGTAGGCGCCGTAGCGGCGCGTGCGGATGGCCGAGGACCGTAGGTACACCGGGGTGGAGGTGTAGCGCTTGGCGATGTCGCCGCGGCACATGATCACGGCGGCCGCGCCCTCGTCGGGGGTACAGAACATGTAGTGCGTCAGCGGGTAGTTCAGCATGGGCGAGGCGAGGATCTCTTCCTCGCTGAGCGCTTTGCGGCGGAAGGCATTCGGGTTGCGGACGCCGTTGCGGTAGTTCTTGGCTGCCACCTTGGCGAGGGTCTCGTGCGAGATGCCGTGATCGATGCAGTAGCGGTTGGCCTTGATGCCGAAGAACTTCGTGGTGACGAACTGCCCGTTCTCCGCGTACCAGCCGGGCAGGCCGAGCTTGGCCGGGTCGTCGGTGAACGCACCGCGCGGGTGCTTGTCCATGCCGACGGCGATGCCGATGTCGTAGCGCCCCGACCGGATGGCCTCGGCGGTCTGCTCGATCGAACTGGCCGCGGTGGCACAGGCGTTGAACACGTTGGTGAACGGGATACCCGTCAAGCCGACCAAGCGGATGACGGCGTCGGGATTGCTCACCTCATAACTGCCGCCGAAGCCGAATTGAATATCGCTCCAACCGATTCCGGCATCGGTCAGGGCGGCCTGGATGGCGTCGGCACCCATCTCGATGGCCGTCTTCGGGAAGCGTCCGAACGGGTGGATGCCGATGCCGATGATGGCAACGTCGTTCATGGGAAAACTCCTGTCGTTCTGGCGATCACTGTCAGACGGGCGCGAAGGCGCACGTGATGACCTCGGCCCCGTCGTCGTCGGTGTACAGGGGGATGAAGACCAGTTCGACGGCCATGCCGGAGCGCAGCGCGGCCGGATCGGCCTCGGTCAGCCGGGTCTCCACCCGGACGTCGTCGGCGAGTTGGACCAGGCCGACGCCGAACGGTTCGAAATTCTCGGCGGTCGCCTGGCCGGCGTAGGGGAGTTTGGGGACGAACCCCTGTGTCGTCCACGCCACCAGGGTGCCCTGGCGGGGCAGTAGCTGATCGGTCATCTCCCCACCGCTACAGCGGGGGCAGCGGCCCTGTCGCGGCCAGGTGACCGCCGCACAGGCACCGCATCGGCTGCCGATGAGTTGTGGGTTGTCCGCAGGCCAAGTGGAGACGTCGGGCGCGAGCGCCTTTGCCATGAGCCTTCCTCCGTCATTCGTGTGAAAATGCAATTCTCACCAAGAGTATATGTGATTCTCTTATATGGTGTCAGATCTTCACGCAGCTGAGCGGCTTTGTGGCCTGGGAGAACTTCCTTGCCTGAGACCCTTGTCACATCGCTGAAACCGACCTACTGTGTGTTCGGTAGGTTGATCGAACAAAGGAGTTCGGTGACAGGTCAACGGTCCTCGGCCACCCAGCCCACATCACGGCCATACGAAACGCTGCTCGCCAAAGGCGAGGAGCGCAAGCTTCGAATCCTCACCGCGGCGCAGCAATTGCTGGTGCGTCGCGGCTGGCGCAACACCACGCTCGCGCAGATTGCCAGGGAAGCCGGCGTCAGCTCCGCCGGCCTGCTGCATCACTTCGAGTCCAAGCAGCAATTGCTGCACGCGGTCCTCGAAGCGCGCGACATCGACGACGATCTCCATGCCGACCGCAGCGGAGATCTGCTCGAGGAACTCGAGCGAGTCGCCGACCGGTTCGAACGCGCACCGGATCTCGTAGCGATGTTCGTGGTGTTACTGGTCGAGAATCTGCAGCCCGACGCACCACTTCACGATCGGCTACATCAGCGGTACCACTCCTCGGTCGAGACCGTCGCCGCGGCAATTCGCCGTGGTCAAGCAACCGGGCGCTACCGCGCCGACCTTGATCCGGCTGTCAAGGCTGTCGAAATCGTCGCCTTTCTCTTTGGGATGGAAACCTCATGGCTGCTCAACCCCTCGATTCCTGTGACCGACGTGTTCGCCGGATATACCCGGTCGATCGCGCAGCAGCTAGCGCCCGCAAGCACCTGTTGAGGCCACGGCTGGTTGCGCTGGCGCCCAGCGTGGCCGACGTGGTGTCGCATGCGGGCGGTTGGCTGTTCGACCGCGTGATGGCGGGCTGGGACGTGACCGTGCTGGTCGCCGATTCCGACGCCACCCGCCCGCTCGACATTCTCGGTGTGCGCGTCGTCGACCTGGAGGCCGGGCTCGCCAGACGGGAGGGCCATCCGATGCCGCAGTCGCTCGCACTCGACGCGCAGTTGTACGCCACCGAGCCGAGAGTCCGCGAACGCCTGCGCCACGTGCTCGAACACGAACTGAGCGAGGAGGTGACGCTGTGGGGTGACGGCGTCGCGGTCGACCGCCCCGTCGACTCGGTGCGCCACCCCCTGAGCTATGCCGCCCGCGCCTTCAAGGCCCAGGCCATGGCCGCGATGGCCGCCCCCGGTCAGGTCGACCCGGCCGAACTGTTCCACAGCTGCGATCTGCGCAACGGCTACCGCGAGTTCCGCGACCTCGTGCCGGTTTCCTGACCCCTGCCCGACGACGCCCGCGTCGGACCGCCCTCGCCAGAACGCTGGCAGCCCCGGCCCAGCGACAAGCTGGGTCCGGGGCTGCCGGCGTTTTCGCTATCGAG
>JACIXH010000111.1 GCA_014360565.1 Nocardia sp.
ATACGCGCAGCTCGCGCCGTGCCGCGTACGAGTCGAAGGCCGGGCGGCGGGCGTTCGCCGAGGTCCGCACCACGGCGCAGATCGCCGACACCGTGCGGTGCGATACCGCCGACAGGCGGATCAACCACTCCGTCACCAATGCGCAAGCGCTGCAATTGCCGACACGCGAGCTCCTCGTCCCGCCCTACACACTGGGTGCCTGGTTGGGCGACGGCACGTCCGCCGCAGCCCAGATCACCAGCATCGACCCGGAAATCATCGCCTGTATCGAGGCCGAGGACATCGTTGCGGTGCCTTCGCAATCGGCACAGGGGCGATTCCAGCTGGAGCTGCCCGCTGTCTCCGCGCCCGTCCCCCCACCGGTCTGCGCGCAGTGCGGTGGGCCGTCGATCGGACTACGCCTGTGCCCGTCGTGCCGCAACGCGGTCGGCAGTGTCGAGGCCCTGCTCCGCACGCTCGGGGTATTGGGTGACAAGCACATTCCGGTGGAATACCTGCGCGCGTCCGAAGCTCAGCGCAGGGCACTGCTGGCAGGCCTGCTCGACACCGATGGGACCGTCACGCACGGTGGGTCTGTGCGGTTCACGGCGACCGACGAGCGGCTGTTGCGCGATGTGCAGGAACTCGCCGTCAGCCTCGGGTACCACTGTGACGTCTCGACCGAACGGGTACGCGGCAGTTCTGAGCAGTCGTCGACGTGCTACATCCTGACGTTCGCCACCGACGATGAGGTATTCCGCCTGTATCGAAAGGCGCTGCTGCACAAAGAACGTCGCGCCGCACAGAGCACCGGTCGTTCGAATTCTCGCTATATCGTCGATGTTCGGCGCATCGAGTCGGTGCCCGTGCGCTGCGTCGAAGTCGACAACGCAGACCACCTCTACCTGGCCGGTCGTTCGATGGTGCCGACGCACAATTCAACGCTCGGTATGGATTTCATGCGCAGCTGCTCGATCAAGCACGGCATGGCGAGCGTCATTTTCTCGCTCGAAATGAGCCGCACCGAGATCGTGATGCGTCTGCTTTCCGCCGAGGCGAAGATCAAGCTCGGCGATATGCGCTCCGGGCGCATGAGCGATGACGACTGGACCAAATTGGCTCGCCGCATGAGCGAAATCAGTGAGGCACCGCTGTTCGTCGACGATTCGCCGAACTTGACCATGATGGAGATTCGCGCCAAGGCCCGGCGCCTCAAACAGCGCCACGACCTGAAACTCGTTGTGGTGGACTACCTCCAGCTGATGAGCTCGGGCAAGAAGGTCGAATCCCGACAGCAGGAAGTCTCGGAATTCTCGCGTCACCTCAAGCTGCTGGCCAAGGAACTCGAGGTTCCGGTGATCGCGATCTCGCAGCTGAACCGTGGTCCGGAACAGCGAACCGACAAGCGTCCCATGGTGTCCGACCTGCGTGAATCCGGATCACTGGAGCAGGATGCGGACATGGTCATCCTGCTGCACCGACCAGACGCGATCGAACGCGACGACCCCCGAGGCGGCGAAGCCGACTTGATCGTCGGCAAACACCGTAACGGCCCGACCGCGACGATCACCGTGGCCCACCAGCTGCACCTGAGCCGCTTCGTGGACATGGCCCGCGGCTGATCTTCTGTATTTACGCCGAAGCGCGACCGGTCGTGAGACTGCGTTCAATCGCCGAGAATCAGTCGGGATGCGCAGGGCATGATTTCGGCGCGGGTGCCGGTCCGATGGCCGGCGGCGATCGCCGATACTGCGATGCTTCCAGGTACGGCCTCGAGCAACTCCTGCGGCCGGCGCACGGTGGGGCTCCCGAACTACTGGTGACTCGTGAACGCGGGCAGCAAGCGCGCCGGTAGGCAGGTCGCTCGATAGCCATGGCGCATGACCCCACAAGTGGGGGCCGGGGTTCCTGTTCGCGGTAGTAACGATCTTGCTGGTGGGGACGACAGTGTTCGTGACATGCGGCCCGTCGGGGGGCCTGCCCACCTGTAGGTCATTCGACGGGATCGACATATGAATCTGCGTGAGTTTCTTGCGAAACATCGCATTGCTTCGGCTGTTGCCGCGCCCGCGGCGTTGGGGGTTGCGGCGATCGTCGCCGCGTCGTTCGCGGTGACATCGCAGCCGGAGTCGCCCAGCTATGAGCTGACGACCTCGGTGACCGAGTGCCGCGAGATGGTGACCATCTCGGTGGCCGGGCGCAACGACACCCCGGTCGAGGGCACGACGGCGATGCTGCTCGATGCCAACGGCAATCCGCTGCCCGCCGCGCTGTCGGGTGACCACAGCAGCGTGTGGGTGGATCCGGTGGTGAACGCGCCGCGCGACGACCTCGCCGAGGGTGAGTACGCGGCGGTGTACATCGCCTACCCGGCCGATATGGGGACCTACGAGGACGCGGTCAACGCGGGTGTGGCCAACACCCAGCAGGTGATGCGCGAGATCTCGGCGGCGTGCCCGGATACCAAGTTCTCCATCGTCGGCTACAGCGAGGGCGCCGATGTGGTGCGCCGCGTGGCCGAGGGCATCGGCAACGACAACCCCGACGACGGATACACGACGGTGAACCCGGACGACGTGCTCGGCGTTGTGATGTTCGCCGACCCCGGTCGCAAGGCCGGTGACGGCACCTTCCTCGGCGCGAACGATCCCAACCGCCCGGACAACTTCGACCAGAACTACCAGAACGGCGGCAAGCCGGTCTCGGGCCAGGGCATCACGACCGGCGCCGATTTCGGCGCGCTCAACGGCAAGATCGCCTCGTTCTGCTCCGAGGGCGACCTCACCTGCGCCGCGCCGGAGAACATCTCGCTGCTGCAGCTGGCGGCGAATGTCGGACGCCAGATCAATATCGACGAATTGGAGCGGGCCGACCTCGGCCGCAACGGCGTCGCGGGCATCACCCCGGCGATGGGTCAGGACATGGCCTTCACGCTGGGCCGGATCGCGATGGCCGCCTTCTCCGATATCGGGTCGAACCCGAACTGGATGGCCAGTGACGAAACCTTCCTCGACGTGCTGCTGAAGGTCTCCGACCCTGATTACAAGCCCGGCCAGACCACCGCGCCGGTCAAGGGCGACGCGATCGCCGCCGAGCAGGTCTCCGCACTGGCGTACCTGCCGCAGAAGATCTTCAACGAGATCGTCGGGCTGATCGTGACGAACCAGAACACGATCCCGGTGGTTATGAACGATCCGTACCAGCTCACTCTCGGCCCGAACGGCACCGGCCACCACTTCGACTACTGGCGTGACTCCGACGCCGCGAACGGCAAGCCGCTGACCTCCGCGGAGTACGCGGCTGCCTGGCTGACGCACCTGGCCAAGCAGGCGCAGGCGGGCGAGACGGTCGACACCAAGGCCGCGCCGGACGATGACTCGGTCGTTGCCGCGCTGGCAGCTCCGACGAAGCCGGCGACGACCACGACGGCGCCGAGCTCCACGTCCAAGGCGAAGGCCACCACGACCACGCCCAAGCCGAGCACCACGTCGAAGGCCGGGTCCACCACCGCCTCGACTACGACGCCGTCGACCACCGCCGCGCCGACCACCACTACCGAACCCGCGACCGGCCAGGCGGTTGCACCCGCTCCGACGACCACGGACGCGCCGACGACCACCGTCGCGCCCACCACCACCGTCGCCCCGACCACCACGGTCGCGCCGACCACCACCGTTGCCCCGACAACCACCCCGTCGCGCAACTAGTCACCGATCACGAAATCCCCGGTGGGCAGCATCAGCTGCCCCCCGGGGATTTCGGCTTTCGAGCAGAGCGCTCGCGGCGGTCAGGCCGCTCCGGCGATCTTGACGACCGGCGCGAACCGCCCGTCGAACGGCGCGCTGATCACCGTGTCCCCCGCATCGGAATCGACCGCGAACGGACTGGCGGAGCCCAGCAGCGTCCCCGAACCGCGCAGCTCGACGCCTTTCACCGTGATCGCGGCGCTGGGACGGCCGAGCACCGTGAGGTAGAGATCGGGGCCGCGGCGGGTGAACAGGACCCGAGTGCCGTCCTCGGTGAGGGCCAGCGATATCCGCCACGGCCGCGTACCGTCGACTGCCTCCCGATTGGCCGCCAGCCACGACCCCACTGCCTCGATCCGATCCCGCTGCGGGGCAACGATTTCCCCCGCGCCGCCACGGGGCCCGACATTGAGCAGAAAGGTCCCGTTGTTGGCGGCCGCCTGCATCAGGTCTCCGAGCAGGCTTTCCACCGAGGCGTAGTCGGCATCGGTTTCCTGCCGGTTGTAGCCGAAGGAGCCGCCGATCCCGCGGTCTTGCTGCCAGAACTTCTCTTGAATCGTGTCGTAACCCTCGTATTCGGGCGTGCGAAAGTCGCTGTGCGGCACCACTGATGGCCGGCTCGCCTGCTCGGCGACGCCGGGCTGGTCGATGACCGCTTTCATGAAGAGGTCGAAACCGCCGCGCATCGGGGCCGCGCCCATGACCTGGCGCGTGTAGGAAGCGGTGGTCCAGCGGTCGTTGACCACTCCTTCGGGCACGGTGTTGTAGTAGTCGGCGAACAGGGCGTTGAGTCGCTGTTGCCCGGTGGGCCAGGAGATGTCGTTCCACAGCAGGTCGGGTTGGTAGCGCTGAATCAGCTCGCGCACTTGGGCTTCCGCGTAGTCGGCGTAGTCGCGACCGTAGGGCAGATAGGCATAGTCGCCGAGGGTGTAGACCGGCGCGGGCTGGAAGGTCCAGTCGACACCACCGGAGTAATAGAGCCCGAACTTCATGCCCCGGGCGCGAACAGCCTCGGCCAGTTCGCCGACGAGGTCACGCTCGGAATGGAAGTCGGGAGCGTGCGGGTTGTGCACGTTCGACGGCCACAGGCTGTATCCGTCGGCGTATTTCGCCGTGAACACCACGTAGGAGGCGCCTGCCGCGCGGAACTGGTCGGCTCAGGCCTGTGGATTCCAGTCCGCGAGTTCGGTTTCGAAGCGCTCGGCGAGGTCGGCATAGGTGGCCTCACCATAGGTTTCGCGGTGGAAGGCGGCGGTCGGTGAGCCGGGGTCCTTGATCTGGTTGGCGTAGTCCTCGGCGTAGGGACCGCGGGTCATGGCGTGGTCGTAGTCGTCCTGGAGCATCTGTACGAAGGTGCGGCCCGTCGGCGCGAAACCGGGGACGGAGTAGGGACCCCAGTGCACCATGATCCCGAGTTCGGCGTCCTGGAACCAGGTGGGCAGTGGATGGCTACGCAGTGATTCGAGATCGGCGGTGTAGGGACCGGTGGTTGTCATCACGGCCTTCGCGTCGTCGGCCCGCCGCCACAACCAGGTTCCGAGACCGAAGATCGCCGCCGCGAGCAGCACCGTTGCCACTACGACCACCGCGCCGCGAATCACCCACCGCCCGATCCGACGCGGCAACGAGAGGAACGACCTGTGAGTCCGCACGACTCGACGGTACCCACCAGGACTCCGAACGATGGCGCCTACACGGCGACGAGTTCCGCGACGACGGCGCGCTCACCGCGGGTCGCCGCGATCAGCACCACCAGCCCGGTGATCGCGAATCCCGTGCCGACCCACAGCGGCGACACCCATCCGAACCCCGCGCTGATCGCCAGCCCGGACAGCCACACGCCGAGGAAATTGCCCACATTGAAGGCGGCGATATTGGCCGATGATGCGAGAGTCGGCGCGGCACCGGCGTTGTCGAGCACTCGCATCTGCAGACCGGGGGTAGCGCCGAAGCCGAACAAGCCCATCGCGGGCAGGAGCAGCAGCGCCGCGACCTTGTGGTCGGCGAGTAGTGCGAACGCCGCCAGCGCGAGCGAGAGGGCCAGGGTGAGGGCCAGCAGGGTGCGGGTGAGGGCACGGTCGGCCCAGCGGCCACCGAGCAGGTTGCCGAAGAACAGGCCGACGCCGAACAGCACGAGCAGCCAGGGCACCATGGCCTCGGAGAATCCGGTGACGCGGGTCAGCAGCGGCTCGATGTACATGAAGGCGCCGAACATGCCGCCGAACACCAGGACGGTCATGACCAGCGAGTACCAGACCTGCGTGTTGCGGAAGACCGACAGCTCGGCCCGCAGGTTCGGGCGCTCACGCGAGGCGGGGGCGTCGGGAACGAGCGCGGTGATACCCGCCAGCGCGATCAGGCCCACCACGGTGATCACCGCGAACGTGGCCCGCCAGCCCCACTGCTGCCCGATGAACGTCCCCAGCGGAACGCCGAGCACGTTCGCGATGGTGAGCCCGCCGAACATGATCGAAATGGCTCCGGCCTTCTTCTCCGGTGCGACGAGCGAGGACGCGAGTACCGCGCCGATGCCGAAGAACGCGCCGTGCGCGAGTGCCGCCAGCACCCGCCCGCCGAGCAGCGCGGCGTAGCCGGGAGCCAGCGCCGCGGCCGCGTTGCCGACGGTGAACAGCACCATGAGCAGCTGCAATGCCCGCTTGGGCTGCCAGCGGTTGACGAGCGGAGTCAGCGCGAGCGCACCGACGACCACGGCGAGCGCGTACCCGGAGATGAGATGGCCGGCGGTGGGTACGGAGACGCCGAGGTCGGCTGCCACCGGGGAGAGCAGGCCCGCGATAACGAATTCGGTGAGTCCGATGCCGAAGCCCCCGAGCGCGAGAGCGATGAGACCGAGTGGCATGTGAGCGCTTCTTTCCATCATGGGCCTATTACCCGCGTGTGCAACTAACTCTAGGCGACGGTAGTTGCACACGCGCTATATTGCAACCGCCAGCTATACTCGTCACATGGGTATTGCTGATGACGCCGTCGAGGTGCGGGCGACCGGCTGGCGCACCCTGGCCGCGCTGCACGGACACATCGAATCCGCGCTCGAACGCGAGCTGGTGCGCGAACACGAACTGTCGATCGTCGAGTTCACCGTGCTCGACGCACTGGCCCGCCAGGACGGCTGGCACATGCGGATCTCCCAGCTCGCCCGCGCCGCCGCACTGTCGGCGAGCGCGACGACCCGGCTCGTCAACCGGCTCGAAGACCGCGGCTTCCTGGTGCGCGTGCTGTGCGCCGACGACCGCAGAGGCATCTACACCGAACTCACCGATACCGGTCGCGCCGCCTACGAGAAGGCCCGGCCGACCCACGATCGGGCACTGCAAAAGGCTCTCGCCGACGCCGAGCAGATTCCCGAACTCGCCCCTCTCGTCGGTTTTCTGCACGGGGTCGCGGCGCCGAACTGATGCGCGACATCGATACCAACGCGCCGATCATGGTGACTGTTGCGAGCACCGGTGCAATGATCGCTTGGTGACTCAGTGGCTCCCACTCCTCGGATCGCTCCCCGTCGCCGGCGCAGTTCTGGTCGGCGTCATCGCCAACAACCGAACCCACCGTGAAGGAATCGCGGCCGCGGACGAGCGCGGCAGGCAGGCTCTCGACGCCTCGCAGCGCAATGTCGAGCTGTCGAATATGGTGGGTGACCAGCGTGATCACGAGGCGTGGCGCCGCGAAGCGGTGCTCGCCGCGGTGGCCTCGATCCTGGAGACCTCGGCCTCGGTGCGCGCCGATCTGACCACCTGTGGTGAATGGGATCTGGTCACCGCCGACGAGATCGACAGCGTCAGCGCGCAGATCCACAAGGTTATCTGGGATCGTCCCGGCGGCATGCTGACTCGGCTTCGGGTGGTGGCGCATCGCCGGATTCCCAACAAGTGCGAAGACCTGCTGCGCACTCTCACTGCCGCCCAGCACATCACGATGCAGCGGCTGAAGCTGCACATCGACGTGGAGGCGACTGTCGAGGAGCTCGAGGAGATGGCGTCACTGTGGCAGAAGGCGATGCGCCATGCCGCCGAGCAGGAGCGGGCCCTCGTCGAAACCACACGCATCGAACTCGGGATCGAGATCGCCTCGAAAGGCATCGGGGCCGAGCCCGTTACGGCGCCGCAGCCGCAGCTTGCTGAAACCTCGCCCGAGGAAGCAGAATTCGGTGAAGTCGCCGAGACCGACGAGCCCGAGCCGCCGATCGAGCCACCGCCCGCCGCCGAACCGGAGCTGCCGATCGAGCCACCGCAGCCCGCCGCGGCGGAGTTGCCTGCCCAGCCGCCACAGCCCGCGCAGGAACAACCTCCGAGTGAGGCACCGCCGCAGGAAGATCCGCGCGATGCCGTGGACCCGCGCGAATCGCAGACCGTCAAGGTCTGAACTCCGGCAACGGCAGTGGGCCGCGTCATCCGATGCCGCGGCCCACTTCTCGTTCACCGTGCCCAGTCCGCCGTCTTGCCATCGCACACCACCGCTCGGTTCGAGCGCGACCATCGCGGTGGCGACATTGCGAATCAGGGTGAGGCGTGGACAACGAGGTGCGGAGTGGGTGACCGTCTACAGCGAAACGTCGCCCCTTCCGAATGGGAGCGGCCCGCTGTGTCCAGCCAGCGCGAACGTCCAGTAATGTTCCGCGAATTGAACATCCGGCGAACGCCATGCAGTACCTGATGGTCTCGGCGTTCGCGTGACGAGGCACGTCCGACCAGGTAACTTGGGTATACGGCACGCAGGGGTGCCGCACCCGACAGCGTGGTCGATCGTCTGAAGACTTTGCACCGAACCACTCTCGTCAGGGGGCGATCTGTCATGGATTTCATCGCACCGTTGGATGCGCTGTTCCTGCTCGCGGAATCTCGTGAGCACCCGATGCACGTCAGCTCACTGCAGCTGTTCGAACCGCCCGAAGACGCCGGGCCCGAATACCTGCGCGAGTTCCGCGAGACCTTGCTGGCCGACAAAACCGTTCGACCCACCTTCAGCAAACGGCCCGCCACCTGGCTCGGCGCGCCGCAGATGGCCTGGACCCACGACCACGATGTCGACCTGGACTATCACGTGCGGCGCAGCGCCCTGCCCGGACCGGGCCGTCTCGACCAGCTGCTCGACCATGCATCGGCCTTACACAGCTCCCTACTCGACCGGCACCGGCCGATGTGGGAACTGCACTTCGTCGAGGGCCTGGCCGACGGGCGCTTCGCGCTGCACTCGAAGATGCATCACGCGCTGGTGGACGGTGTTTCGGCGCAGCGCCTGATGCGCCGCACGCTCACCACCGATCCGTTCTCGACCGAACCCATGCGGCCGTGGAACCTGCCGCGCAAGCTCGGCCCGCCGCGGCCTGCCAAATCCCGGCTCGGTGGGCTGATCGATACCGTCGCCTCGGCGCGCTCGTCGACTACGGCCTTGGTCAAGGCGGCCCGCACCGGCCTGGTGCAGCAGCAGCTCACCCTGCCGTTCGAGGCGCCGCGCACCTTGTTCAACGTGCCGATCGGCGGCGCCCGCAAGTGCGCGGTGCGCAGCTGGTCGATGGATCGGGTGAAGCAGGTGAAGAAGGCGACCGGCGCCACGGTCAACGATGTGGTGCTGGCGATGTCGGCGGGTGCGCTGCGGGCGTACCTGCTCGAACGCGACGCGCTGCCGGACAAGCCGATGATCGCGCTGGTACCGATGTCGTTGCGCGAGGAGGACGATGTCGACAGCCAGGGCGTGAAAGTTGCCGCGCTCCTGTGCAATCTGGGCACCGATATCGCTGACCCACTCGAGCGCCTTCGGGTGATCAGCGATTCGACGCGCCGCAACAAAGAGGTGTACCGCTCACTCACGCCGACACAGACCCTGGCGACGGCCGGGGTGATGTTGAGTCCGCTGGCGGCGATGCTGCTGCCCGGTTTCGCCTCGGTGGCGACGCCGCCGTTCAATATCGTCATCTCGAACGTGCCGGGTGCGCGCGAGCCGCTGTATTGGAACGGCTCGCGCCTGGATGCCACCTATCCACTGTCGATCCCGCTCGACGGGCAGGCCGTGAACATCACCCTCACCTCCAGCGGCGACAACCTCGATTTCGGCCTGGTCGGCTGCCGTCGCACGCTGCCCGACCTGCATCGACTGCTCGATCACCTCGAGGACTCGCTGGCTGCGCTGGAGGACGCGGCACTGTAGAAACTCACCGGGGCGATCTCGGCCGAACAGGTTACATTTACCCATTCTCGAGCAAACTAGAACGTGTTACAGTTCGGTATGCGTACCGAATTCTGCGAACAGCTCGGCATCGAGTTCCCCATCTTCGCCTTCACCCACTGCCGCGATGTCGTGGCGGCAGTGAGCAACGCAGGCGGATTGGGGGTACTCGGCGCGGTCGGCTTCACCGCCGAACAGCTCGAGGTGGAGCTGGCCTGGCTCGACGAACACGTCACCGGGATCTACGGCGTCGACCTGGTGATCCCGTCGAAGTACGAGGGCAAGGGCGTCGACGGGCTCACCCCCGAACAGCTGGAAAAGCAGCTGGCGCAGATGGTTCCGCAGGGCCATCGCGACTTCGCCCAGCAGATCCTCACCGACCACAACGTGCCCGCGCTGCCCGACGGTGAGCACCACAACGAGCTGCTCGGCTGGACTGCGACCACCGCGGGCCCGCAGGTGGACGTCATCTTGAACCACCCCAAGGCCAAGCTCGTCGCCAACGCGCTCGGCACCCCGCCCGACGACGTCATCAAGCGCATCCAGGACTCCGGCCGGGTGATCGGCGCGCTGTGTGGCTCGGTCAAGCACGCGATGAACCACAAGGCGGCCGGCCTCGACTTCGTGGTGTGCCAGGGCACCGAGGGCGGCGGACACTGCGGTGAGGTGTCCTCGCTGGTGCTGTGGCCGCAGGTGATCGACGCGATCGGCGATACGCCGGTGCTGGCCGCCGGTGGCATCGGCAACGGCGCGCAGGTCGCGGCGGCGCTGGCAATGGGCGCGGCGGGCGCGTGGACCGGGTCGCTGTGGCTCACCGTCGAGGAGGCCAATGTGCCGCCCGCCCAGATGGACACCTACCTCGAGGCGACCAGCCACGACACCATCCGCTCGCGGTCCTGGACCGGCAAGCCGTGCCGCATGCTGCGCAACGACTGGACCGACGCCTGGGAATCCACCGAGACCCCCGACCCGCTGCCGATGCCCCTGCAGATGATGGTCGCCCTCGACGGTGTCAAACGCGGGCACCGCTACCCCGAGGCGGCCAAGGACGTGAACTTCAACCCGGTCGGCCAGGTGGTCGGCATGATGAACAAGGTCGAACGCAGCGCCGATGTGATCAACCGCCTCGTCGAGGAGTACGTCACCGCCTACGACCGCCTCACCAAGCTGAACAGCTGACTCCTGCGCCTCCCCGCGGCTTCGCCGGTCGCGGGGAGGCGCCGGAACCGGGCCATCCACGCCGTCGAGTCGGTGGCAGTCGCGCGCGGCACCGGAACCCGACTCAGACAGCTGGTCAGGCCAGACAGCTCATCACTTCAGACAGCCGAGCTCAGCGGCACGGTGTGAACCGGCGTCTCGCCGACGAGCTGCCCGAAGCGCGCAATGACCTTCTCGTGGTACAGCGCGAACAGATCCCCGAACAACGCCAATTGCGCCTCGCTCGGCGCGGATTCGGCGTCCCAGACCGCGAGCAGCGCCCGCCAGACGAGCACGTGCAGGTCGGGGGCCACGGCGAAGTAGGCGGCAACGGCCTCGGGCACCTCGATCACCATATCGGCGATCGAATTCAGCACCGCGCGTTGCATACTCATCTCGAGCACACCGAGAAGCCTGCGCACCAGCGCGATCTCGGCGGCGATGATGCGCGCATGGTCGGGCACGTCGTCGCGGGCCATCGACTCCAGTTCGTCGACGGCGGCGGCGAGCTCGGCCGGATCGAGGACTTTCGCGCCGGCGGTGTAGGCGAGCAGCGCCTCGCCGACGATCCCGCGCTCCACCTCGACGATGTCGGTGAACATCTCGGCGGCGAGGGCGGGTGCGGTGATCGAGAACCGGAACAGGTGCCGGTAGACGTCCATGCCGCCTTCGATCCGCACATCGCGGATGGTGAATCCCTTGCCGCGTCTGGCCTCGACGAAACCGTAGGACTCGAGTTTGCCCAGAATGAGCTGGGCAGTGGCGCGGTTCATCCCGAACTCGTCGGCGACCTGGCGTACCGACGGCATGAGCTCGCCCGGCCGATACTCGCCGGTGGCAACGCGACGCGCCAACTCATCGGCGACGTCGGCAACCACCGTCCGGGATCCCATCGAAACAACACCTCTCGGTCATGATCCGGCTACGTCCCAGACAGTTTAGGTGGTAGCACCGACACCCGCACACACCCGTGGGTGCTGTGCAGCGGTTCACGGCACGCGCCGTTCAATGCCCGGAACCGACCGAACAGCCCGTTCGGCAAGCAGTCGGCAATCAGTCGGTTTTCGGGCATCAGGATGCGTGAACGGGGGAAATCGCCGAGCAACGCGCACATCTGGATCAGACAGCACTGTGCCGCAGCGTGATTGAATACGCAGGCAATCGCGCAGCTAAGCATCTCGGGAGGAAAACAGTGAGAACTACTCGGCTCGCCGCGAGTGCGGTCGCCGCACTCGCCGTGCTCGCAGGTTTGTCCGGCTGCGCCAAGGACGAGCAGGACCACTCGGCGCACACGTCGAGCACCACTGCGGTACCGACGACCGCCGCCCCCACGAAGCTGACCGGCAGTTCGGCCGCGCCGTTGCCACCGCCGAGTCCCACCCATCCCCCACAGCCCGCCCTCGAAGACGTGAACTGCGGCCAGGTCACCGGCGGCAACGGGGCGGGCGCCGACGTGATCGTGTTCGCCTCCGCCGCGGGTCGGGCCGGCTGTACCGAGGCGATCAATGTGGTGTCCGACTACCTGGGCGTCCCGCGCGACGGTGACGCCCTAGCTGTCGACGGCTGGATCTGCCAACCCCAACCCGACCCCGCGGTCCGGCACATCTGCGTCAACCAGGGCCTGACCATCGGCCTGCGCGGCGACGCGGCACCGGCGAGCCCGAAGCCGCCCGCGCCGACCACGATCCGCACGGTCGACCCGACCAAGCCCCCGATCCCGACCACCAGCAACGTCGCGCCCGTCCCACCGCCCGTGGTCGACGACGTGAACTGCGGCCCGGTCACCGACGCGGGCGGCGCAACCCGTACCGTGATCGCGGTCGGCACGGCCGACGGTCGTCCCGGCTGCACCGAGGCGATCACGGTGGCGACCACCTACGTCACCACGATCGCCCCCTCGGACTCGGTTGTCGTCCAAGGCTGGCAGTGCAACTCCCAGCCCGATTCCCAAGTCCCGCAAGTGTGCTCGAAGGACGGCCTCGTCATCGCCCTACGAGCAGGCTGACTCCAGGGCCCGCATTCGTCGAAAGTCCTGTCTTCGCGGCCCGCCCGATTCTGGACTGACCGAAGGGTACGACGAAGGAGTGCCCGTAGGGAGGGAAGAATCGGGGCCCGAAGGGCCGCGACCCGAGCGCGCCAGCGCTCCGAAGACTCAGATCATGTCTTTCTTGTCCAGCCAGCGCATCACGGGCCAGCCCAAAGCGACCGGGATCCAACAGGTCAGCACTCGGTAGAGCAATACCGCGGGGACCGCGATCTCGGCCGGAACGCCGAAGGCCGCGAGACCACCGATCAGCGCCGCTTCGACCGCGCCGACGCCACCCGGTGTCGGCGCGGCCGAGGCCAGCGTGCCGCCGATCATGGTGACGATGGTGACGGCGACGAAATCCGTTCCGCCGCCGAAGGCTTCCACGCTCGTCCACAGGGCCAGCGCCTGTCCGAGCGTGATCGCGCCGCAGCCGCCGACGATGACCAGGAATCGCCTCGGGTCTCTCGCGAGATCGGCGAGTTCGCCCAGCACTTCTTTCACCTGCGGGCGGATCGAATGATTCACCCAGCGCCGCAGCGTCGGTACGAACATGAACGCGCCGATCAGCCCGACACCGACGCCCGCCGCCAGGTACAGCACCGTCGCGTCGGGCACGATGTGGGCCAGGTTGCTCGACGTTCCGGCCACCACGCTGAACACCACGAGCAGCACCAGGTGGGTCAGTACCTGCATCGACTGCTGCATCGCCACCGCGGCGGTCGCGCGCAGCGTCGACATGCCCGCCTTCTGCAGGAACCGCACGCTCAGCGCCAGCCCGCCGACGCCCGCGGGGGTCGTGGTCGCCACGAATGTGTTGGCCAGCTGCTCCACGACCAGGTAGCGCATCCTGATGAGCCCGTCCGCGCAGGCGCCGAGCGCCGCGGCGGCACCGAGGTAGGTCAACCCCGAGACCGCGAGTCCCGCCAGCGCCCACCACCAGTTGATCGTGCTCAGCTGGCTGAAGAACGTCGGCACTTGGCTGATGAACGGATACGCCACATAGACCAGCGCGACCAGCAGGACCAGCTGGATGATCTGGTTGCGGGAGAAGCGGGTTATCTGTTCGGACTGGATGCGGTCCTGGCCGGTTTGGCTGCGCACCTCCTCGCGTGCGGTGGCCATCACTTTGGTCCACTGCGGCACGGCTTTACGGATACCGATCGACATGGCCGATTTCGTCAGCCGCCGGGCCGCGTTGGCGATCTTGTCCTCGCCGACCACGTCGATCGCTGCCGAGATCGCCTCGTGTTTGCCGTAGAGCGACGTGGTGGTCACCAGCAGTTGCGCGATATCGGTTTGGCGCTGAGCCTCGGAGGTACCGAACTCGGCGGCGGCGAAACCACCGAAGAGGGTGTCGCCCTGGCTGACTCGCACGAAGTCGGGTTGCAGATCGCCGAGGCTGATCTGGTTGTCGTGCAGGCGTAGCAGCGAGCGCCACACGCCGGGCAGCACCTGCGCGGACAGTGTCGCGATCGGCGTGCCACGAGGCATGGTGTGCGCGTAGAGCATCCAGCCGCGGCTCAGGCCCGCGACGACGACCTGATGACTGTCGGCCATCCCGAGATCACCGATCGCGATGCCCAGCAGCGCCCGATGTTCTACCGCCCGATGCATCGTGCCGTGCAGCGGGGCGGTCTCACTGGAGCGGAACGTGATCCAGCGCCACACCTGCCGGATCGCGCCGAAGCTGCGCTGGTTCTTGCCGTACATCTCGACCACGATCTCGTCTTCGGGGCCGTCGACCTCGGTAGCGAGCAGCAGCGGCCCGCGCCCGGCAGGCCGGTCGACCCGGAAGGCTGTCACGGTGTGGCCACGTCCTGCGAGCACCCGGACCGCGGCATCGAGCGGCACCTCGAGGGCGGGCGTGCCGACCAGCCAGACGATCACCGCGCCCACCAGCCAGCCGACCACCAAACCGAGCATCGCCCGCGCGGGCACCACCGAGCTCACCACCAGGTGGATCGGGGCGAACATCAACAGCAGGAACCACATCCAGCGCCGTGTCCGCGTCGACAGCCACGGACTCGACACGGTGAGCATGGCCGCGAGCATCGCGATCCAGCGTGGATCGTCGAGGAATTGCGACAGGAAGGTGTCGAAGCGGTCGGGAACCGGCAGGTGCCATTTCGGGGTGGAGATGCCGGTGCCGGTGATCGACAGGGCCAGCACCGCGAGCAGGCCCGCCGCCCCGTATCCGAAGAGCAGTTTCCACTGCCTGCGCAGCACGAGTTCGATGAAGATGGCGAACGGCAGCGCCAGGATGAGCATTCCGTAGATCAGGTAGACCATGGTCGACTGGTCCGGGCTCAGGAACCCGACGATGTTGCCGACGATATTGGCGACCGAACGTTCCAGTGCCAGCCATTCCGGCCGGGTGATCAGCGAGCCCGCGACCACCACGGCAACGCCCAACCCCGCCAGCACCACCCGGACGATGTCACTGGTACGCCGGATCAGCGGTTGCAGGAGTTTCCCCGTGACCGGGATCTCCCGACCGTCGACTCGCATGAGCCGCACGATACACACCGACACGCCGCAGACCGGCCGTGACATCACCCAATCGGTACGGTCGTTTCGCTATGCCGTGTTGCCGATCACAGGCCGTCACAAACACGAGCGATACCGCGTCCAGAGAGTAGGGAAACACCACTGAGCCGGAAGGAACGATCATGCAGGTTCTGCTCGCAGGCGCCACCGGAGCCATCGGCCGCCCGCTGATCCGCGCGTTGACCGCGAACGGGCATACGGTCTCGGCACTGGTCCGCCATCGGAATGCGCACCCGCTGGTGCGCGAGCTGGGCGCCTCGCCGGTCACCGCCGATGTGCTCGACCACGACGGACTACTGCGCGCGGTCGACGGCATCCGCGCCGATGCCGTGATCCATCAGGCCACCGCGTTACGCAATGCCAAGGTGCGGCGCCGGATTCCGGCCGACGATCCGACCGGGCTGCTGCGCACGGTGGGCACGGCCAACCTGCTCGATGCGGCCGAGGTGGTGGGAGCCGGGCGGTTTGTCACGCAGTCGTTGATCCTCGGTTACGGCTACCACGATCATGGCGACCGGCTCATCACCGAGGCTGACCCGTTCGGGGTGTACGACGGCGGGGTGGCCGACGAGGTGGTTCGGGCGTGCGTCGCCGGCGAGTGGCAAGCGTTCGACGCACCCGGAGTCGAGGCGATCGCGCTGCGGTACGGACTGTTCTACGGGCCCGGCGCGTTCAGCGACCTGTTCGCGGACATGATGCGAAAGCACGCCCCGGTCGGTCCGCTCGGTTCCGGCGGGGTCAATACCTGGGTCCATGTCGACGACGCCGCCGCCGCGACCGTCGCGGCGCTGGAACGCGGCACACCCGGTCGGGCATACAACATCGCCGACGACAATCCGATCACCTGGCAGGAGTTCTTCACCGAGGTGTCGCGCAGTCTGCGCACGCCGCGCCCGATCCGTTTGCCCGCATGGATGATTCGGCTGGCGGTGCCTTATATCGGCGCGCTCATGTCCGATACTTCGATGCGGATCTCCAGCCGGCTCGCGCACGACGAATTGGGCTGGCGGCCGACCTATCCCACCGTCGCCGCCGGTCTGGCGGGCTGACGATCGCCTCGGCCGGGCGCTCAGCCTGCCGTTCGGGCGGCGACGGCGGCGCGGTCGTGGCCGGGGATCACTTCGATCTCGGCGGGCAGGGCGTGCAGGCGGTGAATGGTTTCGAAGGCCTGGTCGCGGTCGGCGTCGACGAGTTCGCCGGGCAGCGGCGCCTTTTCGCGGAGAAGGTCGATCTGGCGGGTGCTCCAGACCGCGTCGCCCGCGAGCAGGACACGGGAGCCGTCGTCGACCGCGAGCAGGATGCCCACGCTGCCGGGCGTATGGCCTGCCAGGTCGACGATCAGCACCGAGCCGTCGCCGAACAGGTCGTGACTGCGGGCGAAGGTGAGCACCGGTGGTCCGTCGAGTTCGTACAGGTCGAAGGCCCGGCCGCGCAGGGGCCCGCGGGCGACCCCGAGCGGGGTGTGCGAACCGGCCATCGCCCAGCTGTATTCGGCGGCGGGCACCCTGATCGGTACCAGTCCGGGCAACTCGTACAGACCTGAGACATGGTCCCAGTGCAGGTGCGTCGGCAGGACGAAGTCGATGTCGTTGCCGGTGAGGTCGTGCGCGGCCAGCACCTCGGTCAACGGGTGCACCGGACTGTCGGGGGCGACCAGGTGCGACACCGGGAACGGCAACTCGGGCAGCACCCGCTGGTGCACGCCCGCGCAGATCGCCGGGTCGACCAGGAAGGTGGCGTCCGGGTGGCGGATCAGGAATGTCGACATGGTCAGTTGCGTAGCCCCCAGAGTCCGCGCACCCTCGACGACGACCGCGGTCGGCGCCGACAGCTCCGCCTGCATGAGCGCGATCAGCCCGACGGTGTTGTGCGCGGGCGGAGCGGGGGCGAACTCGAGCTGATCCAGGAAAGCGGTGTCGGCACCGCGCGGCCAGAGCAGCCGCGGCCCCGTGGTGATGACGGCGACACAGCAGGCGAGAACAGTCGATAACATCGTCGTACGCTCACCCATACCTGCCACCGTAGGCGATCCGCCCACACCCCGACCACCGGACGAGGCTCGCCTGCGGGTCAGGCGGATACCTATCGCGTAACCCAGATCAACATCCGACTGCCGTGCACCGGCAGACGGCCCTGACAGCGGGAGGGTGCGACGAAGGAGCGCCGGGAAGATCAGGGACCCGAAGGACCCCGCTCGACCGGGCCTGCGCTCGAAGAATTCCGGCCCATCAATCGATCGGTCTCGCGGCGTTCACGTTTCGTGGGGCGACCCGCACCACGCTCGCGCTGCGGCAGGGTCGCGAGGACTTCCTTCGGCGGCGGCGGTGGACTGCGGTCGATCAGGCACTGGGCGGCCACGGGCGGGCCGACGCGCTTGTGAATGATCCGCTCGACCACCACGATGCGTTCGAGGCCCGCGTGGCGGATTCTGATCTCGTCACCGGGGCGGATGGTCAGCGCCGGTTTCGCGGCGACCCCGTTGACGCGCACATGCCCGGCACGACAGGCTTCTGCCGCGGCCGAGCGTGTTTTGAACAGGCGCACCGCCCAGATCCACGCGTCGACGCGGGCCTGGGTGTCGGAGCGCTGCTGCGCGGGGGTCACCCCTTAGACGATACGGCGAGCCGTGACGACGTCGTCGGCGGAGAGGTGGGTGTAGGACACCGGGGTGCCCGACTGCACGGCGTTGAGGAGCTGGCCGTTACCCGCGTAGATACCCACGTGGCCGCCACCGTTGGTGATGACGATGTCACCGGCCTGCAGGTTGTCGAACGAGACCGGAGCGCCGACGTGCGACTGCTCGAAGCTGGTGCGCGGCAGTTCGACGCCGGCCTGGCGGTACGCCCACTGCACGAGGCCGGAGCAGTCGAAGCTCTGCGGGCCCGCGGCGCCCCAGTTGTACTGAGCGCCCAGCTTGCCACGGGCCGCGTCGAGCGCGATGTTGCCTGCGGACTGCTGCTGCTGGAACGGGTTTTCGATGTTCACGCTCGGGAGCTGCGGTGCGGCCTGGCCCTGAGGGGCGACCATCGCCTGCAGCTGCTTCTCCATCTGCTGCGCCGGCTGCTCGAGCTCTGGCGGCAGATCGAAGTTACCGAGACCGGGGATGTTGATCGTGGCGGCCTGCGAAATCGCGGGCATCGCACCGGTTGTAGCGGCCACCGCGCCCATGACAAGGGCGCCCTTGACGGAATTCGGCAGACGAGAATCCCGCTGCAAGCTGTGTTTACCCACCGAGACGAGTCTCCGATCTTGCTGCTCTCCCGCCGCGTTGTCGCGAATCGCTTGG
>JACIXH010000112.1 GCA_014360565.1 Nocardia sp.
GGTCGGCGTACCAGTCGTAGAACGAGGTCATCACGCCGCCGATGAGCTCGATGAAGCGCGAACCGGCGGCGAAGGACACCATCGACATCGCCGGGATCGGCGAGAATCCGGCCACTCGGTCGGGTCCGTACTCGGCGATGGTGTGCACGTGCGCGGCGGCGATCATCTCGACGGCCTCGTCCCAGCTCACCCGCACCAAACCGCCCATGCCCCTGGCCTTTTGGTAGGCGCGCCGTCGCCTGGTGTCAGCCTGGATGTCAGCCCACGCCAGAACAGGGTCGCCGAGCCGGTTCTTGGCTTCGCGATACATCTCGACCAGCAGGCCGCGTGCGTAGGGATAGCGGACGCGGGTGGGGGAGTAGGTGTACCAGGAGAACGCAGCGCCGCGGGGACAGCCACGTGGCTCGTAGTCAGGGCGGTCCGGGCCTGCTGACGGGTAGTCGACCTCCTGGGCTTCCCAGGTGATGATGTCGTCTTTGACGTAGACCTTCCACGAACACGACCCGGTGCAGTTCACCCCGTGGGTCGACCGCACCACCTTGTCGTGGCTCCACCTGTTGCGGTAGAAGATGTCGCCCTCGCGCCCGCCTTCGCGAGTGACGCTGCGACGGTCGGCGGATTCGACTCCGGGAGTGAAGAATCGGCCGCTGCGTACGAGCAGATCCTCGACGGGTCCACCGATTCGGGCTCGATGTGCCACTGCACTTCTCCTTCGACGTACGGGACGCGGATGGGAGTTACTCGACGGCGTGCAGCTCGACCACGGTGTAGACGAGGGCGGCCAGCGCCGTCGCGGCGAGCAGCAGCAGGCCCAGGGTGTAGCTGTGAGTGGCCTCGTTGTAGGTGAGGCCCATGATCAGCGGCGGGAAGTAGCCGCCCAGTCCGCCTGCCGCCGAAACGATTCCGGTGACGCTGCCGACGCTCGTCGTCGGCGTGCGTCGAGCCACCCAGGCGAACACCCCGCCGGTTCCGATGCCGAGGAACAGCGCCAGGGTGATGAATGTGGCCGCCGAGGCGATGTCGGCGGGCGGTTTGAAGGCGGCGATCACGGCGGTGGCCGCCGTCCCCGCCAGCGAGGTGACGACGATGTATTTCGGCGCGATCCGGTCCGACAGCGCTCCGCCGATGGGTCGGGCGATGACCGCGGCGAGCGCGAAAGCGGCTGTGCGGGTGCCCGCGTCGACCGCGGAGAAGTCGTACACG
Organism: Nocardia sp.; assembly: GCA_014360565.1. GTDB lineage: Bacteria > Actinomycetota > Actinomycetes > Mycobacteriales > Mycobacteriaceae > Nocardia. The sequence continues at coordinate 1,204 of JACIXH010000112.1, forward strand.
TTCTTGATGTAGGTCGGCAGATAGGAACTGAACGCCACGAAACCGCCGAACACCACCGCGTAGAGGAACGACATCTCCCAGGTGACACCGAGTTTCATCGCCGCGCGAAGTTTGGGCAGCACCGGATCGGTGTTCGGGGTGAAGTCGGGCGAGTCGCGCATGAACAGCACGCACACCAGCGCGGTCACCGCAAGTGCCGCCGCCACGATCAGGTGCGTCGGCAACAGCCCGAACCAGCGGACGAACCGCGGGGTGAAGAACGCCGACACCGCGGTGCCGACCATGCCTGCCCCGAACACGCCGGTGGCGAAGCCCCGCCGGGCGGGTCCGTACCAGGAGTTGGCGAAAGGAATGCCGACGGCGAAGACCGTACCGGGGATGCCCAGCAGGAACGCGAACACCAGCATCAGCGGGTAGGACTCGACGCTGCCCGCGATGCCGACCGCGACGACCGGCACGATCGAGGCCAACGAGACCCCGATGAACATCCTCCGGCCGCCGATGCGGTCAGTGAGCGCACCGGCGACGATCCGACCCAGCGAGCCGACCAGAATCGGCATCGCCACCATGATCGAGGCCGCCATGCTGCTCAGCGCCATCTTGTCGGCGTAGTTCGGGGAGAGGGGACCGATGAGGTTCCAGGCCCAGAAGCTGATCGCTGAAACCCACGTGGCCAGGGCGAGGTTGAGGGTCGCTGACCCGGTGCGTACCGCTGGCTGAAGCGAGGTCACGCGCTCAGGAAACCACATGGGCCGGGGACAGCAGCGATGACACGCAACAGTCCGGCAACCATCGAAATTCTGGTCGATCCCGCTTTACCTGCGCAATCACGCGAAGTCGGACTGCGGTTGGCGCTGTGGCAAACGCCGCGCGGCGTGCTGCGGGGCGCCGCGTTCTCGACTGCCGTCCACCTCGATTCGGCCACCGCGTGCACAGGCTGTCGATCCGGCCCTGGTCCGCGCGGACCAGGGCCGTTATGGGGCATCAGCTCTCAGAGCTGCGATTGCACCTGTGCGGCGATCAGTTCCAGGTGATCGAGATCGGCGAGATCGAGGATCTGCAGGTAGATCCGGCTCGCGCCGATCTCGCGGTAGCGGGCGATCTTGTCGACCACCTCGGCGGGTGAGCCGGCCAGCCCGTTCTCTTTCAGCTCCTCGACGTCGCGACCGATCGCGGCGGCTCGGCGCGCCACCTCGGCGTCGGTGTTGCCGACGCAGGCGACCAGCGCGTTGGAGTACACCAGTTCGTCGGTGCGTCCGGCCGTGCGCACCGCGGCCCGCACCCGGTCGAACTGGGCGGCGCTGTCGGTGATCGAGGCGAACGGCATGTTGAACTCGGTGGCGTAGCGGGCCGCCAGGCGCGGGGTGCGGACCTTGCCGTTGCCGCCGACGATCACGGGCACAGGATGCTGTACCGGCTTGGGCAGGGCGGGGGAGTCGGTGAGCTGATAGTGGGTGCCCTCGAAGCTGAACGTGGCGCCGCGCTCGGTCGCCCACAGGCCGGTGATGATGGCCAGTTGTTCCTCGAGCAGGCCGAAACGATTGTCGGGGAACGGGATTCCGTAGGCCGCGTGTTCGGCGGCGAACCAGCCACTGCCCAGGCCGAGCTCGACCCGTCCGCCTGACATCTGGTCCACCTGGGCGATCTGGATGGCCAGCGGTCCCGGCAGCCGGAAGGTCGCGGCGGTGACCAGGGTGCCCAGGCGGATCCGGGAGGTGTCCCTGGCCAGCCCGGCCAGGGTGATCCAGGCATCGGTCGGGCCGGGCAGGCCGGTGGCCTCACCCATGGCGAGGTAATGGTCGGAACGGAAGAACGCGTCGAAGCCGAGCTCCTCGGCGGTGCGCGCCACCGAGAGCAGTGTGTCGTAGTCGGCGCCCTGCTGGGGCTCGGTGAAGATGCGAAGGTCCATGATCACCATCGTGCCCGATGCGCCGCCGCAGGCGCGGCCGGGAGGACTACGCGAACCGCCGGCTCGGGAGAGGTTCTCGTGTTCGGATTCGGTGGGGGAGGGTGGCTGAGTAGGGTCGGCGGAAAGTAGTCAGGGACGGAAGGCGGACAGCAGTGGGAGTCAATCAGCGGGCGGCGGTGCAGATGAGCACGCACGAGATCGCGCAGTTTCTCGATCGCACCCGGGTGCTCACGCTGGCCACGCTCGACAAGGCCGGAAAGCCGCATCTCACAGCGATGTGGTTCGGGCATATCGACGGGGTGATCTACTTCGAGACCAAGGCGAAGTCGCAGAAGGCGGTGAACCTGCGTCGCGACCCGACCATCACCTGCATGGCCGAAGCCGGCGACACCTACGACCAGCTGCGCGGCGTCTCGATCGAGGGCGCCGCACGCCTGATCGAGGACACCGACGACGAGGAGTATTGGCGGGCCGCCATCGATATCTACCAGCGCTACGTCGGCCCGTACAGCCCCGAGGTCCGGCCGTTCGTCGAGGCGATGATGAACAAGCGCATCGTGATCCGGGTCGAACAGGCCAGGGTCAGGTCGTGGGACCACCGCAAGCTGGGCCTGCCCGCGATGCCGCTGTCGGGGACCACCGCCGAGTCCTGAGGGAGGGGCCGCGGTCAGGCCGCGGCCAGCAGGGCGATCCCGCCGACGAGCAGCGCGATCGCCTTCACCACCTCGAGTGCGATGTAGACATAGTGGGCGTGTGAACGGGGCGCGTCCAGCCCGGCGATCACCGCATCGCTGCGGCGGGTCAGTTGCGGGCGGACCGCGATCACCTGGACGGCCAGCGCGAATACCGCGACCGTCAGCGCGACAGTGGTGCCCGCACCGGGCAGGCCCAGCACGATCGTCACGACGACGATCGCGGCCCAGCCTGCTTCCAGCGTGTTGAGTGCGCGGAAGACGAGCCTGCCGATCCCGAGACCGATCGCCAGCGTCACGTTCGGTGCGCGGAATTTCAGCGGCGCCTCGATGAACGAGATCGCCAGAATCATGCCGAGCCAGACGAACACGACGGCGACGGCGACGGCCGATACGATACTCATACTGTCGATTCTGACCTTTCTCGTCGATCACCGGGAGTGAGTGCGCCCAGATGGTGAGGTAACCGGCATCACCTGCCCGGCTGCGCGGCGATGCACAGGTCGATCGTGATTCCTACACCAACAAACTAGAACGAGTTCTACAATGCCGCCATGGACCTTGCTGCCATGGACCTTGTCGCCATCGAGGAGATCAAGCGCCTCAAGCACCGCTACTTCCGCACCCTCGACCTGAAGCTGTGGGCGGAGTTCGCGGACTGCCTCGCCGAGGACATCTCGGCGCGCTACGGCACCCAGGCCATGAACACGCCGCTGCACTACGACAATCGGGCTGATGTCGTGTCGTTCATGGAGCAGAACCTCGGGCCTGCGATCGTCACGGTCCACATTGCGAACCACCCCGAGATCGATGTCGACGGCGACACCGCCACAGGTTCCTGGGCTTTCGAGGACACTGTGCTCGTGCCGGAGGCGAAGATCCAGATCCGTGGCGCCGGATACTATCTCGACACCTATCGTCGCGATCCCGATGGTGCGTGGCGGATCTCCTCGACGCAGTACGAGCGGATCTACGAGGCGGTGACCTCGTTGGCGGACCTGCCGAGCTTCAAGCTGATCGCCAACCGCTGGGATCCTTCGCTCCGGCACTGACCGAAGAGGTCACGACGGCGCCGGAGCCATGCGGTCCGGGCCGAAGACCTCGTAGTGGATGTTCTCCGACGCGACGCCCTTGTCCAGCAGTACCTCTCGCACGCCGAGCATGAAGGGCAGTGGCCCGCACAGGTACGCGCGGGTGCCCTCGGCGATGGTGATCTCGCCGAGATCGGCGCGGCCTTGCCGGAGTCCGTCCTCGGGACGGCGCGCCCCCAGGTCCTCGTACCAGCGGTGCATGACCGCGAGCGGCAGCCGGTCGACGAGCTCGGCCAGTTCGGCACGATGGGCATGGCTGCTCGGCGCGCGATCGGCGTGGACGACCGAGATCGGGCGCGGGTCGGCGGTCTCGGCGAGGTGGCCGAGCATGCCCATGATCGGGGTGCATCCGATGCCCGCGGAGATCAGCAGCAGCGGCGCGTCGTCGTCGTGGAGCACGAGATCGCCGAACGGGGTGGTCACATCGAGCAGGTCGCCTTCGAAGGCGTTGTGGTAGAGGAAGTTCGACACTTCACCGGCGGGAGTGGTCGAACCGTCCGACTGCGCGCGGGCATCGACCCGCTTGACGGTGATGCGCCAGTCCCCGCCCGACGGTGCCGAGGACAGGCTGTACTGGCGGATCTGGCGGGCTCCGTCTTCGAGGTGAACGCCCACCGAGAGGTATTGCCCCGGCGAGAACGACGGTAGGGCAGCGCCGTCGAGCGAGGTGAGGACGAAGGAAACGGCGTCGCCGGATTCGTGCCGCCGTTCGCGCACACGTACCTGTCGCCAGACGTCGCCGTCGACGACACCCGCGCCGCGGTACAGACCCCGCTCCATCGCGATCAGCGTCTCGGCCATCAGCCAGTACAGCTCGTCCCAGGCTGTGGCCACCTCGGCGGTGACGGCGTCGCCGAGCACCTCGGCGATGGCTTCGAACAGGTACTTGTGGACGATCCGGTACTGCGCGGGCTGAATGCCCAAGGAGGCGTGCTTGTTCGCGATCCGCGACATGATCAGCTCGACCCGCTCCTGGTCCGGTTCCAGCTGCAGCGCGGCGAAGGCCGCGATGGCCCCGGCGAGCGCCTTCTGCTGGTCGCCCTGCTGCTGGTTGCCGCGGTTGAACAGGTCGCGTTCGAGTTCGGGCGCGGCGGCGAACATCCGGCGGTAGAACAGGCTGGTTATCTCGCCGATGGCGGCGCCCACAGCGGGCAGGGTGGCGCGGATGATCTCTTTCGTGGTGGCCGAGAGCATGTCATTCTCCATTCGTTGCGGCGGTCGGCAAGCTCGTGCCGCCGACCCGGGGCAGGGCGAGTAGCACGGTGCGCGTGGGGTTTTGGGTGAGGTCTTCGATGGCGACCGTGTCCAGGGACGAGAAGAAGGCTTCCTGGGCTCGCCCGAGTGCCGAGCGCAGCAGGCAGCCGGTGCGCAGCGGACATGGGTGGGCGCCTTCGCATTCGACGACTTCGCTCGCGCCTTCGAGGCGGCGCACCAGCCAGCCGACCGAGGCGTTGCGCCCGAGCTCGGTGATGGCCAGGCCGCCGCCGCGTCCGCGACGGGCGTCCACGACACCGAGCTCGGCCAGCCGGGTGATCACTTTCGCCACATGGGCGTAGGACACCGCCAGTTCGTCGGCGACCTCGCGACTGCCTGGCCGATCATCGTCGCCGACCACCGCGAGCCGCATGACCACGCGAAGCCCGAGGTCGGTGAACCGGGTGAGTTGCATGGCCTGAACGTACAATAATTCGCATTTGAGATACCAGTTATGTGAGCGGGGTAACGAACCGGTTCGTGTCGGTATCGACGAACTCGGCGGCAGCGACTCGCAAGGGCTGCCAGCATTCAGAATGCTTGCGGTACAACGGAACCGCAGACGCCCTCTCCCTTGGGGTGGGTGTCACGACACGATCGGAGCTATCCTCGAGGTAGTGAAACCGATACCGCCACCGCGGGATTCACCACCACTGAGGTAGAGGTAGAAAATGAAGCCGAGGCTCATCGCCGTTGCTGTGGCGCTGTCCGCGGGCGCCGTCGTATCGACCGGATGCTCGAGTGACGCCGACGTGGTGTCGGAGAACCTGTCCAAGGAATCGGATCAGTTCAAGATCGACCGTCGCGTGGTGTTCTTCAACGGGATCACCGACAAGTACCTGCTGTCCATCGAGGGCAAATGCTCGATCAAGGACGAGAACAACCAGCTCGAGGTGACCTGTAAGACCGGTGACGACGAGTACAAGAAGCACTTCCTCGGGCTCTCGGACAACGTGAGCTACTTCGTGGAGCAACTCGAGGCGGCCGAGGTCAGCCGCTATCACTACAAGGTGATCTTCAAACCGGAAGCCATCCTGCCCGACGTCGACCGGCCCTGAGCTCCGGGCGAGGAGCCCTGGCACCGGTCACCGAGACGCACCTTCAGTGCCGGCTCGATCACGCGACCTGTTCGAGCTCGGCCAGCGCCTTCTCCAGCCCGGTCAGGAGCCGTTGCAGATGGGGCACCGCGCGCCGGCAGCCCACGATGCCGAAATGCATCGAGCCACCCGAACTGATGGTGGTGATGTTGAGGGCCTGGCCGTCGAGCGGGATGGACGCCGGATACACCGCGTCGAGGCGCACGCCGTTCCAGTATCGAGGGCGCTCATCGCCCGGCACATTCGAGATGACGATGTTGAACGGCGGCGTGGCGCCCTGGCGCCACTGCACCTGCGGCAGTGCCAATCCCGCGACGTTCACCGCCGACAGCCCGAGCATCTGCAGTGGAGTCAGCTTGGCCATGGTCGTTTTCGTGCGTGCCATCGACTCGCGGATCCGTGCCAGTCGCAGCAGGGGCTCGGGCTCGTCGGTGCCCAGATCGCACAGTGCCGCGCCGACCGAATTGCCGCTGTCGTGTGCGCCGGTGCCGTCCGGCTTGCGCAGCGAGACCGGCACCATGGCGATCAGCGGGCGCTCGGGCACGGCGTTCTCGGCGGCGAGGTAGTCGCGCAGCGCGCCCGCACACATGGCGAGGACGACGTCGTTGAGGGTGGTGCCGGTCGCCGAGGTCGCCGCCCGCAGCCGCGCCAAGGGCCACGACTGCGCGGCGAAGCGCCTGCCACCGCTGATCGCCACGTTGAACATGGTGTGCGGGGCGGTGAACGGCAACGGCCCTGGCAGCCCACGCGTGAGCTCCCTGGCGCCGGCGAGTGCCCCGGGCACCGAGCCCACTGCTCGCGACAGCGACCCCAGCACGCCGGAAACCCCGGCGGCCGCGGCCGGTTCGCGGTGTGGGCGCGTGTCCTCGCTGCGCCACGGCGGGACAGCCCCGCGCTGTCGCGGATCCGTGGACAGCGCACGCTGCCAGGTGCGGACCGCGGAGATACCGTCCATCAGCGCGTGATGGGTCTTCGCGTACACGGCAACGCGTCCGTCGGTGAGCCCCTCGATCACATACACCTCCCACAGCGGACGATGTCGATCCAGTAGCGAACCGTGCAGCATCGATACCAGCTCGAGTAGCTCGCGCACCCGGCCCGGGGCTGGCAGCGACAGCAGCCGTACGTGGAAGTCGAGGTCGATGTCGTGGTCGAGATCCCAGTGCAGGAGCGAGAAAGCGCCGAGCGAGCGTCCGGGCCTGCGACGGAACAGCGGCGCCACCGCCCCGTCGTCGCGCGCCAGGTCGTCGAACAGTGCGCGGGCGAAGGCTTCGGGGTCGTCGGTCTTCTCGAACAACGACAAGCCCCCGACGTGCATGGGATGCTCGCGCGACTCCATTGCCAGAAACATCGCATCCAGCGGCGACATGAACGTCATCGTGGTCACCTCTCCGGCCGAGACCTGCGCGCTGCGGCCCTGCGTTCATGATTCACTACCGCGATCACCGTTCGACCCTCGTTCGGCGATGTTCGGTGCCGCCGACGTGGGCGCATCGGTCGAGCGCGTCGTCGGCGATCCGCAGACCGGACCGTGTCAACGCGGCGTCGAGCGATCCCGTGTCACGGTCGTGGGCGGGAATCGGCGCCGAGGTAGCGTCGCGGCGAGGTCCCGACGGTCCGCCGGAAAGCCGCGAGAAACGCACTGGCCGTGGCGTATCCCACGGTGTGGGCGACGCGGGATACGGGCTGGCCGTCGGCGAGCAGCGCCAGCGCGGCTTGCAGTCGCGCGTGGGTGCGCCAGCGGTCGAAGCTCATGCCGGTGTCCTGGACGAACAAGCGGGTCAGCGTACGGCGGCTCACGCCGATCGCTCGGGCGTGGGCTTCCATGCTGCGCGCGTCGGCCGGGTTGTCGAGCAGGGCCTGCGTGACCGCGCGTACTCGTTCGTCGACGGCACGCGGTAGGTCGATCGGCGTGGCAGGCAAGGGTTGCAGCAGGTCGAGCACGACGGCCTCGGCGCGCAGCCGCTGATCATCGGGTAGTTGCTGCTGGGCGAGGTGGACGATCAGGTGGGCCAGCAGGCCGTCGACCCGGATCGCGGTGGGTTCTGACCAGCTCACCGCGCAGCGGTCCGGTTCGAAGTAGAGGCTGCACAGCACGGCGTCGCGACTTGCCCCGGTCTTGTGCGCCACGCCCGCGGGCAGCCACAGCGCGCGAGTCGGCGGCACGATCCAATGCGCCTCTCCCACAGCCACACCCAGCACCCCGCTGCGCGTCCAGGCCAGCTGGTGCTGCGGGTGGTAGTGCTCGTGGGTCCATTGCCCGGCCGCCAGCGGGAAGCTGCCGACCACGATGGCGCCCACACCGGGCGGAGCGGGTTCGAATGCAGTTCCGAACATACCGCCAGCCTATGTCCTCAACGCATTATTACCCGGCCTGGTGACGTATAGCGGCCACCCGTGTGGCTGCCTACCGTCGATGTATGACCTCCACTTCCACCGCTGAACCGCCTTCGGCCGAAGGCGTCGCCCGCCGCCGCGCGGTGTTGATCATGCTGTGTCTGGTCCAGTTCATGCTCAATCTGGACGACAACGTGGTGAGCGTCGCGCTGCCCACTGTGCGCGAGGATCTCGGCTTCGGCACCGCGGGGCTGGCGTGGGTGGTGAACGGCTACATCCTCGCCTTCGGCGGGTTGCTGTTGTTGTTCGGCCGGGTGGCCGACCTGCTCGGTCGACGGCGCGTATTCCTCACCGGCACAGCGCTGTTCGGGGTGGCGAGCGTGTTCTGTGGAGCAGCCCAGGAACCGTGGCAATTGGTGGCGGGCCGATTCGTCCAGGGAACAGGAGCGGCGATGGCGAGCCCGGCCGCGCTGGCGTTGCTCACGCTGCTCTATCCGGGTGCGCGTGAACGTGCCAAGGCGATCGGCATCTGGGGCGCTACGGCCGCGGTCGGCGCCACATCGGGGTTGGTGATCTCCGGTGCGCTGACCGGATTCGCCTCGTGGCGATGGATCTTCCTGATCAACGTGCCGGTCGTGGTCGTGGTCGCGGTACTGCTGCCGCGCGCGGTGTCCGAGAGCAGGAGCGAACGTCGTCCCCGCATCGACCTCCCCGGCGCGGTGCTGGTCACCTGTGCTCCCGTGCTGCTGGTCTATGGGCTGCTTCGCGCAGCCGAAACCGGCTGGGACGACGTCGTTTCCATGGTGGCGATGATCGCCGCGGCCCTGCTGGCGGTGGCGTTCGTCGCGGTCCAGAGGCGCGTCGGCGAACCATTGGTTCCGTTGTCTTTTCTGGCTTCCCGGCCACGTGCGGTGGCCAACGTCGCCACCTTGCTGTTCTCCGCGTCCTTCTACGCCATGGCCTTTCTGCTGATGCTGCACCTGCAGACCGTTCTCGGGTATGGGCCGTTTGCCGCCGGTCTGGCGTATCTACCGTTCGGTGCGGGCATTCTCGCGGGAATGTGGTTGTCGTCGCGGGCGGTCGACCGGCTCGGTGCGCGCCCGGCGATCGTGGCGGGCTTGCTGATCAGCGCGTCGGGCCTGCTGCTGATGCCGGGCATCGACGGCCATGACGCCTACGCCTCGGGGGTGCTACCCGCCTTTCTGATCACGAGTCTGGGGTGCGGGATGAGTCTGCCCGCGCTGAGCGTCGTCGCGCTCGCCGGCACCACCGAGGAGGACGCGGGCATCGGCTCGGCCCTGCTCACCTCGGGCCAGCAACTCGGCGGCGCAGTGGGTTTGGCGGTCCTGGTCACTCTCGCCACGCAGCGCGGTGACGCACTGGCCGATTCGATCGGCGCCGACCGGGCCGCGACAGCGGGATTCTCCTTCGCCCTCACTGTCGCGGCCGCGGTAGTGGGCGTCGCCGCGGTCTTGATCGCCACGATGCTGCGCCCTCGTGCGCACGTTCCCGCGAAAACGCGTCACCGGGTCGACCTGGGGTGAGGTCACCCTGCGCCGTGTGCAGTGGGGACGGGCAGCGAGTCGGAGCCGAGTGCCGGGATCGGCGGGTGATAATCACCGCGTGAGCTCGGCAGGCGCCGAGCCGTGGCGGGAGGCGGATCGATGACCGCGATCGGATTGGTCTTCACCGGAGTGGCGGTGCTGCTGCACGGCTACATCTTCGTGATGGAGTCGCTGCAGTGGACGGCGGCGCGGACCCGGGCGACCTTCGGAATGTCGGCGGCGGAGGCCGAGGCCACCGAGGAGATGGCCTTCAATCAGGGTTTCTATAACCTGTTCCTGGCCGTCGTCGCGGCGGTCGGGATGGCGTTCACGGCGTTCGGCGACAAGGGGATCGGGCTCGCGCTGGTGTTGGCCGGGGCTGGTTCGATGGTGGCGGCCGGTGTGGTGTTGCTGTTGTCGTCGCCGAGTAAGGCGCGGGCGGCCCTGATTCAGCTGGTTCCGCCGCTGATCGGTTGTCTCGCCTTGGCGATCGCCTGATTCTGGGGGCGCTCCGGCCTCGGAGACCATGAGTACCTGTTTGGGGCACCGGTGTCGAGGTATCGCGACGGTATAGCCGCCTGTGGATGATGGCGTGGAACGCGCCCGTCGGAGGAGGAGGCTGTCGCGGACTCGTCGCCGAGGAGGTGAGTGAGATGTCGATGTGCATGCAGATGATGCAGATGTTGCGCGACATGTGGAACATGATGTTTCCCACCATGCCGATGTGACCCATCGCCGTCGATGAACCGTGCCGCATCGCGCGACGTCCTCGGTGTCGAGGACGTCGACGGGCGGGCGGTCGGGAGAGCTACTTCTGCGCGGCGCGTAGTCGATCGCGTTCCGCCCGCAGACGGGCGATCGTGTCTTCCAGTTCGAGGATGCGCGCCACTGCGGTCAGGTTTACCCCTTCGCCGGTGAGCGTGGTGATGCGGTGCAGGCGGGTGAGGTCTTCACCGCTGTAGCGGCGAGTGCCACCGGCGCTGCGCGCGGGCGTGAGAAGCCCGTGCTGCTCGTACAAACGCAAGGTCTGGACTCCTATTCCGGCCAGCTCCGCAGCCACGGATATCGCGTAGACCGCCTGCGCCGGCGACGGCGCGCTGTCGTGTGGGGAGACCATCTGTGTCCTCACCTCGATTCCTCTGAACACTGATCAGGTTACCTGTTTTCGGTACTTGCGCTCATCTGAGCGGGGTGTTAAACAATATCTGTGTCAGATACAATAGGTTATCTGATAACCATCCTACTGAGAATGGAGTGAGTTGGAGGTGGCGACCATGTTGATGCGTACCGATCCTTTCCGTGATCTGGACCGGTGGACTCAGCAGATTCTCGGCACGGCGGCACAGCCCGCGGCGATGCCGATGGATGCTTGGCGCGACGGTGACGAGTTCGTCGTCGAGTTCGATCTGCCGGGGATCGACCCGGACTCGCTGGATCTGGACGTCGAACGCAATGTGGTGACGGTTCGCGCGTCGCGGCCCGGCCTCGACGCCGATCGGTCGATGATCGCCGCGGAGCGCCCACGCGGGGTGTTCAGCCGTCAGCTGTTTCTCGGCGAGGGCCTCGACACCGACCGGATCCGAGCGGACTACCGCGACGGTGTCCTGCGTCTGTCGATCCCGGTGGCGGAGAAGGCCAAGCCCCGCAAGATCGAGATCGCCCGAGAACGCGAACCCGAGGCGATCAACGCCTGAAGATGCCCGCTTTCGGTGACCACGCACCGTGAGTGAGGTGATGGGGTGTCGATCGGTGGCCGGTCCTACGTGGCCCGGCCACCGATGTCAGCGGCGCCGCGGTCTCCTGTGGAGTGCTGAAAGGGTTGCGGCGCCTGCAACATTGCGCCCTGTGCCAGGTTGCCGAGGTGTTCAGCAGCCGGCCGGGCATCAGCGCACGCGGGGGAGTCCGCACCGGGCCATCGACGATGCTTCGGCGATGGCCCGTTCGCCGTGGTCAGCCGGTGACGGCGCCGTGCGCGGCCGAGCTGACGAGCTTGCGATACTTCGCCAGGACACCGGAGGTGTACCGGGGTGGCAGGGGCGCCCAGCCGACCTTGCGCGCGGCGAGTTCGTTGTCGTCGATCTCGACGTCGAGGATGCGATTGGCGACGTCGAGGACGATCGGGTCGCCGTCGCGGACGAAGGCGATCGGGCCACCGTCCACGGCCTCGGGCGCCACATGGCCCACGCACAATCCCGTGGTACCGCCGGAGAATCGGCCGTCGGTGAGCAGCAGTACGTCCTTGCCCAGGCCCGCGCCCTTGATGGCGCCGGTGATGGCCAGCATCTCGCGCATCCCCGGGCCGCCCTTGGGTCCCTCGTTGCGGATGACGACCACATCGCCGGCCACGATCGTGCCGTCCTCGAGCGCGTTCATCGCCGCGCGCTCCCCGTCGAACACCCGGGCGGTGCCGCGGAAGACGTCGGAGTCGAACCCGGCGCTCTTCACGACGGCGCCTTCGGGCGCGAGCGAGCCGTGCAGAATCGTGAGCCCGCCCGTGCGATGGATCGGCCGGTCGAGTGGCCGGATGACATCACCGTCGAGGCCGAGTTCGATATGGGCGAGATTCTCGGCCATGGTCGCGCCGGTGACCGTCATGACGTCGCCGTGCATGAGACCCGCGTCCAACAGGGCTTTCATCACGACGGGAATGCCGCCGACCTTGTCGACATCGTTCATGACGTAGCGGCCGAACGGCTTGAGATCGCCCAGGTGCGGCACTTTGTCGCCGACCCGGTTGAAGTCGGCGAGGGTGAGGTCGACACCGGCCTCGCGAGCGATGGCCAGCAGGTGCAGCACAGCGTTCGTCGATCCGCCGAGGGCCATGACGACCGTGATCGCGTTCTCGAACGCCTCCATGGTCATGATGTCGCGCGCGGTGATTCCCTTGCGCAGCAACTCGACAACGGCCGCGCCGGACTTTTCGGCGAAATCGTCACGGCGACGGTCCGGGGCGGGCGGCGCGGCCGAACCCGGCAGGCTCATCCCGAGTGCTTCGGCGGCCGAGGCCATGGTGTTGGCCGTGTACATGCCGCCGCAGGCGCCTTCGCCGGGACAGATCGCTCGCTCGATGCGATCGACCTCCTCGCGGGTGATCAGCCCTTTGATGCAGGCGCCGACGGCCTCGAAAGCGTCGATGATCGTGACGTCCTTGCCGTCGATATTGCCGGGCAAGGTCGAACCCGCGTACAGGAACACACTCGCCAGGTCCAAACGCGCGGCGGCCATCAGCATGCCCGGCAGACTCTTGTCGCAGCCTGCCAGCAGCACCGAACCGTCGAGGCGCTCGGCCATCATGACGGTCTCGACGGAGTCGGCGATGATCTCACGGCTGACCAGCGAGAAGTGCATCCCCTCGTGCCCCATCGAGATCCCGTCCGACACCGAAATGGTGCCGAACTCGAGCGGGTAACCGCCCCCCGCGTGGACTCCGCGCTTGACCGCCTTGGCCAGCCGGTCGAGCGAGAGGTTGCACGGGGTGATCTCGTTCCAGCTGGAGGCCACGCCGATCTGCGGTTTGACCCAATCCTCGTCCCCCATCCCGACGGCCCGGAGCATGCCGCGCGCGGCAGTTTTCTCGAGCCCGTCGGTGACATCGCGTGAGCGCGGTTTGATGTCGACGGGCTGTTCGGAGTCGTGTGCCATAGCGCAAGCCTACGACCGCGGGACGGCATCGCCGTGTACCCGGTGTGCCTCGGACCCGGGCAGGGCCTGCGACAGGGCCTCGTCGGCTAGTCCCGCTGGTCGGTGTCCAAAGCGAGAACGGGTAGCCGGTTCACGGTCCAGGCTGCCAGCGCGGTCGAGGCCAGCACGTGCACCAGGTAGACCGAACACACCAGGCCGATGCCGTAGTCGCGCATCCAGGCGCCGAGGGGACTCAAGGCCACCAGGTCGAGGCCGAGCATCAGGATCGACAGGAGTAGGGCGGGCGCCACCCATGACGGCGGTTCCGGTGTGGCGGGACTGTCACACGCGTCCGGAGCCGGGGCTGGTGGGGCGAGTGGGGATTCGCAGTGGTTCTCGGTGACCATAGTGTCCTCACGGGCAGTACCGGTAGGCGGCGATCGACACCACTTCCGGTGGCGACAACGCGATGCTGTGAACTTGCTGATCTGTCACATATTCGAGGTCGCGCGCGGTCCGGATCGGCGGCGAAGTGAAAACCTCGGCATCTGCAATCTGCGGGCAACACGAGCGGAGCCGCCGTCCAGGGGGCCTGATTCGTGAGACCAACTGTCCCGCAATGGGGCAACCTCGACGAGTGGGCGCCAGGCCGGATGCGTGGCCGGGCCGACGCCGGTATTGCTCACGTCGGCCGCCGCCGGCGCGCGAGTGTGCCAGGATCGGGAGGGTGGACAGCGCCGATGGTTTCGCATCCGCTCGCGTCGAGTTCGATCGTCTCGTCGGCCCGCTGCGCGCGGAGCTGCACGTGCATTGCTATCGGTTCCTCGGCTCGGTGCACGACGCCGACGACGCACTGCAAGAGGCGTTGCTGCGCGCATGGCGCGCACGCGAGAACCTCGCCGATCCGCGCAAGTTTCGGCCGTGGCTGTACAAGATCGCCACCAATCGGTGTCTGACTGTGCTCGAGCGGCGGGGCCGTCGCGAACTTCCCATGGATGTCGCACCGGGTTCGGCTGCGGCCGAACGGCTCTAGCTCGAACCGTATCCCGGCGCCGGCGTGGGTGAGCCCGGACCGGAAGCCCGCTACACAGCGCGCGAATCTGTCGAATTGGCGTTCGTGGCCATGGTCCAGCAATTGCCGGGTGTGCAGCGCGGCGCGCTGTTGCTGCGCGATGTTCTCGGATTCACCGCCGGTGAGACCGCCGAATTGTTGGACGTGACCGTGGCCGCGGCCAACAGTGCGTTGCAACGCGCCCGCGCCCGCATGGAGCAGAGCACACCCTCGCAGGCGCCCGAAGATCCGCAGGCGCGCCGGCTCGCTCGCTCCTACGCCGCGGCCTGGGAGGACGACGATGTAGCGGGGATCGTCGCGCTGCTGGCCGCCGATGCGCGATACGCCATGCCACCGCGGCCCGAATGGTATGCCGGGCACGCGGCGATCCGGGAATTCCTGGTGGACTTGCCGTTGCGGTGGCGCTGGCGCTTTCTGCCGACCGTCGCCAACGGCCAGCCCGCGTTCGGCACCTATTGGTGGGACGAGGAGCGCTCGGTGTTCGCGGCGATGGCGCTGGATGTGCTCACTGTGCGTGACGGAGCGATCACCGAGGTGGTGTCGTTCCTCGATCCGGGCATCTTTCGGCGTTTCGCGCTTCCCGACGCCGTGCCCGACTGATCTGTGCGGTCGCGATGAGTTCGGCGCCTCTCGCAGGGTCGTATCGATAGTGGGATGTTCCCACCTGTCGAGACCCGATCTCGGCACACCGAAGGGAGATCGTCATGTCGCACGACGAGGCCCAGATCCGCACCATGATCCACGAGTGGGCTGCCGCCGTCCGCGCCGGTGACCTCGACAGGGTACTGGCCGGCCACACCGCCGACATCGTCATGTTCGACGTACCGCCGCCGCAGCAGGGAGTGCGCGGTATCGACGCCTACCGGCAGACGTGGCCGCCGTTCTTCACCTGGCTCGCCAGCGGTGCGGCTTTCGACATCGTCGAACTGGAGGTCACCGCAGGCGCCGACGTTGCCTTCGCGCACGCGCTGCTTCGCTGCGCCTCACCGCAAGCGCTTGCCGCGCAACCGGATGGACGGCTGCGCCTGACTCTGGGCCTGCGCAAGGAAGACGAACGATGGGTGATCGCGCACGAGCACCACTCGTTCCCGGACACGACCGTCGCCGACCCGACAGCGGCACTGCCCGTCCATTGATGAACGGCGCAGTCCCGCTGTCGCATCGGCCTCGCGGATCGACCCGCCGGCGTCAGCCGATTCCGGTCACGCGGTCTGCGCGCCCGTCTGCCGCCTGCTGTCGAGCCGGATCAGCGGGATCGCTGCCGCCGCGAGGACTGCGCCGACCACCGACACGGAGGTGAGCGCGGCGCCCTGGGTGAGGGTCACCGCGGCCAGCACCGGCGTGCAGCTGATGCCGAGTTGGAAGGCCGACACGGTGGTGGCGCCCGCGAGGGTGGGGGCGTCGGCCGCGATGGTGAACACCCGGCCGTAGAGGGCGGGATTGAGCAGGAAGGCGGCGATTCCGAGCAGGAAGACCGCGGGCACCACCACCCAGACCTGTGTCATCGCGACCGCGAGGACGAGCGAGATGATCACGATGGCGACGGCGCCGGTGTACAAGGCGCGGTGGGGGTTTCGGTCGGAGATCCGTCCGCCGATGGACAGACCGACGAACGCGCCGACACCGAACAACGCGAGGATCGCCGGAATCCAGACCGCGGGAACGGCGGTGATGTCGGTGAGCATGGCAGCCAGATAATTGAACGTGATCATGTAGGCCGCGGTGGTCGCGAGGGTGATCGCGTAGACGATCCAGAGCATCGGCCTGCGCATGGTGGCCGATTCCCGGCTCAGGTTCGTCGTCGAGGCGGTGGTGGTTGTGGCCGGAATTCCCAGCAAGCAGCCGATGATTGCGGCCAGCGTGAGCACCACCACCCCCCAGAATCCCGTCTGCCAGCTGGTGAAATGGCTCAGCAACGTCCCGGCGGGTCCGCCCGCGACCATGGCTACGCTGAGGCCGCTGACCACCACTGCCGAAGCCCGAGCCCGGCGGTGTGGGCCGACCAGACTGATCGCGGTGACCGAGGCGACAGCGAAGAACCCGGCATAGGCGACGCCGGCGACCACTCTCGAAATCAGGAGCACCGAGTAGTTGCCCAGCAGACCGACCGCGATACTGGCGGCGAAAACCGCCTGTGTCGCCACCAGCGCGGTTCGGCGCGGCCAACGCAGACTGAGTACCGCGAAGGGCGGACCGCCGAAGACGACGCCCAGCGCGAACGCGGTGATGAGAATCCCGGCCGCGGACAGCGAGACGTCGAGATCGCCGGCGACCACGGGCAGGACACCCGCGAGCAGGAATTCCGCGCTGCCCATGGCGAACAGGCTGAAGCCGAGCAGATAGACCCCGGCGGGAAGCCTGTCGGGCCGACCGTGCGGGACCGATCGGGTGGCACCGGTGTCGACCGATGCTGTTGCTGTATCCGTTGTTTCGTTCATGTCGGATCACCTCCGACTCGAGCATCGCGGCGAGCGTGCCGAATCGGCAAACAACGTTGCTGATTCCGGGACGACTTGGTTGAGTCGAGGGTATGGATGAGCAGCCGAGTGTGGGTGCGGTGATCGAACAGATCGCGCCGCGCCTGCGGGGTATCAGAGAAAGGCAGGGTCTGAGCTTGAGCGAGGTGGCGCGCAGCACCGGAATATCCACCAGCACGCTGTCGCGGCTGGANTCGGGTCAGCGCAAGCCGAGCCTGGAATTGCTTCTGCCGATCACGGCGTTCCTCGGCGTCGCGCTCGACGAGATCGTCGCCGCGCCCCGCATCGTCGATCCCCGGGTGCGTCAGGAACCGGCCAGGAAGGACGGCCGGATCCTGATACCGCTCTCGCGCCACCACGGCGACCCGCGCGCGTACAAGATGATCATCCCCGCGCACGACGAACAGCCCTACCCCAGAACCCACGAAGGCTACGAATGGCTGTTCGTGCTGCGCGGCCGACTACGAGTTCGCCTGGGCGACAATGATTTCGTCATGGGAACCGGCGAGGCCGCCGAATTCGACTGCCGGATTCCGCACTGGTTCGGCGCCGCCGGTGGCCACAGCGTCGAGATCCTCAGCCTCTTCGGCAAACACGGTGAGCGAATGCACGTTCGCGCCCGACCTGCTCAGTCGTGACTGCCCTCGATCGTGA
>JACIXH010000113.1 GCA_014360565.1 Nocardia sp.
GACGTCCTGGGACGGCGTCCCTCCCGCCACCCCGATCGCGCCCGTGAGCGCGCCCTCCGCGTCGAAGATGGGCAGGCCGCCCGGCACGGGGCAGAGGCGCTCGTTCCAAGTTTCGATTGAAAGTGGGGGAAAGTGGGGTAATGTGGGTCGCGCACTACAGGAGAGGCCGTACGGCGAGGTGAATCCAGTAGGGAGGTGGCCGAGATGTTCCTCGGTACCTACACCCCCCGATTGGACGACAAAGGGCGGCTGACGTTGCCTGCGAAATTTCGAGACGATCTGGCGGGAGGGTTGATGGTCACGAAGGGCCAAGACCACAGCCTGGCCGTGTATCCCAAAGACGAGTTCACCGCGCTCGCGCGGCGGGCCGCGTCGGCGTCCCGAAGTAACCCGCAGGCAAGGGCTTTCGTTCGAGCGCTGGCGGCAGGCACCGACGAGCAACGTCCGGACGCACAGGGCCGGATCACGCTGTCGCCGGACCATCGGCGCTATGCGAATCTCTCGCGAGATTGCGTGGTGATCGGTTCGGTCGACTTCCTCGAAATATGGGACAAGCAGGCGTGGGAGACCTACCTCGAAGAACACGAGGAGGACTACGCGCAAGCCGGAGACGAGTCGCTGGGCGGAATCTTCTGACCCGGAGCACGCGAGTGCTGCGAGGCCTCTGCCCGGGCGTGGACCCTGACGTACTTCCCCGACGCCAGGTGCCTTGCCCCGGTCAGAGACCTCGAAGCATTCGCATCACCAACTCGTTCGACAAGCACTCATTCGAAAAGCACTGTGTGGCATGGCGACCCGTCTGCGACGCGAGGCAGTATCCCGGGAGGTCGAGGTGAACCATGACGCCGAGAACCCCCGTCATGTGCCAGTTCTGCTCGAGCGCGCCGACGATCTGCTCGGCCCCGCGCTGAGCGAACCGGGCGCGGTCTACATCGACGCCACGCTCGGATTGGGCGGACACGCAGAACATTTCCTGCGCACCTATCCCGAAGCGCGGCTGGTCGGTCTCGACCGCGACACCACCGCGTTGCGGATGGCCGGCGAGCGCCTGGCTCCCTACGCCGACCGGATCACGCTGGTGCACACCCGCTACGACGGTATCCCCGCGGCGCTGGCCGAAGCGGGCCTCGACGAAATCGGCTCCGTCTCGGCCGTTCTCATGGACCTCGGCGTGTCGTCGATGCAGCTCGACGAGGCCGAGCGCGGTTTCGCCTACTCCGTCGACGCGCCGCTGGACATGCGAATGGACCCGACCACCGGGATCACCGCCGCCGATGTGCTCAACACCTACAGCCACGGCGACCTGGCCCGGGTGCTGAAAACCTATGGCGACGAACGGTTCGCGGGCAAGATCGCCTCGGCGGTCCTGCGCAGGCGGGCGGTGAAGCCGTTCGCCACCAACGCCGAACTGGTCGAGGTGCTCTACGCGGCCATTCCGGCCGCGGCGCGCCGCACCGGCGGACATCCGGCCAAGCGCTCGTTCCAGGCGCTGCGGGTGGAGGTCAACGGTGAGCTCGACTCGCTGCGGGCAGCATTGCCCGCGGCGCTGGATTCACTGCGAGTGGGCGGACGGATCTGCGTCATGTCGTATCAGTCGCTCGAAGATCGGCTGGTCAAACACGAACTCGCGCCACGGATCGTATCCCGGTCCCCGATGGACCTGCCGGTCGAACTGCCCGGCATGGGACCGGAATTCCGGATGCTGACCCGTGGAGCGGAAAAAGCGACCGAGTCCGAGATCGAGGTCAATCCGCGATCCGCGCCGGTGCGGATGCGCGCGGCCGAACGAATCGCGGAGAGGTCAGGGAGGACACAGGAGGGGACACGATGAGCGTGCGGACGAGCGCGATCGCGGTGCCGAGCAAGACCGCCCGGCGCGTGGAGGCGGCCGAACGAGTGAAATCCGGTGCGGCACAGCGAGCTTATGCCCGCAAGCGCACCAGGGAACAGCTGCTCGACGGCATCGAACTGCCCGAACCGGCCTCGACGATGGCGGGGCGGATTCCGTTCGTCACCGCGATCATCGGTTTGCTCGGTTGCGGCCTGGCACTGACGCTGTTGCTCACCACCCGCGCCGCCGAGGACAGTTACCAGCTCGGTGACGCCAGGGCTGTCAACCGCGCGCTCGACGACGAGCGGGCCGCGCTGCAGCGCGAGGTCGCCGCCGCCGACTCGGCTCCCGAATTGGCTTCGCGCGCACGCGAACTCGGCATGATCCCGGCGAAGGATCCCGCCCGGCTGTTGATCGGCCCCGACGGCGAGATCACCGTGATCGGTAACCCGACGCCGGCGCAGGGCGCACCGGTGCCGCCGCTCAACGGGCCGCCGACCACCGCCCCGAACGGTCCCGCGCCCCGGCACGCCCAGGCGCAGGGGGAGCGAGTGGTGCCGGTCCAGCCCGGCGCGGTGACGGCCGGTCCTGCCGCGCCGAGTAGCGTCGCGCCGAGCGTGCTCGCGGCACCGGTGCCGCCTGCCGTGAACGCGCCGCAGGATCCGGGCGCCGCACCGCAGCCCGCGGCGGCTCCGCTCCCGCCCGCTCCGGTCGACGTCGTCCCCGCCCCGGCGGACGACGTGGCCCCGGTGCAGGCCAACGGCGAGGTTCCCGCGCCGGCGGACGGCGCTGTTCCGGCTCCGTTCGCTCCGGCGACCGTGCCCGATCGGGTCGACGTCGCAGCTCAGGGCGAACCGCTGGCCTCGGCTGATACGCCGCCGCTCGTACCGGCCGTGCCTGCCGATACGCCGGCTGCGGCCACTGCGCCGTTACCGGATGCCGTCACCCCGGCCACCGGCCTGCGAGCCCCGGCGGCCGG
Source organism: Nocardia sp. (assembly GCA_014360565.1). Lineage (GTDB taxonomy): Bacteria > Actinomycetota > Actinomycetes > Mycobacteriales > Mycobacteriaceae > Nocardia. The sequence goes on from JACIXH010000113.1 coordinate 2,811, forward strand.
ACCGCCGAGCGAACAGCCGCAAGTCGTCGAATCGCAGGATGCTCCCCGATGAAGCAGCGCGGGCCCGCGTCGCAACAGCGACGCGGGCCGGTCTCGTCGAGGGCCCGCTCGGGCTCGCTCTCGCCGGACCGGCCGATCCGGCTGCGCCTGGGCGTCGGCCGGGTCACCCTGCTGGCGACGCTGGCGGTAGTCGCGTTGCAGCTGCTCTACATTCAGAGCATCGCCGCTCCCGCACTGTCGGCGCAGGCGGCCTCCCAGCGCACCATCAAGGCAACCGAGGCGGCCGTGCGCGGTCCCATCACCGACCGGCACGGCAACCGGCTCGCCTTCACCCTCACCGTGAAAGCCCTGACCTTCCAGCCGGTCACAGTGCGCGAACAACTGGCCGAAGCCAAGAAACTCGATCCGCGCGCGCCGGACCCGGAGCAGCGCCTGAAGGACATCGCGAAGTTCATCCACGACAAGCTCGGCGCACCCACCGAGCAGGAACTGCTCGATAAACTGCGCAGCGACAAGAAGTTCCACTACCTGGCCAAGAACGTCGATCCGCGGGTGGCGGGCGAGGTCACCGCCAAGTTCCCGGAGGTCGGCGCCGAACGCCAGGACCTGCGCGAGTATCCCGGTGGTTCGCTGGCATCCAATGTCGTCGGGGCGATCGGCGGCGACCGGCACGGTCAGATGGGCCTGGAATCGGCGCTGGACTCGGTGCTGTCGGGTACCGACGGTTCACGCACCTACGACCAGGGTTCCGACGGCGCGGTGATTCCCGGTAGCTACCGCGACCTGCAGCCCGCGGTGAACGGCTACGGCGTCGAGCTGACCTTGGACGCGGACCTGCAGTACTACGTCCAGCAGCAGGTGCAACAGGCCAAGCAGGTCTCCGGTGCGTCCTCGGCATCGGCGGTGGTGCTCGACGCCAAGACCGGCCAGGTGCTCGCGATGGCCAATGACGGCACCTTCAATCCCGCGCTCGGGCCGAATCATTAGGCCTCGGGAAAGATGGGCAACCCCTCGGTCGCCGAACCCTTCGAACCAGGCTCGGTCAACAAGATCGTCACCGCGGCGGCGGCCATCGAATACGGCGTGACCACCCCCGACGAGGTACTGCAGGTGCCCGGCTCGATCCGCATGTCCGGGGTCACCGTCAACGACGCGTGGCAACACGATGTCGCGCCCTACACCACGACCGGAATCTTCGGAAAGTCTTCCAACGTCGGCACTCTCATGCTCGCCCAGCGGGTGGGGGAGGACCGCTTCGCCGACATGATGGATCGGTTCGGCCTCGGCCGGCGTACCGGTGTCGGCCTGCCCGGCGAGAGCGGCGGCCAGGTACCCGCCCGCGATCAATGGTCCGGCGGTTCCTTCGCGAACCTGCCCATCGGCCAGGGTCTTTCGATGACCACCCTGCAGATGACCGCGATGTACCAGGCCATCGCCAACGACGGCCTGCGCATTCCGCCGCGCATCGTGAAGGCCAAGATCGCTCCCGGCGGCAATCGCACCGAGGAATTGCAGCCGGACGGCATCCGCGTGGTCAGCGCCCAGACGGCGCAGACCCTGCGCGAGCTGTTCCAGGCCACTGTGCAGAAGGACCCGATGGGGGTGCAGATGGGCACCGGCGCCCCGGCCTCGATCGAGGGTTACCAGGTGGCGGGCAAGACCGGCACCGCGCAGAAGGTCGATCCCGCGTGCCGGTGCTATTCGACCTCGGAGTTCTACAGCACCTTCGCCGGAATGGCGCCCGCCGACAACCCCCGCTACGTGATCGGCATGATGCTCGACGCGCCCGTGCGCAGCTCCGACGGCACCGGTGGCGGTTCGGCCGCGCCGCTGTTCCACAGCATCGCGTCCTGGGCATTGCAGCGTGACCGGGTGCCGCCGTCACCGGAGCCCAAGCGGTTGGTACTGGAGGCGGCGTCGTAGCGGCTGCTGCCGCGAATCTGCGCCCCGCGAGCTCGCGGGCCGAGAACCCACCGCAAACTCAACCCACGTTGTCTGTCCGACACCGCGCGTCGGTAACCTGACTGCTCGTCTCGCCTACGCGCTCGATCACTCTCAGAGAGGAGCCTTGTGCCCGCGCAGTCCAGCCCGCACGCGCTCCGGCCAACCACTCCGCTGTCGACGTCGCTGCAGGCCGTGACGGAGCTCACCGGCGCCACGACGGTGACCCCGGCGCCGGTCGAGGTGACCGTTACCGGGATCGAGCAACGCTCGAACGCGGTGCGCCCGGGCGACCTGTTCGCCGCGCTGCCGGGCGCGAACTCCCACGGCGCCCGATTCGCCGCCGACGCGATCGCGCGCGGCGCGGTGGCCGTGTTCACCGATGCCGCGGGCGCGCAGCTGATCGGCGCGGTCGCCGTGCCCGTGCTGGTGCGTGAGCAACCGCGGGCGGTACTCGGCGAACTCTCCGCCGCGATCTACGGCCACCCCAGCGATCGGTTGCGCATCATCGGCATCACCGGCACCTCGGGCAAGACCACCACCTCCTATCTCGTCGAAGCCGGGCTGGCCGCGGCGGGGATGTCCACCGGGCTGATCGGCACCATCGAAACGCGGATCGGCGGGCAGCGGGTGCCCAGCGCGCTCACCACCCCCGAGGCGCCGCAGCTGCACGCGATGTTCGCCGCGATGGTCGAGCAGGGCGTCGACGCGGTGGTGATGGAGGTGTCGAGCCACGCGCTCGCACTGGGCCGGGTCGACGGCGTGCGGTTCGCGGTCGGCGCGTTCACCAATCTGTCCCAGGACCACCTCGACTTCCACAAGGACTTCGAAGACTATTTCGCCGCGAAACGCCGACTGTTCGACGCGGATTCGCCGGTTGCCGCGCGCACCGCGGTGATCTGCGTAGACGACGAATGGGGCGCGCGGCTGGCCGGCGACCTCGTCGACCCGGTCACCGTGTCGACGATCGGTTCGGCGGTGACCGATGACGCCGCGAGCGAGGTCTCCGCGCAGTCGCGCGGCGCGACCTGGCAGGTCAGCGGCGATATCAAGTCCACCGGCGGCGAACAGGAATTCACCGCTGCCGGACCCGACGGCGAACTGACGGTGCGCCTGCGCCTGCCCGGGCGCTACAACGTCGCCAACGCGCTGCTCGCGGTCGCCACCTGCGCCGCGGCCGGCGTGGATCCCGCGGTCGCCGCGCGCGCGCTGGCCGTCGTCGACGTGCCGGGCCGGATGCAGCGCGTCGAGCGCGGCCAGGATTTCCTCGCTGTCGTCGACTACGCGCACAAGCCCGCCGCCATCGAATCGGTGGTGAGCACCCTGCGCGGCCACCTCACCGAAGCGGGCGTGGGCAGGCTGGCCGTCGTACTCGGCGCCGGCGGCGACCGGGACGTGGCCAAGCGCCCGCTCATGGGCGCCGCGGCGGCGCGTGCAGACCTGCTGATCGTCACCGACGACAACCCACGCACCGAGGACCCGGCGGCCATCAGGTCGGCCGTGGTGGCCGGTGCCGACGAACTCCCGGCCACCGACCGCGGCGAGATCCGCGAGATCGGTGACCGCGCGGCGGCCATTGCCGCCGCACTCGACTGGGCTCGCGCCGGCGACGTAGTACTCGTCGCGGGCAAAGGCCACGAGGCGGGACAGGAGATCAAGGGCGTCAAGCATCCCTTCGACGACCGCGAGGTAGTCGCGGCGGCGCTGGATGCCCTGCGGACACGACATCGTCCGCACACGGACTCGGAGGACTTGACAGTTTCATGATCGAGATGACACTGCGGGAGATCGCGGACGTCGTCGGCGGCGAGCTGCACGACGTACCCGACCCCCAGGCACTGGTGACCGGTTCGGTCGAATTCGATTCGCGCCGAATCGGTTCCGGCGATCTGTTCCTCGCCCTGCCCGGCGCCAACTCCGACGGGCACGACTACGCCGCGAAAGCTGTCGCCGCCGGAGCGGTCGCGGTCCTGGCCGCGCGCCCGGTCGGCGTGCCCGCGATCGTCGTGAGCCCCGACCTCGGTTCGGTGCCTGCGAGTTCGGTCGCGCTCAGCGCCGACGCAGACGGTTCGGGCGCCGCGGTCCTGGCCGCGCTGGCCGAGCTGGCCCGGGTGAGTACCGAGCGGCTCGCCGAGCGCACCGGGCTCACCGTCGTCGGGGTCACCGGCTCCTCCGGCAAGACCTCGACCAAGGATCTGCTGGCCGCGGTACTCGCTCCGCTCGGCGCCGTGGTCGCCCCGCCCGGTTCGTTCAACAACGAACTCGGGCACCCGTGGACCGCACTGCGCGCGGGCACCGACACCAAGTTCCTCGCTCTGGAACTGTCCGCGCGCGGTCGCGGGCACATCGCGGAACTGGCCCGGATCGCCCCGCCCCGGATCGGCGTCGTGCTCAATGTCGGCACCGCGCACCTCGGTGAGTTCGGCAGCCGCGAGGCGATCGCGCAGGCCAAGGGCGAGCTCGTCGAAGCGCTGCCCGCCGAAGGGCTGGCCGTGCTCAACGCCGACGACCCGAACGTCGCGGCCATGGCGTCGCGAACGAAGGCCCGTGTGGTCAAGGTCGGCCTGTCCGGCGAGGCCGACATCCGCGCCACCGACGTGAGCACCGACGAGCAGGCGCGAGCCCACTTCACCCTGCACGCCGGCGGCGAATCGGTCCCGGTGCGGCTGGCGGTGCACGGCGAGCACCAGGTCGGCAACGCCCTGGCGGCTGCGGCCGTTGCTCTCGAATGTGGCGCCGATCTGGTGACCGTGGCGCAGGCACTGTCCGGCGCTACCGCGGCCTCGGTCCGGCGGATGGATGTGACGACCACCCCCGCGGGCGTCACCGTCATCAACGACTCCTACAACGCCAACCCCGACTCCGTGCGCGCGGCGCTCAAAGCGCTGGTCACCCTCGCCAAGTCGAGCGCAGCACCCCGGCGCAGCTGGGCCGTGCTCGGCGAGATGGGCGAACTCGGTGACACCTCGGTGATCGAGCACGACGCGATCGGACGACTGGCCGTGCGCCTCGATGTCGACCGGTTGATCGTGGTCGGCACCGGACGACCCTCCCACGGCATGCACCAGGGAGCGGTAATGGAAGGCTCTTGGGGCGAGGAATCGATCCTCGTTCCCGATATCGACGCGGCGATCGCGCTGCTCGACGACGAGATCGCCACCGGCGATGTGGTACTGGTCAAGGCTTCGAAGGCGGTCGGCCTCTGGGCCGTCGCCGAGCACCTGACCGGGGCAGCGGAAGGTAGTTCAGCTCGATGAGTGAGCGCAGCGAACGAATCATGTACACAGCGGCCCATGGCCTGACGACGGAGCCGGTTCTCAGCGAGGTGCGGCCGTGAGGCAAATCTTGTTCGCGGCGGGGATCGCGCTGGCGGTGTCGATCCTGTTGACGCCGCTGCTGGTTCGGGTCTTCGCCAAGCAGGGCTTCGGCCAGGAGATCCGGGTCGACGGCCCGGCCAGCCACCAGGCCAAGCGTGGCACCCCCACCATGGGTGGTGTCGCGATCCTGATCGGCATGTGGGCGGGCTACCTCGGCTCGCATCTGATCGGCATCGGCTACGACGCGGAAGGCCCGACGGCGTCGGGTCTGCTCGTGCTCGGGCTCACCACCGCGCTCGGCATCGTCGGCTTCCTCGACGATTTCATCAAGCTGCGCAAACAACGCAATCTGGGCCTGACGGCCGCGGGCAAGTACATCGGCCAGACCGCCGCCGCGGTCATCTTCGCGGTGCTGGCCCTGCAGTTCCGCAGCCCCGACGGGCTCACCCCCGCCAGCAAGCACCTGTCCTACGTCCGCGACTGGAACACCCTGTCGATGGGCGCGCTGATCTTCGTGATCTGGGTGCTGTTCCTGGTGATCGCCTGGTCCAACGCGGTCAACCTGACCGATGGCCTCGACGGTCTCGCGGCCGGTTCGATGAGCCTGCTGCTCGGCGCGTACGTGATCATCACCTTCTGGCAGTACCGCAATTCGTGCTCGACCAGCCCCGAAGCCGGGTGCTACAACGTGCGCGACCCCCTGGATCTGGCGCTGGTCTGTGCCGCGGCCGCGGCCGCGTGTATCGGCTTCCTGTGGTGGAACGCCGCACCCGCGCGAATCTTCATGGGCGACACCGGTTCGCTGGCGCTCGGCGGTCTGATCGCCGGTCTGTCGATCACCACCCGCACCGAACTGCTGATGGCCGTGATCGGCGCGCTGTTCGTCGCCGAGGCGGCGTCGGTGATGCTGCAGGTGGCGGTGTACCGCACCACGCGCAATCGGTTGTTCAAGATGGCGCCGTTCCACCATCACTTCGAGTTGAGTAAGTGGGCCGAAACCACGGTGATCATCCGGTTCTGGATTTTGGCGGGCATCTCCGCCGCAGTGGGCCTCGGCCTGTTCTACAGTGAATATCTGTCACAGGTCGGGTGAGTAGAGACATGGTCGAACACTCGCCCCGCGCCCTGCGTTCCCCGGGCCCCATGCTCGAATTCCTGCGTGGCCGCGACGTTCTCGTCGCCGGTTGGGGCGTCTCCGGACGCTCGCTGATCGAACCGCTGCGCGATATCGGCGCCCATCCCGTTGTCACCGACAACGGCGCCAAGGCGCTCGCCGAGGCCGCCGAACTCGGCCTCGAGATCGCCACCAGCATCGAGCTGGAGAGCGCCGACCTGAGCCGGTTCGCGCTCGTGATCACCAGCCCCGGCTGGCGACCGGATTCGCCGGTGCTGGTCTCGGCGGTCACCGAGGGCGTGCCCGTGTGGGGCGACGTCGAATTCGCCTGGTGGGTCGATCAGGCCCGCATCTACGGCCCGGTCCGCAAATGGCTGGTGATCACCGGCACCAACGGCAAGACCACCACCACCCAGATGACGCACTCGATCCTGCGCGCAGCCGGCATCTCCAGCGTGGCCTGCGGCAATATCGGCCTGCCGATCCTGGACGCGCTGCGCCGCAACCCCGGTCCGCAGGTGCTCGCCGTCGAGCTCTCGTCGTTCCAGCTGCACTGGGCGCCGTCGGTGCGACCCGAGGCGGGCGTCGTGCTCAATGTCGCCGAGGACCATCTGGACTGGCACAGCGGCCTCGATGCCTACGCCGCCGCGAAGGCGCGCGCGCTGACCGGCCGGGTCGGCGTCGTGGGCCTCGACGACCCGGTCGCGGGCGCACTGGCCCGCAAGGCCAAGGCGCGGCGCACGGTCGGCTTCCGAATCGGTGTCCCCGCCGACGGTGAACTGGGCGTGGTCGACGGCAAGCTGCTCGACCGCGCATTCACCAAGGCCGCGATCCTGGCCGAGACCAGCGACATCAGCCCGCCGGGACCCGCCGGTATCGCCGACGCGCTGGCCGCGTCCGCGCTGACCAGGGCCATCGATGTGGCGCCGCAGTTCGTCAAGGAGGGCCTGGCCGAACACAAGGTGGGCCCGCATCGCACCGCGTTCGTGCGCGAACTGGGCGGCGTCGAGTTCATCGACGACTCCAAGGCCACCAACCCGCACGCCGCGCGCGCCGCGATCATGGCGCACCCGCAGGTGGTGTGGGTGGCGGGCGGTCTGCTCAAGGGCGCCGGTGTCGACGATCTGATCGAAGAGATCGGTGACCGGCTCGTCGGTGCGGTGTTGTTCGGGGCCGACGCGCCGGTGATCGCCGCCGCGATGGCGCGACACGCACCCGAAGTCCCGGTCATCGAGCTGGATGCGGGAGACGATGCAGACATGGAGTCGTCGAGATCCCAGCGAGCCGAGGCGGTCATGGGCCGCGCGGTGCGCGCCGCGGCGGGTCTGGCTCGCGCCGGAGACACCGTTCTGCTCGCGCCCGCGGCCGCTTCGCTGGACATGTACGACGACTACACCCACCGCGGACGCTGTTTCGTGGATGCGGTGACGGCACTGGAAGATGGTGACATCGGGCGGGCGCTGTGACGATCGCGCGCCCGGCAGCGGAGTCACCGCCCAAGAGGGGGCAGCGTGGGTAAGAGCCGGGGCAGCGTGGACGATCGCCGGGCCGGTAAGGCCGAGAGCGGTGCGGGTGCTCGCCAGAAGAGTTCGCGGCAGCCGAATTGGGCGGGGGAGCGGTTCGGGGCCTGGTTGGCCCGCCCGCTCGCCTCGTTCCACCTGATCGTCACCATCGCGACCCTGCTCACGGTGCTCGGCCTGGTGATGGTGCTGTCGGCGTCGAGCGTCGAGTCCTACGCCGGTGGCGGATCGGCCTACGCGCTGTTCATCCAGCAGGCGATGTTCGCCGCGCTCGGCGCTGTCGCGTTCTATGTGGCGCTGCGTCTGCCGCTGCGATTCCTGCGCCAATGGTCGTTCCCGATCTTCAGCATCTCGGTGCTAGCGCTGGTGCTGGTGCTCATTCCCGGCATCGGCTCGATCCACGGTGGCGCGCGACGCTGGTTCGACATCGGCCCGCTGTCGATCCAGCCCTCCGAAGTCGTCAAGGTGACGCTGATCGTGTGGGGTGCGCACCTGCTGGCCTCGCGCCGGGGGGCCCAGCTCAAGGACATCCTGGTGCCGTTGGTGCCCGCCGGGCTGCTGGTGTGTCTGCTGGTGGTGCTCGAGCCGAACCTGTCGACCACCATCGCGCTGGGCATCGTGCTGATGGCGCTGCTGTGGTTCGGCGGGCTGCCGGTGCGGTTGTTCGTCGGGATCATGGTGACCGGGCTGATCGCGGCCTCGGTGCTGGTACTGTCGGCCGGTTACCGCTCCGACCGGGTGCGCGCGTTCTTCAATCCGGGCGACGATCCACAGGGTGTCAACTACCAAGCCCGCCAGGCCAAGTATTCCCTCGCCGACGGCGGTATCTGGGGCCGTGGCCTCGGGCAGAGCCGCGCGAAGTGGAGCTATCTGCCCAACTCGCACAACGACTTCATCTTCGCCATCATCGGCGAGGAACTCGGCTTCCTCGGCTGCATGCTGGTGCTGGCGCTGCTGGCGCTGTTCGTCTACACGGGCATTCGCATCGCGTTGCGCTCGGTCGATCCGTTCCTGCGCCTGCTCACCTCCACCGCCACCACCTGGATCACCGCGCAGGCGCTGATCAACATCGGCTACGTCGTCGGGTTGCTGCCGGTGACCGGTCTGCAGTTGCCGTTGGTCTCGGCCGGTGGTTCGTCGCTGGCGATCACGCTGTTCATGTTCGGCATCATCGCCAGCGCCGCCCGGCACGAACCGGAGGCGGTGTCGGCGTTGAAAGCGGGCCAGGACGGCAGGCTCAGCAGACTGCTGCGGCTGCCGGTGCCCGAGGTGTACACCCCGCCGAGCGCGCCGCGCAAGGCCGCCCCGCGCGCCAGGGCCGAACGCCCACGTCAGCCTCCCCGTCGCCAGCCGCCGACCGAGCGCAGACGACGTGCGCCGGAGAGTCGTGGCACGAGTTCGCTACGGTCGACCAGAGCATGGGAACCGACCTACCCGATGCCGCACCGCCCGGTGAAACGTCGGTCCGGGGGTAGCGGGACGTGACCACGCAGGCCCGCCCGAACCGGGCAATCAGAGACAGAGAGAACGAGGTAGATCCAGGTGAGTAACCCGCGATCCGGGTTGTCGGTGATCGTCGCAGGCGGGGGAACCGCAGGCCACATCGAACCCGCGCTGGCTGTCGCCGACGCGCTGCGCAGACTCGACGATTCGATCCGGGTGACCGCCTTGGGTACCGAACGTGGACTCGAGACGAAACTGGTGCCCGAACGCGGGTATCGCCTGGCACTGATCCCGCCGGTGCCGTTGCCGCGCAAGCCCTCCGCCGACCTGCTGCGACTGCCCGGCCGGGTGCTCGCCTCGGTCAAAGCCACCAGGGCGGTGATCGACGACGTGCAGGCCGATGTGATCATCGGCTTCGGCGGCTACGTCGCGCTGCCCGCCTACCTCGCCGCTCGCGGCGGGCTGTTCGGTCGCAAGCGCGCAGTGCCGGTGATCGTGCACGAGGCCAACGCGAAGGCCGGAATCGCGAACAAAGTCGGTGCCAAGCTCGCCGCGAAGGTACTGGCCGCGGTCCCCGATTCGGGGCTGGCGGGCGCGGAAGTCGTCGGTATCCCGGTACGCGCCTCCATCACCGAACTCGATCGTGCGGCCCTGCGCGCGCAGGCTCGCGCACACTTCGGGCTGCCCGGCGAGGGCCCGGTGCTGCTGGTGTTCGGCGGTTCGCAGGGTGCGCGCAGCCTCAACGAGGCCGTCTCCGGCGCCGCGCCACAACTCGCGGCCGCCGGCGTCTCGGTGCTGCACGCGCACGGCCCCAAGAACAGCGTCGAGGTGAGCACCGCCGACGCGCCCGCACCGTACGTCGCGGTGCCCTATCTGTCCCGGATGGACTTGGCCTACGCCGCCGCCGACGCGGTGGTGTGCCGATCCGGGGCGATGACCGTGGCCGAGGTGTCGGCGGTGGGACTGCCCGCCTTCTACGTGCCGCTGCCGCACGGCAACGGCGAACAGGAATTCAACGCCCGACCGGTGGTCGCCCAAGGTGGTGGCACAATTGTGGCCGACGCCGAACTGACCCCGAAATATGTGATCGATGAGGTGATTCCGCTGTTGCTCGACCCCGCTCGTCTCGCGCAGATGAGCCGCGCCGCCGCAGGCGCAGGCCATCGCGACGCTGCCGACACGGTGGCCAGGATCGTCACCGAGGTCGCCCGATGAGCGAACCGGAGCAGGAGCGCGGTGGTGCGGTCCTCGGCCAGATCGCCGAGTCCACCGGCGCGGGCCTGCCGCCCGAGCTCGAGCGGGTGCACATGGTCGGCATCGGCGGCGCGGGCATGTCCGGCATCGCCCGCATCCTGCTCTCGCGTGGTGGCATGGTCTCCGGTTCCGATGCCCGCGAAAGCCGCGGCGTGCTGTCGCTGCGGGCTCGCGGCGCCGAAGTGCGCATCGGCCACGCCGCCGACGCGCTCGACCTGCTGCCCGGCGGCCCGACCGTCGTGGTCACCACCTACGCCGCCATCCCGAAGACCAATCCCGAACTGGTCGAAGCGAATCGGCGCGACATCCCGGTCCTGATGCGGCCGACCGTGCTCGCCGCGCTGATGCGCGGGCACAAGACCCTGCTGGTCTCGGGCACCCATGGCAAAACCTCGACCACCTCGATGCTGATCGTCACGCTGCAGCACTGCGGCGCCGATCCGTCGTTCGCGGTCGGTGGCGAGCTCAACGAGGCGGGCACCAACGCCCACCACGGCAGCGGTGACATCTTCGTCGCCGAGGCCGACGAGTCCGACGGCTCACTGTTGCAGTACGACCCGGACGTCGCCGTGGTCACCAATATCGAATCCGACCACCTCGACTACTTCGGTACCGACGAGGCCTACATCCAGGTCTTCGACGACTTCGCCGACCGGCTCGCCCCCGGCGGGCTGCTGGTGGTGTGCCTCGACGACCCCGGTTCGCTCGCGTTCGCTCGGCGCGTCGCACCGCGGATGTCCGAGCGCGGGATCGAGGTCCTCGGGTACGGATCGGGCGATCTCACCGACGCGCCCGTGCCCGTCGGCGCGCGGATGCTCGACTGGCAACCGCGTGATGTCGGCGGCATCGTGGAATTCCAGCTCGATGGCGAAACCACCCCCCGCGCGCTGCGGCTGTCGGTGCCCGGCAGGCACATGGCCCTCAACGCGCTGGCCGCGCTGCTGGCCGCCCGCGCCACCGGCGCCGACATCGACGAGATCGTGCAGGGCCTGGCGGGTTTCGGCGGCGTGCATCGCCGGTTCCAGTTCACCGGTCGCGAAAATGGGGTGCGCGTCTTCGACGATTACGCCCACCACCCCACCGAGGTGCGCGCGGTGCTGGAGGCCGCCGCCCAGCTCGTCGCCCAGGAGGCGCGCGACGGCGCCCGTACCCGCCGGGGTCAGGTGATCGTGGTTTTCCAGCCCCATCTGTACAGCCGCACCGCCACTTTCGCGGCCGAGTTCGGCACCGCGCTGAGCCTGGCCGACGAGGTGGTCGTGCTCGACGTCTACGGCGCCCGCGAGGATCCGCTGCCCGGCGTCAACGGTGCCCTGGTCGCCCAGTCGGTGACCAAACCGGTGCACTACCAACCCGATATGTCGAAGGTGGGCAAGCAGGTCGCCGGGCTCGCGTGCGACGGCGACGTGGTGATCACCATGGGCGCGGGCGACGTCACCATGCTCGGCAGCCAGATCCTCGACGGACTGCGGGCCAGGCCCCAGCAAGGTGGCCGGTGAGATTGCCGATGCCCGCCGCGCGCGGGTGGCACGGCTACCGCCTGTGGACGGTGGTCGGGTTGGTCGTGGTGAGCGTGCTGATGGTGCTGGCGTGGTTCACGCCGGCGTTGTCGGTGCGCACCGTGCGCGTCGACGGCTTGTCGGCGGTGCCGGAGGCGCAGGTGCGCGATCTGCTCGAAATTCCGGACGGCCGTTCGATGTTGCGCATCGACACCACCGAGATCGCCCAGCGCGTCGCCGCGATCCCCAAGGTGCGCTCGGTCCGGGTGCAACGTAAATTCCCCTCGACGGTGCTGGTCACCGTGGTGGAGCGAACACCGGTGGTGTACTTCGACGCACCGGAGGGCGCCCACCTGATCGATGCGGAGAGCGTCGAATTCGCGATCGAGCCGCAACCGCCGATCGGGGTGCCGAAACTGCTCACCGAGGGTTCGTTCACCGGTCCCGCGGCGGCCAGGGCGGCCGTCGATGTGCTGATCACCCTGCCGCCCGCGTTGTCGGTGCAGGTGGGTGAGGTTGTCGCACGGTCCATTTCGGACGTCTCACTGAGCCTTCGCGACGGTAGGACTGTAGTGTGGGGCGGCACGGGCGACGGTGAGCGAAAAGCCGCCGTCGTGTTGCCGCTGCTGACCCGTGAGGGGACCGTGTTCGACGTTTCGAGTCCGAATCTGGTCACGGTAAAGTGAGCGACATTCTTTGTGGCACAAGATTCTGGCTCTCATCTCGGCGCGCCTGCGCCGGGATCGCAGTGGCTGCGAATAGCGTTCCGCAGCAGTCGGATACTTGACATAACGCCAACCCTATGGTTGAGGTTGAGGGTTTAAGATCGAAGGAAGGCGAGAGCCCATGACGCCCCCGCACAACTACCTTGCAGTGATCAAGGTCGTCGGTATCGGCGGCGGCGGCGTGAACGCCGTCAACCGAATGATCGAACAGGGACTCAAGGGAGTCGAGTTCATCGCGGTCAATACCGACGCCCAAGCCCTGCTGATGAGTGACGCCGACGTCAAACTCGATGTCGGACGCGAACTCACCCGAGGTCTCGGCGCCGGAGCTGATCCGGAAGTCGGCCGAAAAGCCGCCGAAGACCACAAGGACGAGATCGAAGAGGTGCTCAAGGGCGCCGACATGGTCTTCGTCACGGCGGGCGAGGGTGGTGGCACCGGAACCGGTGGCGCCCCCGTCGTCGCCAGCATCGCCCGCAAGTTGGGCGCCCTGACTATAGGGGTCGTCACCCGGCCGTTCTCCTTCGAGGGCAAGCGGCGTGGGAACCAGGCCGAAGTGGGGATCAACCTGCTTCGCGAGTCGTGCGACACCTTGATCGTCATCCCCAACGACCGGCTGCTGCAGCTCGGTGACGCGGCCGTGAGTCTCATGGACGCCTTCCGCTCCGCCGATGAGGTGCTCCTCAACGGTGTCCAGGGTATTACCGACCTGATCACCACCCCGGGCCTGATCAACGTCGACTTCGCCGACGTCAAGAGCGTGATGTCCGGTGCCGGTTCGGCATTGATGGGCATCGGCTCGGCGCGCGGTGAGGGTCGTTCGGTGAAGGCGGCCGAGACGGCGATCAACTCGCCGCTGCTGGAAGCCTCCATGGACGGCGCGCACGGCGTGCTGCTCTCGATCGCGGGCGGATCGGATCTGGGCCTGTTCGAGATCAACGAGGCGGCCTCGCTGGTGCAGGAGGCGGCCCACATCGAGGCCAACATCATCTTCGGTACCGTCATCGACGATTCGCTCGGCGACGAAGTCCGGGTCACCGTGATCGCGGCCGGTTTCGACGGCGGTGGACCGGCGCGGCGGACGTTCGAACCGAATGTCAGTGCGCGCAGCGGGTCCAACCCGATCGGCTCCGGCCGGGCGGGCGAGGTCGGCCAGGCGCGGACCGAGACGCCGGCCCGTCCCCCCGAACCGGCCACCAGCGGCGTGTCCAGCGGCCGTGCGGCGGCGCCGAACTACCGCGACACCGAGCGGTACCGGGAGTCCGAGCGTCAGCGGGTCACCGAGGCGGCGATGAACCGGGTCAACAACCCCGATCAGCGCGATGACGGTGACGATGACGACGACATCGAGGTCCCGATCTTCATGCGTCGATAGGCTCCGAACGTCAGAAGCGCCCGAACTCCACGGAGCTCGGGCGCTTCTCGTTGTGCGCCTCAGCTCTTGGCGCTGCCCAGACAGAACGTGGTCGCGGGCTCGTTGAGCAGCAGCACCTGGTCGGCGTCCTCGCCGCACAGCTGCTCGTCGACCTGGCCGTCGATGCGCGAGACAACCTTGAAGCTGGCGTTGTCAGCGGTGCACGGCACGTATTTGTAGCCGGTCATCATGCCCTCGTTGTAACAGCTGTCCTGCTTGAAGTTCGGTGCCAGACACAGGAAGGCGACGGTGCCGCCGCTGCCCCAGGTCTCCTCGTAGGAGGTGTAGTCCTCGTGGCATTCGGTCTTGGTGTCGAAGACCTGGACGACCTGGTAGACGGCGGTCTCGCTCGCGCAGTCGGCCGGTTCGGTCTCGGAGTCGATCATCGACGCGGAGATCACATTGATGCAGTCACCGACCTTCGAGCGGGCGGTCTCGGACTTGCCCGCGTCCTTGGCCGCCTCGGTGACCTTGTCGACCGCCGAGCAACCCGCGGCACCGAGCGCCGCGACCGCGAGCAGTGCGATCGCGAACCGCGAAACCATTCCCTTGCCGGTGAACGTCATGCGAACCTCTTTCTGAAGAACCTCACCGCGGATATCGGCGGCGATCGGCCCCGACCACCCAACCGCACCGCCGCCCGGCGAGCATCCGGGAAACCACGGCATTCCCGGTCGCGTTAGGCTCACACCGGCCGCTGGCGGCCGATGTGCTGCAGTGATGTGTGGAGGGCCCATGATCGAACGTGCATTCGTGGGCCGCGCCGCCGAACTGGCCACGCTGACCACGGCCTTCACCGACGCCGATGCCCCCTGGCTGCTGCTGGTCGAGGGCCCGGCCGGAATCGGCAAGTCCCGCTTGATCGCCCACTTCGCCCGGGCCGTGCGGTGCCGGGTCGTCTTGGTCACCGGCACCGAAGATGCTCAGGCGCAGCCCCGCTATCTCGTCGACGACATCGTCGAACAGCTCGCGGACCACGCCTACCCGGCCGATCCCGACATCGCCATGGACCTCACGGCGCCGAGGACAGATGCGGCGGGTTCCGCCGTCCAGGCGGAAGACTCCGGTGTCGAGACGGCTCGGCTCGGTAGCGGTACAGACGGTGGGACGGTCGAGCCCGACGGCGCGGTGGCGGGAGGTGGCAGCGAAGGGCTCAGCGCGCGAGGCGCCGATGCCGACCTTGCGCGGCGGGTGCGCCGCGCGCTCGGCCAGTCCCAGACCTTGCTGATCGTCGACGACGTCCAGTGGGCAGATCCCGAATCGGTTCGAGTGCTGACCTTTATGATCCGGAACCGTCCGGCGGGCGGGTTCCGGCTGCTGCTGGCGTGTCGGGACGGTGGCTGTCCGGCCGCGATCGCCGGGTTGCTGCGCGCACCGCAGGTCGCTGCGGTACGGGTGCGGGTGCCGCCGTTCACCGAATCCGATGTCGCCGAGTTGTTGCCGGGGGAGCCGCCGCAGCGGCGGGCGCGATTGCTCAGTGCGTCACACGGCAATCCGTTGTATCTGTCGCTGCTGGCGGCGCTGCCCGAGGTAGAGCTGGATCGCGCATTACGCGGGGAGAATCCGGACCCCGCATGCGACGACTACGCGGCGCTCGATCGCACGATTCGCGCGGAACTCGCCCAGCTGCCCGAAGCTCAGCGGCTGGTCGCGCAGGCCGCCGCGGTCTGTGGTGTGCCGCCCGATCTCGAACTGCTGTGCGTGACAGCCGGTCTTCCCGCGGCGACGGTGGCCGAGGCGGTGGACGGCCTGTGCGAACGGGGGATCGCGGGGGTGGGTGATGGCGCGGTGACCTTCGCCCATCCGCTCATCCGGACCGCGGCCTACCGGCTGGCCGGGCACGGATGGCGGGCCATGGCCCATCGGCGTGCGGCGCTGG
>JACIXH010000114.1 GCA_014360565.1 Nocardia sp.
TTCGCGTCGTAGCAGGTTGCCGACATGGATCGTGTCAAGAGGTACTGGCGCCCCGTCGCGCTTGGAGTTGGGCTGATTTCAGCCGGCGCCGGGCTATTTGTGGTCGCTGCGGCGAAGAAATGGGCGGCGCCATCGACGATCTGGGCGGGTCTGGGGTCGGCCGCTACTCTGGCGACTGCTGCGATTGCGATTGGCACCCTACTCGCCCTGAAACAGGACAGCCGGGATCGATCACGTCCGATGATGATGGCACAGCTGCAACCAGCAGTCCTCAACGTCGAGCACTCCGAGCTAAGGGTCACGAATGCTGGGCCGTCGGTTGCGAAGAACGTCCGTGCTGAGTTTGACCCTGCCCTCCCGGTGCTCGACGAGGCTACCCACGCAGATCGAAATGCCTTCTATCTGCAACGTCGTTACTCGAAGGTCATACCAACGATAACTCCGGGCATGGTGCTCTGGAACCTGTACCGGAAGGCGGAGGAACCCGAGGAACCGCTTCCTTCGTCGTTCGGCATCACCTTCACGTACGAAGATATGCACGGCCGGACCTACGTTGACAGGTATGACCTCACCCTGGAGACGCTCATGGATGAGACGAACGTCCGGCCTGCCACAAAAGGCGAAGAAGCCGAACGACGGCGAGCAGTCAAGGCGCTTGAGAGTATTGCTCGGGCGATCGGCAGACCGTAGAAGCCGAGTTGAGATGGCCCTGGTCTGGGTTGGCCTGCGCATGAAGGGGGCTGGCTACCCGCGTGCCCCTTAGGGCCTGCCCTTCGTGCGCAGAGGCTCGCGGGTCAAGGGTGGCGATAGCCATCACGTAGTGACGCCGCAGGCGCCCTTGACGCGTGAGTGGCGCACGAACACAATGCAGGCCGACCCAGACCAGGGCCACGCGGCCAACGGTCGCGATAACCACCGACTTCCCCGCGGATTCTGTTCAGCAATTCACTCGCACCTGGTGAGCGGCCTGGTGATCGGGCAGAGAAGCCGAGCATCCCGACTGACCGGATCGCACTCGGTGACCGGGTACGCAGGTTCGGCAGGCTGGTTCGATGAGGCAAGCGAGCGGAGCTCGTGCGGCAGCACCGTATGAGAATCGGCGTGCTGGGAGCCGTCGATCGGGACAGATGCCGGCCGATTTGGGCTCGGGAATCCGTTCAGCAATTTCGATCGGGACCGTGGTCGGGCCTCGTCATCGGCTCGGGTCGATGCTGTGTGAGCTGTCAGGAGTCCGGCCGCCTGCTGATAGCGCGTGCACGCCGCCGACGTGCCGACGCGCCGGGGCGGTGAGGTACGAGCAAGACCCGCTGCGCGTCGTAGCGCGGCGGCGGCGCGCACGCGCCGCCGCAGGCGCTCTTGATCCTCCGACGAGTACCAGGGTTGGGGTGATGTGGTCACCTTCGCCGCGTGCACCGCGTCACGGATCGGCGAGGTCTCGGGCTGCCGGGTCGGCGACATCGACACCGAGACCTGGACTTGGACCGTCCGTCGGCAGACCACACCCGGACCGGGCGGACTCGACGACAAGGGAACCAAGGGCAACCGCCGCCGCTACGTCCCGTTGATCGAAGAAGTTCGACAACTGGTCCTCGACCGTATTGCCGTCGTCGGCGAAGACAACACCGATGCCCGCTTGTTCGTCGGCCCCCGCGGTGGACGAATCGCTACCGGCGTCCTTCGCGATGCCACGCACTGGGACGAAGTGGTCACGAAACTCGGCTACGAACACCTGCGGCGTCACGACCTCCGGCACACCGGACTGACCTGGATGGCCGATGCCGGCGTGAGCCTGCACCTGCTCCAGAAGATCGCGGGCCATGCCGACAGTCGAACAACTGAGCGATACCTACACCCCGACCGACGGGAGGTCACCGAGGCAGGCGACAAGCTCTCGAACCACCTTCGGTCCCGTTCTGGTCCCGCTCTCCGCGTTGTTGGCTAACAGAAAAACCCGCTCCGACCAAGGTCAGAGCGGGTTTTCTACTGTCGGGCTGACAGGATTTGAACCTGCGACCACTTGACCCCCAGTCAAGTGCGCTACCAAGCTGCGCCACAGCCCGTTCTTGCCCCCGTCTCCGGGTGCTCGAAAAGATTACCTCACCGCTCGGCGAAGGTACTAATCGGCTGGTAGATGCACCTTTTTGTCGACGCATGACCGAGTATCGGCGGCCACCGCGGATGTCAGCGACCGTGCCGAGTTCGGTGGGCTCCCACCCGGTTCCGTGGGGTTGGGCGATGCCGGAACGCATGGTCGGCCACGTGCCATACTGAGGGAAGGACACGTCGAGCCCTTCGGTGGCCGACCAGTTCGCCCTGCGGTGTAGATCGACCCGCCCAGCCTTCCTCAGCGCATCCCGCGACGCACACATCACCTCACCGCCGCAGCTCGACGCGTGGCGTCCCGCATTGCGATCAGCCCCACGTTTCACCCGTCCAATTCGACTGCCAGACCACAAGAACGGAGCGAAAGCCCATGACCACAGATCCGGTTACCATCGGCGCCGAGCGAGCGATCATCGAGAACACGCTCGATCGCAATCGTGAGGCGCTCGTCGCGACTGTGCGCGGCCTGTCCGAAGTCGATGCCCGTCGACGACTCGTCGCGTCGCTGACTACGCCGATCTCCTTGATCAAACATGCCGCCGCGGCGGAGCGGATCTGGTTTCAGCGGTTCTGGGCGGGGCTCGACGAATCAGAATGCGACGGGTACGCGAAACGAGACGAAGGGACGTTCGTTGTCGCCGACCACGAATCAGTGGCCGACGTGATCGCCGAGTTCGAGCGCGCGAGCAGCCGATCCCGGGCGATCGCCGCGCGCTTCGACCTGGACGAGGTCAAACACAACCCCCGCGAGGGAGCTGTCAGCATGCGATGGACACTGCTCGCCATGATCGAGGAATTCGCTCGTCACGCAGGGCATGGCGATATCCTTCGCGAACAGATCGACCGGCCCTACGGAACGCTCTAACAGCGGCCAAATACCCGGTGCATACCTCATGCGGGACAGGGCAGTACGCATGGCGCCGGTCGTCGCGGTGAGCTCAGGTGGAGCGCAGAATCCGCAGCGCGGCTCGCTCGATGCGGTCGGCGATCGCGGAATAGGACTCGTAGCCCATCCCGGCCCGCACCAGCGCGCCTGCGTAGATGATCTCGAGCCACTCGATGATCTCGTTGTCGGCGTCGGGGCCGAGTGCCCGCGCGATTCTGCCGCGGATCTCGAGACCGATGCGGGTGCGCAGGTGCTCGACATCGGGGTCGGACCCCAGCAGCGCGCCGGTGACCGCGCCGGCCAGCTCTTGCTCCTCGGCCACCAGCATCGCGATGTTGCGTAGCTCGGCGATGACCCGCACCGTCGAGTCGGGATCCTCGCTGGCCGGCGATCGCGAGGCCAGCAGGCGACGCCAGAAGATCTCGGCGACCAAGTGCTCTTTGGAGGAGAAATAGGTGTACGCGGTCGCCGTGGCGACGCCGGCTTCCGCGGCGACCAGCCGAATTGTCATGCCGGAAAAGCCATCTCGCGTCAGCACCACCAGCGCGGCCCTGGTCAGCCGATCGACGGTGTCGGCCTGCTTACCGGTCAAGCGACGCCGCGTCGCTTCGAGGCTGATGGAATCGCTTTCAGACATGCGTCCGGATGTTACTCGCCAGTCCCCGCACCTCGACGAACCGCACCGCGTCGGCGCGGGCTCGGGGTTGATTCGTAATGTTGTCCAGAATATAATCTGGACACATGTCTGGTATATCTGGCGCGAAGTCCACCGCCGGCAAGGTAGTCGTCGTCACCGGCGGTGCGCGCGGCATCGGACGTGCTGTCGCGCGTGAACTCATCGGGGCCGGGGCGGTCGTGGCCATCGGTGACATCGATGCGAGCACGGCCGCGAGCACCGGCGCCGAGATCGGCGCAACGGTGGCGCGACACCTCGATGTCACCGACTCCGCATCGTTCGCGAGTTTCCTCGCCGAGGTCGAAAAGACCTGCGGCCCTGTCGATGTACTGGTCAACAATGCGGGCATCATGCCGGTCGGCCGGTTCACCGAGGAATCCGACGAGATCACCCGCCGGATTCTCGACATCAATGTCTACGGCGTCATGCTCGGCACCAAGCTGGCCCTGGCGCGGATGTTGGTCCGCGGCAGTGGGCACATCGTGAACATGGCCTCGATGGCGGGAGAGAATCCGACGCCGGGCATGGCCACCTACTGCGCGAGCAAGCAGGCGGTGCTCAGCTTCACCGAGACCATGCGTCTGGAGCACCGCGGTACGGGCGTGCGGTTCTCGACGGTCCTGCCCACCTTCACCCGTACCGAGATGATCGCCGGAACCCGCGCTCCGCGTGCGCTGCTGGCCGAACCGGCTGATGTCGCCGCCGCGGTCGCCGGGCTGATCGCCCGGCCCCGCAGGCGCGTCTCGGTCACTCGCACCGCGGGCGTGCTCGCCGCCTTCAATACGCTGACCCCGCGCCCGCTCGGTGAGTTCATGGCTCGGCGGCTGGGCGTGCACCGCACTTTCATCGATGTCGATCGCGATGCCCGCCGCGCCTACGACGACCGGCTCGCGACCGACTGAGGCTCAGACGCGAGACAGGATCAGGACGGGAATCTCGCGTTCGGTCCAGGACTGGTAGGCATCGAAATCGGCGTAGAGCCGAGTCAGCAAGGGCCACAAACGTTGACGCTCATCAGGATCGGCCACTCGTGCCAGGACCGGGTAGTGCTCGCTGCGGATCCGGACGTGCGCGTTCGGATCCGCGAGCAGATTCAGATACCACTGTGGGTGATTCGCGAGGCCGCCCTGGGAGCCGACGATGACCAGGTCCTCGCCGTCGACGAGGTAGAGCAGCGGTGCCGCGAAGATCTTGCCGGACTTGCGACCTCGATGTTCGAGCAGCAGCGTCGGCACCGGGCGGCGGAACCCGGCGCCGATCCGCCAGGTGCCGCCGACGCGCCCGTTGGTGCGGCGATAGACCCACGCTTGCGCGCGCGACCCGTATCGAATGATCCGGGTCGTCATCGGCGAGTTCAGCCCTTTGGGCTGATTCTTCGGCATAACCATCATCGGCACGCTACATGCGATCGCGGACCGGCGAGAACGGCGTCGGTCATTTCTTGCGACGCTCCTGGGCGATCACCTTGCCGACGGTGCCGTCGAGCTTGGTCCCCGCGGGCCAGCCGACGTAGTGGCACAGGAACAGGGCGATCTCGCGCAACTGTTCCTCGGACAGTTCCCCGTTGCGCAGGGCAGCGCCGATCTGGATCTCGGCGACGTCCACATTGCCCTGCGCGGTGAGCGCGCCGAGCAGCAGCAGCCGGCGCTCTCGCACGGTGAGCGCGGGACGTGACCAGATGTCGGCGAACAGATGGTCGGCGGTGACGGCGAAGTGCTCGCCGGGACCGTCCTCGAATTCCCAGCCGTAGACCTCGGTCATCTTGGCGAGGCCGCGCCGGCGGAGGTCGGCGGGGGTTTCTTCGTTGGTGGTCATGAGGTCTCCTTGTCGAGTGCGGGTTCGGCGACGCCGAGACCGTCCGCGAGCCGGGCGAGGGCGAGTTGGGCCAGTGGCAGGTCGACCGCGAGCCGGTCACCGAGTTCGAGCGCGAGCGAGAGGTCCTTCTCGCCGAGATCGCGCACGTGGCCGAGGATGGGGAACCAGAAGTCGTCGGGCTCGATGGGCGCGGCGGTCTCGCGCAGCATGATCGCGCCCGGCCCACCGGTCACCGCGTCGGAGTGGCGAACCACCTTCCCGAGCGCGGTGAGACTGAGTCCGGCGGCCTCGGCGAGGCGCTGCGCCTCGGTCGCCGCAGTGAACGAGATGAAGTGAAGCAGGTTGCGCGCCAACTTCATTCGTGTTCCGGCACCGACCGGGCCCGCATGCACGATGAGGTCCGAGAAGCATCCGAACGGCGCCCTGATCCGCTCCACCGCGTCGGCGCTGCCGCCGACCATCACGGCCAGACTGCCCCGGGTCGCACCGGGCGCGCCGCCGCTGACCGGCGCGTCGACGAATTCGACCGCATGCTCGGCGCACCGGGCGGCCAGTTCCTGCGCCGTGCGGTCACTGATGGTCGAGTGCACAGCGACAACGGTGCCCGGCGCCGCTGTGCTCAGAATGCCGTCGGGGCCGGTGAGAACCTCGGTCACCTGCGCGTCGTCGATGACGGTCACGCAGATGATCCGCGCGTGCGTCGCGACCTGCGCGGGATCGGCGACCCCGCGCGCACCGGCCGCGATGAACGGCTCGGTGACCTCGGGCCTGACATCGCAGACCGTGAGTCCGCCCGGCCAGTCGAGCAGTCGCCGCGCGATCGGCGCGCCCATATTGCCCAGTCCGATGAATCCGACCGGGACACTGGCGGATTCGGTCGTCATCGGATGATCTGCCCGCCGTCGACATTGAGGATCTGGCCGGTGACCCAGCTCGCCTCGTCCGAGAGCAGGTACAGGCAGGCCCCGACCAGGTCCTGCGGGGTGCCCATCCGCTTGATCGGGATGCGCTTGACCATGTCCTTGACCATGTTTCCCGGGGTGACAGTCTGGGTGGCCTCGGTGTCGATCGGGCCGGGTGCGATGGCGTTCACCCTGATCCGCGAACCGCCCAGCTCGGTGGCGAGCTGCTGGGTGAGGCCATTGATGCCGACCTTGGCCAGACCGTAGAAGCCCGAGTAGAGCCACGCGGCGGTGGAGGACTGGTTGACGATCGAACCGCCGCCGGCCGCGATCATCGGTTGCCAGACCGCGCGCGTCACATTGAGCGCTCCGTCGAAGTTCACGCCCATGAACTTCTTGTAGTAGTCCCACGGCACGGTGAGCAGCAGATCGAGCTTCATCTCGCCGTAGATGGCCGCGTTGTTGACCAGGTGGTTGATCGCGCCGAATTCGGCGACGGTGAATTCGGCCAGCGCGGCGGCGGATTCGGGATCGGCGACATCGACTCGACGGAATGCGGCCACTCCCCCGTCTGCGACGATCTGCTTGGCCACCTCCTCGCCACGCTCGACATTGAGATCGGCGACAACGACATTGGCGCCCTCGGCGGCCAGTGCGGCGGCGTAGACCGCGCCGATGCCCTGCGCGGCGCCGGTGACGATCGCGGTGCGACCGGTGAAACGTGCCATGGTGTTCAGCTCCTGAGTAGCGATGATGTCGATGGGGTCAGGCGGGGGTGGCGATCAGCTTGGTTTCGAGGTATTCCTCGAAACCGGCAACGCCCATCTCGCGGCCGATGCCCGACTGCTTGTAGCCGCCGAACGGCGCGTCGGCGTGGTACCAGAGCCCGCCGTTGACGCTCAGTGTCCCGGTGCGCACGCCCGAGACCACGTGCTCGATCCGGTCGGGATCTTTGCCCCAGACCGAACCCGAAAGCCCGTAGGGGGATTCGTTGGCCAACCGGATCGCGTCGTCGTCGCCGTCGTGCGCGATCACGACGAGCACGGGTCCGAAGATCTCTTCCTGGGCGACGGTCGCGGTGTTGTCGAGCCCGCTGATCAGCGTCGGTTCGATGAAGTACCCGCGCTCCTTGTCGGCGGGCCTGCCCCCGCCGACCTCGATGCGCCCGCCCTCGGTGCGCGCGATCTCGAGGTAGCGCTCCACCCGCGCCCGCTGCCGCTCGGAAATCAGTGGCCCGCAGACTGTTCCGGGGTTGTTCGGGTCACCGGCGGCGAGTCCCCGCATGGCACCCGCCGCGGCGGTCACGGCGGCGTCGTAGGACTCGCGCGGCACCAGTAGCCGGGTGGTGAGCGCGCAGCCCTGGCCGGCGTGCACGGCCACGGTGAACGCGGTGTAGCTCGCGGCGGCCGCGATATCGGCGTCGTCGAGGACGATGGCCGCGGACTTGCCGCCCAATTCGAGGAAGGTGCGCTTGAGCGTGGCCGACGCGCCGACCATCACCGAGCGGCCCGTCTGGGTCGAGCCGGTGAAGGTGATCATGTCCACGCGCGGATCGAGCACCAACTGGGCGCCCAGGCCGTGGTCGGACGAAGTGACGATGTTGATCACCCCGGCCGGGATGTCGGTGTGCTCGGTGATGAGTGGGCCGAGCACCGCCGCACACCAGGGGGTGTCCGGGGCCGGCTTGAGCACCACGGTGTTGCCCGCGGCCAGCGCGGGTCCGATCTTGGCCAGGTTGATCTGGTGCGGGAAGTTCCACGGCGTGATGGCGCCGACGACACCGACCGCCTCGCGCCGGATCACCCGGCGGCTGGCGATGCCCATCAGGTCCCTGGTGCCGAGATCTGTTTCCCACGTGTAGCTTTCGGCCAGGTCGGCGGCGTAGGACAGGTCCGCGATCGGCCCTTCCAGCTGCGGCCCGCTGGTCAGCATGACCGGTGCGCCGACCTCGGCGATCGTGATCGCCCGCAGCTCCTCGAGGTGTTCGCCCAGCACATCACGCAGTTGGCGCAGGCAGTGGGCACGAAACTTCGGATCGCGCGACCACTGCGTCTCGTCGAAGGCGGTGCGCGCCGCGGCGATGGCCGCTTCCATGTCGGCGCCCGAGGCGTCGGCGGCGAAGCCGAGCACCTCCTCGGTGGCGGGATTGATGGTCGCGAAGACACCGGAGCCACCCGGAATCAGCTTGCCGCCGATCAACAGTGGTGTGCCTTCGGCGGGGACGAGACCGTTCATAGCGAAGCTCCGATACGTGTCTGGACAGGTGTACGGAATATAGTTCGGTTTGTCGATCAGACGCAAGGCCATGTGTGTCCATTGGCCCGTACACCCGGCTGTAGTAGCATCCAGACACATGTCCGAAACCGCGCCTACCGGCATCGAAGCCACTCGACGACGCCTGACCGAAAAGCAGGCCGATACGGTGGACCGCCTGACCGTCGCCGCCGTCGAGGTGTTGTCGCGCGAGGGCTACTCCGGCACGACGATCCGGCTCGTCGCCGCGGCGGCAGGCGTCGGCACCGCCACCGCCTATACGTACTTCTCCTCCAAGGAGCACCTGATCTCCGAGGTGTTCTGGCGCCGCCTGGTCGCCCTGCCCGCCTTGCCGACCGGCGACGAGGACCAGACCACGCGCGTGGTCGCCGTGCTTCGCCAGGTCTCGATGCTGGTGGCCGATGAACCAGCCCTGGCCGGGGCGGTGAGCAGCGCTCTGCTCGGCGATGATCCCGATGTGCGGCATCTGCGCGTGCGGATCGGCCTCGAGATCCGCCGCCGGCTCGGCGAAGCGCTCGGCGCGAAGGACCCGGAGAGCCTGGCCGCGCTGGAATTGCTGTACTCGGGCGCCCTTCTGCAAGGCGGAATGGGCCTGCTGTCGTACGA
The DNA here is from genome assembly GCA_014360565.1 of Nocardia sp. Lineage (GTDB taxonomy): Bacteria > Actinomycetota > Actinomycetes > Mycobacteriales > Mycobacteriaceae > Nocardia. The sequence goes on from JACIXH010000114.1 coordinate 9,263, forward strand.
GCAGGTGGCCGATCTGCTCGAGATCTGCGCGCGCCGATTACTCGCCACCGCCGGCTGACGCAACCGGGCACCGGAATTCGATCCGAACCTTGTCGCACAGCACGCGACCGTAGTACTGTCCAGACACATGTCCATAACGTGTCTGGACATCATTCCGGGAAGGACTTTCCAATGACGCTGGTCAAACCGCAGCGCGTGTCCGGAGGCGAGGACGAACACGGGCACCTGGCCGAGTTCCGCACCGATCCGATCGCGCTGATGCGGCGCGTTCGCGCCGAGTGCGGCGATGTCGGAGCCTTCGAGCTCGCCGGCCGTGACGTCGTCCTGTTGTCGGGCGCCGAGGCCAATGAATTCTTCTTCCGGGCCGGCGACGACGATCTCGACCAGGGCGCGGCCTACCCCTTCATGAAGCCGATCTTCGGTGAGGGCGTCGTCTTCGACGCACCACCCGAACGTCGCAAGGAGATGCTGCACAATCAGGCACTGCGCGCGGACCACATGCGCGGGCACGCGGGCACCATCGCTCGCGAAGTCGATCAGATGGTCGCGCGCTGGGACGACGAGGGCGAGATCGATCTGCTCGAGTTCTTCGCCGAACTGACCATCTACACCTCATCGGCCTGCCTGATCGGCGTGAAGTTCCGCAATCAGCTCGACGGCCGCTTCGCCCACCTCTATCACGAGCTCGAACAGGGCACCGACGCCCTGGCCTACGTCGACCCGTACGCGCCGATCGAGAGCTTCGTTCGGCGGGACGCGGCGCGCGCGGCACTGGTCGAGCTGGTGCAGGCGATCATGGATCAGCGCGAGGCGAATCCGCCCACCAGCAAAGACGACCGCGACATGCTCGACGTCCTCATCTCGGTGAAGGACGAGGACGGTGCGCTGCGATTCTCGGCCAGCGAGATCACCGGCATCTTCATCTCGATGATGTTCGCGGGCCACCACACCACCTCGGGGACGGCGGCCTGGACGATCATCGAGCTGCTGCGCCACCCCGAGACGATGGCCGGTGTCGTCACCGAGCTCGACGAGCTCTACGCCGACGGCGCCGACGTCAGCCACCATGCGCTGCGCCAGATTCCGAATCTGGAGGCCGCACTCAAGGAGACGCTGCGGCTGCATCCGCCGCTGATCATCCTCATGCGCCTGGCGCGCGGAGAGTTCGAAGTGTGCGGACACCGCATCGCGCCGGGCGACATGGTGGCGGCCACCCCGGCGGTCTCCAACCGGATTCCGGAGGACTTTCCCGACCCGGACGCCTTCGATCCCGCGCGCTATCTCGATCCGCGCCAGGACGACATTCTCAACCGCTGGACCTGGATTCCCTTCGGGGCGGGCAGGCACCGCTGTGTCGGCGCGCCCTTCGCCCTCATGCAGCTCAAAGCGATCTTCTCGATCCTGCTGCGGGACTGGGAGTTCGAGCTCGCTCAGCCGTCGGACACCTATCGCAACGATCATTCGAAGATGGTGGTCCAGTTGCAGCAGCCATGCCGCGTGCGCTACCGCCGCAGGCAGCGCTGAGCGCGGGCGGAGGTCACCGTGTCAGCGACATCAATCCCCGACGGCTTCGATTTCACCGATCCGGCCCTGTGGGAATCCCGCAATCCTGTCGAAGAATTCGCCGAGCTGCGCCGGACCGCCCCGGTGTGGTGGAACGCCCAGACCGACGCGCAATCGGGCGGCTTCCGCGACGGCGGCTACTGGGTGGTCACCAAACACGAAGACATCAAGGAGGTCTCGCGCAACCCGGAGCTGTTCTCCTCCGAGCGCAAGGGCTCGGTCATCCGGTTGCCCGGCGAGGTGACGCCCGAGCAGATCGAACTCACCGGCGCCCTGTTGCTCAACATGGACCCACCCAAGCACACCAAGATCCGGCGGATCATCTCCAAAGGGTTCACACCGCGCGCAGTCGAGGGGTTGCGCGCGGCGTTGACCGAACGGGCGGCCGCGATCGTGGCCGCGGCGCGCGCGGCAGGCGGTGGTGATTTCGTCGAACAGGTGGCGTGCGAGCTGCCGCTGCAAGCCATCGCCGAACTCATCGGCGTCCCCCAGCAGGATCGCCGCAAACTGTTCGACTGGTCGAACCAGATGCTCAACTACGACGACCCGGAATACGGCGACGCGACAACCACCGACTCCTCCTCGACCGCGGCGATGGAGATCCTCGGCTATGCCTGGAACATGGCCGAGCAGCGGCGCACCGACCCCACCGACGACATCGTCAGCAGGCTGGTGCACGCCGACCTCGACGGGGAGGCACTCGGCTCCGACGAGTTCGGGTTCTTCGTGATCCTGCTCGCCGTGGCGGGCAACGAGACCACACGCAATGCCATCACCCACGGGATGAAGGCGTTCGTCGACAACCCGGATCAGTGGGAGCTCTACAAGCAGCAGCGTCCACGCACCGCGCCCGACGAGATCGTGCGCTGGGCGACGCCGGTGACGGTGTTCCAGCGCACCGCGACCGCCGACACCGAGCTCGGCGGACAGCGGATCCGCGCGGGCCAGCGACTGGGGTTGTTCTACAGCTCGGCCAATTTCGACGAGGACGCCTTCGACAACCCGTTCGCCTTCGACATCTCACGTGACCCCAATCCGCACCTGGGGTTCGGCGGCACCGGAGCGCACTTCTGTGTCGGGGCGAACCTGGCCCGGCTCGAAATCGAGCTGATCTTCGACGCCATCGCCGACGTGATGCCCGATCTATCGGAGATTTCGCAGCCACAGCGGCTGCGATCGGGTTGGATCAACGGCATCAAACACTGGCAGGTCAGCTACGAGTCAGGAACGGTGCACTGATGCGGATCGCGCTGCTGTCGTATCGGAGCAAAGCGCACTGCGGCGGGCAAGGTGTGTACGTCCGGTACCTCAGTCAGGGCCTGGTCGACCTCGGCCACGAGGTCGAAGTGTTCTCCGGTCAGCCCTATCCCGAGGATCTCGACCCACGCGTGCGGCTCACGAAGGTGCCGAGCCTGGATCTCTACCGCGACGAAGACCCGTTCCGGACACCGCATCCGCGCGAGATCCGCGACCGCATCGACGTGCTCGAACTGGCCACCATGTGGACGGCCGGATTTCCCGAACCGCGCACGTTCAGCCTGCGCGTCGCCAGGCTGTTGGCAACGCGCGCAGCCGATTTCGATGTGGTGCACGACAATCAGTGCCTCGGCACCGGCCTGCTCGACATCGCCGAGCGGCTGCCGCTGGTGGCGACCGTCCACCATCCGATCACCCGCGACCGCGCGGTGGACCTGGCGGCGACGCCGTGGCGGCGCACAGTGTTCGTGCGGCGCTGGTACGGCTTCCTCGGCATGCAGCAGCGCGTGGCACGCCGGATCCCGGACCTGATCACTGTGTCCTCGTCCTCGGCCGCTGACATCGCCGAGGACTTCGCAGTGTCGCCGGCACACCTGCACACCGTCCCACTCGGCGTGGACACCGAACTGTTCCGGCCGCGTGCCCAACCCCGCGTCCCCGGCCGGATCGTGGCGGTCGCCAGCGCCGACAAGCCACTCAAGGGCATCCCGCATCTGTTGAAGGCTGTTGCCCGGCTGCGTCATTCACACGATGTGGAGCTGCGGCTCGTCGCGAAACTCGAGCCCAACGGCCCGACCGAGAAGCTGATCGCCGAACTCGGCGTCGCCGATATCGTCACCCCGGTCAGCGGACTCAGCGACGAGCAATTGGCCCAACTGCTCTCCTCGGCCCAGATCGCCTGCATCCCGTCGATGTACGAAGGGTTCTCCCTGCCCGCTGTCGAGGCGATGGCAAGCGCGACACCGCTGATCGCCAGCCGCGCGGGCGCTCTGCCCGAGGTCGTCGGCGAATGCGCCGAACTGGTCACGCCCGGCGATGTCGACGCCCTGACCACGGTGCTCGGCGAACTGCTCACCGACCCCGACCGGCGTCGCCGCATGGGCGCGGCCGGGCGCGATCGAGCCGTCGCGCTCTACAGCTGGTCGGCGGTCGCCGCGCAGACCGTCGCGATCTACGAGCAGGCGATCGCGCGCCGCTGTCCCCCACCGCCGGGCGCCGTCCCGACGTCGCTCCCCTCTCACCCCGTTCCGGAGGCACCGTGTTGACCGTCGATTTCGACCGCTTGGGCGTCGGGCCCGGATCACGGGTGATCGACATCGGCTGCGGCGCGGGCAGACACGCGTTCGAGGCGTATCGCCGCGGGGCCGACGTCGTGGCCTTCGACCAGAACGCCGCCGACCTGGCCGAGGTGGACGTGATGTTCGAGGCCATGGCCGCGGCGGCCGAGGCACCGGAGTACGCCAAGGCCGAGACCGTGCGTGGCGACGCACTCGATCTGCCTTATGGCAACGACGAATTCGACGTCGTCATCGCCTCGGAGATCCTCGAGCACGTCCCGCAGGACAACCGTGCCGTCAGCGAGCTGGCGCGGGTCCTCAAACCCGGTGGCGCACTGGCGGTCACGGTGCCGCGCTGGCTGCCCGAACGCATCTGCTGGGCGCTCTCGGACGAATACCACGCCAACGAGGGCGGCCACGTGCGTATCTATCGTGCCGACGAACTGCGCGACAAGGTCACCGCCCACGGGCTGCGCTATCACCACCAGGACTTTGCGCACGCTCTGCACTCGCCGTTCTGGTGGCTCAAATGCGCTGTCGGCGTGCGCAACGACAACCATCCGCTGGTGAGCGCCTATCACCGCATGCTGGTGTGGGACATGATGTCGGCGCCCGTGCTCACCCGCACGGCCGAACGTCTGCTCAACCCGCTGGTCGGCAAGTCCGTCGCGCTCTACTTCACGAAACCGGCGGTGCGCAGTGAAACCCGCTGAACTGCCCGCCGTGCCAGGGATCGTCTCCGCGAGCGATATTCGGCGCACCGTCGAATCCATCGCCGCCGCACAGGAACCCGATGGGGCGATCCCGTGGTTCAGCGGCGGCCACACCGATCCGTGGGACCACATCGAGTCCGCGATGGCACTGACCGTGGGCGGACTGTGGGACCAGGCCCGCGATGCCTACAACTGGTCGGCGAAGTCACAGCGTGGCGACGGCTCGTGGCCCATGCAGGTGCGCCAGGGCGTGGTCGAGAACCACGACGCCGACACCAATTTCTGCGCCTACCTCGCCACCGGAGTGCTGCACGCGCTCGAGGTCACCGGCGATGCGGAGTTCGCCGCGGAGCTGTGGCCGGCGGTCCGCGCCGGCATCGATTTCGTCCTCGGTCTGCAATTGGGCTCGCACGGTGAGATCCATTGGTCGGCAAACGAATCCGGTTCTTCCGGTGAAGCCCTGCTGACCGGCTGCTCGAGCATCTTCCACAGTCTCGGCTGTGCGGTGACCCTCGCCGAGCGGGTGGGCGATCCGCGACCGGATTGGGCGGCGGCCCGCGAGCGACTCGGCCACGCGCTGCGCGATCATCCGCAAGCATTCCTGGACAAGAGCCGCTATTCCATGGACTGGTACTACCCCGTCCTCGGCGGCGCGGTGCGCGGTGCGGCGGCCACCGACCGGATCGCGCGGCACTGGAACGAATTCGTGGTCGCCGATCTCGGCATCCGCTGCGTATCGGACGCACCGTGGGTCACCGGCGCTGAGACCTGTGAGCTGGTGCTCGCCCTCGACGCGATCGGCGACACCGCCGCCGCGACCACACTGTTGCGCGCGATGCAGCACTTGCGTGATGGTGACGGATCCTATTGGACCGGACTGGTTTTCACCGACGGCAAGCGCTGGCCCGAGGAGCGCACCACCTGGACCGCGGCGGCGGTCGTCCTCGCCGCCGACGCCCTCTCCCGCACCACCGCGGGCAACGGCATCTTCCGCGACGTACTCCCGGGCTGATCGCGCCCCTCGGCGGCGGGCTCAGTTGCAGGCCGCGGTGCGCTGCAGGATGCGCAGCGAACCGGTGACCGAGAGTTCGCGGAACTTGCCGCTGTCGATGGCGCGCCGGTAGATGTTGAACGGGGCGCGCCCACCGTCGGCGGGATCGGGGAAGACGTCGTGGATGGCCAGCAGGCCACCACCTGCCACCCAGTGCACCCAGTTGTCGTAGTCGCGCTGGGCGGCTTCCTCGGTGTGGCCGCCGTCGACGAAGAGCATGCGCACCGGGGTGCGCCAGATGCGCGCGGCGGCGGTGGAGGAACCGATGATCGCGGTCACCGTGTCGGTGAGGCCGGCACGAATCATGGTGCGCCGGAACGTGGTCACGGTGTCGAAGACGCCGGTTTCCGCGTCGACGAGGGTGGTGTCGTGATACTCCCAACCCGGCTGGTGTTCCTCGGAGCCGCGGTGGTGATCGACGGTGTAGACGGTAGCGCCGGTTTCCCGGGCGGCCGCACCGAGATAGACGGTCGACTTGCCGCAGTAGGTACCGATCTCCATGATGATGCCATCGCCCACATAGGCACGGGCGGCGGCGTAGAGCGCGCGGCCTTCGTCCGGCGGCATGAAGCCGACCACCTGTTCGGCGAGGGCGAACAGCTCGCTCGTACCGGCGGAGATCTCGTCTACAGCTGCCATGCGGGCCACGCTAACATACGACCTGGAATACAATCCGGACTACTGTCCAGCGAGGAGAAAAACCGTGAAGACCCGTCTCAACTGCCCCTGCGGCACCAGCATCAAGGGCGCCGACGAAGACGACCTGATCAAGCAGACCCAGGCGCATCTGGCCGAGAACCACCCCGACCACGACTACACCCCCGACGAGATCCTGTTCATCGCCTACTGACGTGGCTACTTGGTCGGTAGCGCGTTCTGCAGTCCGCCTACCTCGGTGATCTGCCAGCCCGCGGCGCGGTCGACGGTGAGCGAGTAGGTGACGGTGGTTCGCGTACCGCCGGGTGTCTGCGCACTGGTGGAGACGACGTCGAGGTAGGCGTTCACCTTGTAGATGCCCCCGGCCTCCGAGGTCACGCTCGCCGACAGCGGTGTCGCTGTCGACGTCCACTGCAGCGGCAGCAGAATCTGCTCCAATTGCGGTGCGGTGGCGTCGAATTTCGAGGCGAGTTGCGCGGTGGTGCCGGACTTCAGTCGGCCGAACCACGCTTTCACGTCCCGGTAATCGATCGTGGACGCGCCGACACCGTAGTCCGCGGCGATCTTCTCGACATGCCTGGCGTCGGCCTCGCGTGCATCGCGTTCGGTGATGGTCGCCTCGGCCGCGAAATACAGCACCGCGAAGGTGACCAGCGCGACGACGAGAGCGCCGATCGTGACGGTGACCAGGACGGTCGAGAGTCGGAGGGACACGGTGCGCGGTCGCTGTTCGTCGGCGACGGTCGTGGCGGCTTCTTCGGTCGCTGTGCTCATGGTCTTCCTTGTCCGAACTATTTGACGCCGATGCGCAAATGCACTGTGCCGTCGGCGTCCACGCTCTGTAGGGCTTGGTCGATCAGGGTGCTGATGTCGATGGCGGGCGCGCGGTTCACCGCATCGGTGACCACCGGTCCCAGAATCTGGCCCAGCGGGGCGATGCTCGGCCCGATCTCGGCGATCAGTGCGGTGAGGTTGTCGAGAAAGGGGACCAGACCGTCGCCGGTGAAGAAGTCGGACACCGGCCGACTGTCGACGAGCTCGGCTCCGGATTCGACGATGGCGTTCAGCGTGACGCCGAACTCGCCGAACAGTGGGCCCGCCGTTGCCAACGACGGTCCCAGCCAGGCCATATCACCGCCGAGTGCTTGCATGTCGGCGAACAGCTGCCGCAGGGTGTCGGTGCGGCTGAGCAGTGTGGCCGCGAGCAAGGTCGACGACCGCTGCAAGGTCTGCATCGCCGCGTCGGTCCCGGCCAGGGCGCGGTCGAAGGTGTCGACCAGACGCGCGATCGCCTCCGGATGGATCTGGTCGAGCAACTCGACCAGGCGGGCCGACAGGGCCGTGATGGTCATCGGTCGGTGGATTCGGTCCGCCGCGACCACCTGGCCGTCCTCGAGAAACGGGCCTGCGCCGGACTCCGGCGCGAAGGCGATGTAGGGCTCGCCCAATGCCGAGAGCTGCTCGATCCGAACCTCGCTGGACACCGGGATCTGATAGCGGCTGTCGATCCGCAGCCGGACGAGCACGCCGCCCGCTTGTTTACGCACCGATTCGGTCCGGCCGACCTGGACACCGGCGAGCAGGACCGGCGAGTTCGGTCCCAGCCCACCCGAATTGTCCTGTCGCAGATCGGCCGTGATGTAGGTGAGCCGCGGATCCAGCCGGAGCACACCGAGCGACATGTACCCGACTCCGAAGATCAGGACCGCCGCGATCGCGGAAAGCGACACTGCCGCACGAAGGTTCATCGCACCAGACCGATCATTCGCAGGGTGTCGACGATGTGGGCGGTGTGTTCTTCCCGCGTGATCGCCAGCTCGACCTTCGGACCGCCGGCGGCGAACGGAACGAGCTTGTTGTTGACGAGGTCGACGATGGCCTTCATGTTCGACGGCGAGTCGGCGTCGAGCGGTCGGCTGCCCAGCAGCATCGGGACCAGCGCGCGAGTGGTGTCGTCCAGCGAGGACAGCAGCGGACCGAGCCATTGTGCGCTCGGCGCGACCGGACCGAGCGCGGTGAGCACGAAGATCACGCCGATCTGGGCGTTCACCGCATCGGTGGTGTGGTCCACGCCGTAGGGGGTGAGCAGTTCGTCGAGAATCGGCACGTTGCGCTGCATCCCCTGCTCGACCATGGCCTCCATGCCGTCGAGCAGGGCGTCGACCGAGCCCAGGTGGTGACCGAGATCGGTGATGTCGGCGCCGAGAATGCCGGCGATCCGGGCTGTTTCACGCGGGTCCTCTGGCATCACGCCGTTCACGGTGCGGACGATGCTCTGGAGATCGGTCACCGCGCCGCTACCGATGAAGGTGGACAATCCCGCGAGGATGTCCTCGATCGGCGGCGACTGGGTGGTGTCGGTCAAGGGGATGGTCGCGCCCGGCGGCAGATCGCCCGACCTCGCGTCGACCGGTTCGCTCAGCGCGATGTGCACGTCGCCGAGCGGGGTCTCCTGGCGCAGTTCGGCGGTGGTGCCGACCGGCAGCCGCACCGACTGCCGAATGACGACATCGGCGACGGCGTACCCCGCCACCGGCCCGCGGTCGCCGGTAGCGGGGACGGGATCGACGAGACTCACCCCTGTGAGCCCGCCGACGAGCACACCGGCCGCGATCACCTTGGCGCCCTGCGGAAGATTGAGCACATCGGCGAATTCGATCCGCAGCGGATACGTCGGCCCGCCGACGCCGGAGCCGGGCACGGGCAGGTCGGCGGGCTGAAACCCGCAACCCGTCGCGGCAAGCAATACGGCGAGGGTGAGCAGGAGGGCGCGTCTCATCGCGTGCTCACCGCCCCGAGCAGAAACGGCAGGGCGGGAATCGTCATGGCACCGCTTTCGGCTGCCTGGCAGGGTTGTCCGGTGACGACCTGCACGGCCGCACAGATCTGAGCTGTGTCGTGTTGGGCGAGGACGAGTTTCGGCGGCGCGTAGCCGATCGTGAGAGCGCCGGTGAC
>JACIXH010000115.1 GCA_014360565.1 Nocardia sp.
GCCGGTGTGCGCACGGTGCAGCCCGGCGACCACGTGGTGCTGACCTTCCGGCACTGCGGTACCTGCCGCAATTGTGCGGCCGGACGCCCTGCCTACTGCCACACCGCTACCGCGCTCAACCAGTTCGGGCGCCGCGCACACGACACGCCGCGCGCTCTTGTCGCAGGCGCCCCGATCCTGGACGGGTTCTTCGGTCAGTCGAGTTTCGCCGGTTACGCGCTGACCACCGAGGACAACACGGTGGTCATCGACCCCGAGATCGACCTCGCCGTGGCGGCGCCGTTCGGCTGCGGATTCCAGACCGGTGCGGGCGCGGTGCTGAACGTGTTGCGTCCCGAACCGGGTGCGTGGGTGGCCGTGTACGGCGCGGGTGCGGTCGGGATGGCGGCTCTGCTCGCTGCCCGTTCGGCGCCCGACGTCGGGGTGGTGGTCGTCGAAACATCGGTTGCGCGCAGGGAGCTGGCTGTCGAGCTGGGTGCAGATGTCGCACTCGACCCGGCCGACGGGCCCACTGCGGCGCGCATTCGCGACCTCACCGAGGGCGGTGCGACCCATGCGATCGACACCACCGGCATCGCGACCGTTCTCGCGGACGCCGTCGCCGCACTCGCCGTCGGTGCCACGGTGGTGGAGGTAGGTCTCGGCCGTGGCACCCCACCGGTGGACATCGGCGATCTGGTGTTGCACGGCAAGGCGATTCGCGGCTGCCTCGAAGGCGACAGCGTGCCGCGCGCCTTCATTCCGCAGCTGCTCGAGCTGTACGCGGCCGGTCGTTTCCCGGTCGATCGCCTCATCCGCCGGTACCCGCACGCAGAGGTCGACGGCGCGCTGGCCGACCAGCGTGCGGGCGCTGTCGTCAAGCCGGTGCTCACATGGTGAGCACCCTCGAATCCCCGGACGCACCATGACACTTCTCTACAACGATGTCTCCGCGGTCGAAGGCGCCGAGTCGGCGGCCCGCACCCAGCGACGGCTCGCGGTGCTGAGTGCCGCGCGCGCGGTTTTCGTCGCTCATGGGTATCACGGTGCGAGCATGGACGACATCGGCGTCCGGGCCGGGATGAGCAAACCGGTGCTGTACACGCACTACGCGAGCAAGCTCGATCTGTATCTCGCGGTGCTGCAGGGTTATCTGGACCGGATGGTAGACGGTATCCGCGACGCGCTGGCCGACGCCTACGGGCAGGAGGACAAGGTGCGCCGCGCGGTGCTGGCCTATTTCGATTTCGTCGACGAAGACGCGGGCGGGCACACCCTGGTCTTCGAGTCGCCGGTGCCGAGTGAGCCGTGTGTGCGCTGGCGGGTACGCAATGCCATGGGTGAGTGCGCGGTGCTGGTGAGCGCGGAGCTCCGTGCGGCGGGGATGGACGATGTCCGTGCCTATGGGTGCGCGTTCGGCGTGGTGGGCGCCAGCCACCTCGCGGCCCGGCACTGGCTCGATGCCGGTCGTCCGGTTCCGAAGGGCGATGCTGTCGACACGGTTGTGGGGTTGTGCTGGAACGGGTTGTCCGGCGTGGAGACCCCGACCGGCTAGGGGTGAAGGGTTTTCTGCGGAGTTGCGCCTGCCGCTATCGGCAGTGGACTTCCGTCGAGCAGTTCGTCGCTGGGGAGCTGTCCGACGAGCACGGCGAGGGCCCGCTTCCATCGGCGTAGGACCGCTTCGCGTTCGCCGAGGGTGCCGGTGAGCATCGCGGTCATCGACAGCCCGGTGAGCAGGTCGATGGTGAACTCGACCAGGACCTCGGCTCGGGGATCGCGGGCGTAGGGCTCGCCGAGTACGTCGAGGTAGAGCCTGCGCATTTCGGTGAACACGCGACGCTCCTCGGTGACGAGCTGGTCGCGGAGTTCGGCGTCGGTGCGCGCGGCTACCCACAGGTCGAGCGCGGTGAAGAAGGCGGGGCTGTTGAGGTCGCGCCAGGCGAGGTCGACGACGGATTGCAGCCGGTCTCGGCCCGGTGGGAGGAGTTCGGCTTCGCGCCGGAACTGTTCGAGCCGGGTATCGACGACCTGGGTGGTGGCGGCGATGAGCAGTTCGGTTCTGGTGGGGAAGTGGTGTTGCACGGTGCCGCGGGCGAGCCCGGCACGTTCCTGGACCGCGCTCACGGTGGTCGCGGCGTAGCCGCGTTCGAGCAGGCACTCGGCGGTGCAGGCCAGGATTCTGGCGCGGGTGGATGTCCGACGTTCTGCCTGGGTGCGGCGTGGTGGTTGCACGGTCACGTAAGAAAGCGTACGTGCTGCCGACAAGGTTCGGTAGATTGGGGGAAATGTGTCAGCGGTCACCACTTGACGACGGCGGATGGAGCTGGTGCAATCAACAAACCGTACGCAGTAACTGTTTATCTGGATGAAGGGCTGCGATGACGCAGATCTCTCAACTCCGCCGGGGCAGCGGTTCGCCGATTGTGCTGGTGCACGGTCTGGGCAGTCGCCGGCAGGTTTTCGATCCGATTGTCGACCGGTTGGCCGCGCAGCACGAGGTGATCGCGATCGATCTACCCGGTTTCGGTGACTCGCCCGCGCTGGACACAGTGCGACCGGGACCACGCGGATACGCCGCCTGGCTCACGCAATGGCTGGCGGACAACGATATTCGACACCCGCACGTCGCAGGCAGTTCGATGGGCGGCGGTATCGCGCTCGAACTGGGTCGTGCCGGGGTGGCGTCGGGGGTCAGCGCGTTCTCGCCCGTCGGTTTCTACGGGCGGGTCGGTCGGCGGTGGACCCAGACCATGCTCACCGGCATGCGTGGCGCCGCTCGCGTCGCCGGGCCGGCCCTCGGCCGGCTGGTCGAGCATCCCGCGGGCCGCGTCGCCCTGCTCTCGTCGATGTTCGGCCATCCGGTCCAGGTGGACCCCGATGCCGCTCGTGCCGATTTGGCAGGCCTGGCAGGCGCTACCTCTTTCGAGGCCGCACGCGACGACTTCGGCAACTATGTCCTCGATCCCGGCGACGACCGCGGCATGCTGGGGGAGATCCCGGTGACGATCGCGTGGGGCACCCGCGACATCGTGCTGATCCACCGCCCTCAGAGCGCGCGTGCGCGTGCGGTGCTGCCGTTCGCGCGGCACGTCGATCTCCCCGGCTGCGGGCACCTGCCTTTCAGCGACGACCCCGATGCCTGTGCGCGCATCGTTCTCGAAGGGATCTCATGACACCGTCCATCGCAGTCATCGGCAGCGGGTTCGGCGGCCTGGCGGCCGTCATCGAACTGAAGAAGCGCGGCTTCGCCGACATCGTGGTGTTCGAGAAGGCCGATGATGTCGGCGGCGTGTGGCGGGAGAACACCTATCCCGGTGCCGCCTGCGATGTGCCGTCGCCGTTCTACTCCTACTCCTTCGAACCGAATCCGCGCTGGCCGCATCGCTTTTCGCGACAGCCGGTGATTCTCGACTACATCCGGCATGTCGCGGACAAATACGATGTCCGCCGCCATATCCGCTTCGGCACCGAGGTGCTCGGCGCCGCGTTCGACGACGAGACCGGAAAGTGGACGGTCCGGCTCAGCGGCGGGGACACGGTGGTCGTCGATGTGCTGGTGTCGGCGGTCGGTCAGCTGTCGCGGCCCGCGCTGCCCGTGATCGAGGGTCGCGACAGCTTCGGCGGCAGCAGTTTTCATTCGGCGCAGTGGGATCACGACGTCGATCTGACGGGCAAGCGCGTGGCGGTGATCGGCACCGGGGCGAGTGCGATCCAGTTCGTCCCGGAGCTCCAGCCCCAGGTCGAGAAGTTGACGCTGTTCCAGCGGACCGCGCCGTACATCATTCCGCGTCCCGATCGGGAGTTCTCCGCGCGTCATCAGCGGGTGTTCGAGAAGTTGCCGGTGACCGAGCTCGCCGAGCGGGGGACCTGGTACGGCGTGGTCGAAGGGCTCAGCGTGGCGTGGGTGTACGCCAAACCGCTCGCTGCCGCGATCAAGGCCGTCTCGAAGTGGCACATGCGCAGGCAGACCAAGGCCAAGCCGGGTCTGTTCGAGCAGGTGTGGCCGGACTATCCGGTCGGTTGTAAGCGAATCCTGTTCTCCGACAACTATCTTCCAGCGCTGGCCGAACCGAATGTGGAGGTGACCACCGAGCGGATCGAGGAGATCACCGCCTCGGGTGTGCGCACCGCGGACGGGCGTGAGCACGAGGTGGACGTGATCATCTGGGGGACCGGCTTCGCCACCACCGAATTCCTGGCCCCGATGACCATCACCGGCGCGCAGGGCCGGGAGCTGACCCAGGAGTGGGACAGCGGCGCGCACGCCTACTACGGCATGACGGTGCCGCGGTTTCCGAACCTGTTCATCATGTACGGCCCCAACACCAATACCGGCGGCGGTTCGATCATCTACTTCCTCGAGGCGCAGGCGAAGTATCTCGGCGACTTCGTCACCCATCTGGCGGCATCGGGTCGCGCGCTGACAGTGCGCCCGGACGTAGAGGCGGCCTACGACGAGCGGATCCAGGCGCAGCTGCGCGGGAGCGTGTGGAGCCGGTGCTCGTCGTGGTATCGCCAGGCCGACGGCCGGATCACGACCAACTGGCCGCTGCTCGGAATCCAATACAAGAATCAGGCGCGGTTCGATCCCGCCGACTACGAGGTGGTATCGCGATGAGTGACTACGACTACGACGTGATCGTCGTCGGTTCCGGCTTCGGTGGCAGCGTGAGCGCGCTGCGCCTGACCGAGAAGGGCTATCGGGTAGGCGTTCTCGAATCCGGCAGGCGCTGGAACGTCGAGGACTATCCGAAGACCAACTGGAACATTCCCAAGGCCATCTGGGCGCCGCGCTTGGGCCTGACCGGGCCGCAGCGGATCAGCGCGCTCGGCAAGTGCCTGGTGTTCAGCGGGTCCGGGGTGGGCGGCGGGTCGCTGATCTACGGCAATACCCTCTACGAACCGCTGCCGGATTTCTATCGCGATCGCGCGTGGGCGCACATCACCGACTGGAAGTCCGAGCTCGCGCCCTATTACGACCAGGCCGCGCGGATGCTGGGCGTGGTCGAGAACCCGCAGCTCGGGCCCAAGGACGAGGTGCTGTTGCAGCTGGCGCGTGATCTGAAGGTCGCCGACACTTTTCATCGCACCCATGTGGGTGTGTTCTTCAACGAGGGGTCCGAAGGCGTCGAGGTCGAAGATCCGTATTTCGGTGGTGCGGGTCCGCGGCGGGCGGGCTGTATCCACTGTTCGGAGTGCTTCACCGGCTGCAAGCACAATGCCAAGAACACCACCACGCTCAACTATTTGCACCTGGCCGAGAGCAATGGCGCGCAGGTGCATCCGTTGACCACGGTGACGTCGGTGGCGCCCGACGGCGAGGGCGGCTACCGCGTCGAGACGGTGCAGTCCAACGGCTGGGTGCGCAAGCAGCGTCGGACCTTCACCGCGGGGCAGGTGGTGTTCGCGGCGGCAGCGCTGGGCACCCAGAAGCTGCTGCACAAGATGCGGGGGGACGGGACACTGCCCGAGCTGTCCGCGCGGGTCGGCGAGCTGACCCGCAGTAATTCCGAGGCGATCATCGGGGTCACCAGCAAGTCCCGGCGCGACTTCGCCCAGGGCGTGGCGATCACGTCTTCCATTCATCCGGAGCCGCAGACGCACGTGGAGGTGTGCACCTACGGCAAGGGGCAGAACGCGCTGTTCTTGCAGACTGTGCCGATGGTCGACGGTGGGGCGTTCCGGTTCCTGCGGTTGTTGCTGACGATGGTGTTGCATCCGGTGCAATTCCTGCGTTCGCAGAACGCGCACGGTGCCTCCGAGCGGTCGGTGATCCTGCTGGTCATGCAGTCGCTGGACAATTCGCTGACGTCCTACCTGAAGGGCAAGCGGTTGGTGACCAAGCAGGGCAGCGGCGAGCCCAACCCGGAATGGATTCCGTTGGCGCACGACATCGCGCGCCGGTACGCGGCCGAAACCGACGCCATCACCGGCAATATCGCGACCGATATCTTCAATATCCCCGCGACCGCGCATTACATCGGCGGTTGCACCATCGGCGACTCCCGCGATACGGGGGTGATCGATCCCTACCAGCGCGTGTACGGCCACCCGGGCCTGCACATCGCCGACGGCAGTGCGATCACCGCCAATCTGGGAGTGAATCCCTCGCTGACCATCACGGCGCAGGCCGAGCGTGCGATGGCGTTCTGGCCTAACAAGGGTGAGCCGGATCCGCGCCCGGATCTGGGTGCCGGCTATCAGCGGATCAGTCCGGTCGTTCCGGTTCGGCCCGCTGTGCCCGCTTCCGCGCCGGGTGCGCTGCGGCTTCCTTCCTGAGACGAAAGGGTTCTTCATGACGATCGACCAACTCACCGCGCTCGAACCCGCCTGCTCTCGGGAGGCGGCGCTGGCGCTGTTCGACAGTCTCGCGCCGGTGGCCGCGACCCAGCTCAGTGGCCGGTGGCACGGTCGTGAGCTGGCCACCGGGCATCAATTGGACGGCTTGCTCGTGGCGTCGGGGTGGTACGGCAAGCAGTTCGACGGTGTCGACAGTGTGCATCCGCTGCTGTTTCGTGACGCCGGGGGCGACATTTTCGCTGTCGATCCGCGACGTGTGCCGCTGGGTCTGGTCGGCAAGGTGCCGACCACGGTGGTCGAGCGGGGCCGGGGGCTGCTCGCGGTGGTGAAACCGGGGTTGCGCAGCCGCCGGTATCGAGCGCGGCTGCGGCAGGTCGAGCTCCGTGGCGTTGTCACGACGGCGATGGTGTACGACCATCTGCCGATCATCGATGTGTTCCGGCGGGTCGATGACGACACGGTGCTCGGCCTGATGGATTACCGGAATTTTCCGGACCCGTACTTCTTCGTTCTCGCGCGCGAGAAAAATCTCGATGGGAGTCGTTTGCCCGATTGAATCCGGGGTAGGCGCGGAACAGGGAGAACTCTTGTCGAAAGGAGGCCGTGCCATGACCGACTACATTGATCCCCATCAGCACAAGTTTCCCGATACCGAGCGCACGACGCGTTCACATGCCGGGGAGTCGATTCAGGACTCGCTCAATTGGCCGGGGCTTTTCCTTGTCGGAGTCGGCATCGTGATGCTCGCGGCCACGTTGACGGCGGCCGGTTCCGGGCATGTCGGGTGGGCGGTGACCGCAGGGGTGCTCTCTGCTGTGTGCGTGCTGTCCGGGGTGGGGATCGTGCTGGCCGAGCATCGCCGGATCAAGGTGCGTGAGGGTCTGCATCTGACCGATCCGTGTGGCCACTGACGCGGAAGGCGAGCCGATGAACGAACGTGCCGAGCCCGGACGGATCGTTGTCGAGGGTTCGCATCTGTTTCCCGGTGTGGTGGTGCACGCCGATCGGCTGGCTGACGAGTTCGACGTGGTGTTCTCCGATGGGGTGCGTACCGAGGCGGCGATTCTGCGCGACGACAACGGGAGTCCGGCACTCGATGTCGTCGGTTACGCGACGGCGGCGGGCACGGTGTTGCCCGCGCGCGTGTGGCCGATCAAGTCGATCGAGGATGCGGGGTCCGAGGTGAACATCGAACTGGGGGCTTTCTTGCGCTAGCCTCGATCTTTCTCGAGCCGACCGCGGCGGCGCGGTCGGCGCCGAATGTCAGGGTCGAAACAGCAACATCAATCCGTCGTGCCGGCGTGTGCTGCGATAATGCGCCAGCCGTGCGTATCGTCGTGCAACCAGGAACGCGTGTAGCGCATCCTGGCTCCGAAAGGCTCGCCGTTGACGGTGCCCTCGACGGTCCCGAGAAACCAGGTCACCCCGGTCGGCCCGTCGGCGAGTACGGTCAGCTCTTCCTCGACCAAGGCCGTCATCACCTGCGTCCGGGTGCGGTGAAGCTCCAGGTCATCGGCCTTGGTGTAGACGTCTGCGCCGAAGGTGAAGATCATTCGGTCATCGAGTAGACGATCCAGCGCCTGCACATCCCCAGCGAGTTGCGCGGCCTGCAAGCGCCGCTCAGCGTCCCGTAAGTTCTCCATGCGCCCCACCCTGCCAGCCGAGGTCGCACTCATGCCACGATGTTCGCGTTCGGCTGAGACTGTCAGGTGATGCCGACCGGTGTGCCAAGGATTGTGGCGCCTCGATCGAGCAGGCCGGTTGGTTGTCGCTGGACCTTTCTGTGCCCAATGACTGGACCGGCGTCCACCTTTGGCGCAATGTTGACGCTCATGAGCGAGCATCCCGCACAACGGCGCACGCTGGCCGTGTTGGTCGCGGCGCAGATCTTCAGCGGTGCGGGGCTCGCCGCGGGCATCACTGTCGGTGCGCTGCTGGCCCAGGACATGCTCGGGTCGACCGGGTGGGCGGGGTTGCCGAGTGCGATGTTCACGGCCGGGTCGGCCGCGGCGGCGGTCGGGGTGGGGCGGATTTCGCAGCGGGCCGGGCGCCGGGCGGGTCTCACGCTCGGGTATCTGACGGGCGCGCTGGGCAGTTTCGGGGTGGTGGCGGCCGCGGTGACCGGTAGTCTGCCGTTGCTGTTCGTGTCGCTGATCGTCTACGGGGCGGGCACCGCTACCAGTCTGCAGGCGCGCTATGCCGGTGCGGATCTGGCGCGGCCCGCGCATCGGGCGCGCGCGATCAGCACGGTGCTGGTGGCGACAACGGTGGGCGCGGTCGTCGGGCCGAATCTGACGACACCGATGGCGAATATGGCTGTGCGGTGGGGCATTCCGGCGTTGTCGGGTCCGTTCGTACTGTCGGGGGTGGCGTATGTGCTGGCGGCGCTGGTGCTGTGGGTGATGTTGCGCCCGGACCCGCTCGTGCTCGCCAAGCAGATCGCCGATGCCGAGCAGCCCACGGAGGTTGTCGTGACCGCTACGCCGTCGCGGTGGTCGGGGTCGATCGTGGCCGGGACGACGGTGATGGTGGTGACCCAGTTGGTCATGGTCGCGGTGATGACGATGACGCCGGTTCATATGCAACATCACGGGCACGGTGTCGGTGCGGCGGGGTTCGTGATCGCGGTGCACGTGGCGGGGATGTATCTGCCGTCGTTGTTGTCGGGCATGCTGGTGGATCGGTTCGGGGCCGGGCTTGTCGCGGTGGCGGCCGCGGGCACGCTGGTGGCGGCGGGTTCGGCGGCTGCCTTCGCCCCGCCGAGTTCGGTGGCGGCGCTGGCCGTGGCGCTCGGTCTGCTCGGGGTCGGCTGGAATCTGGGCTTGGTCGCGGGCACGACGATGATCGCCGATGCGACGCCGGTGGCCACTCGGGCTCGCACGCAGGGCACCGTCGATGTGGGGATCGCTGTCGCGGGTGCCGGTGGCGGGCTCGGCTCAGGGGTTGTGGTGGCGTTTGCCGATTACCCCGGACTGGCGTTCCTCGGTGCGGCGATCGCGCTGCTGATCGTGCCTGCGCTGGCGTGGGCCGGTCGTCGTCCCCGGGTTCGCGAGGAAAGCCCGATCGCGGGGTAGGCAGACGATCGCGGCGCAGTGGACGGTCACTGATCGCGGCCGACCGACGACGACTCGACGGGCGCCGTGGGAAGATCGGGCGATGCAAGCTCAGACGAGTACCGCCCGGTTGCTGACGCTGTTCGGTGGCGTCGCGTTGGTGATGCTGTTGGTCAACTGGTCTGCGATGCGTGCGGCCGCGTTCGCGGTGATCTGGGCGGTGGCGGCGGGTGTGCTGGTGCTGCGGGATCGCCGCGCCGGAACAGGCCGGTCCGCCGCCGCCGACTCAGACCCCGGCGAGCGCTGAGGCCAGATCCGGCACCTCGAGCGCCTGCACGGCCTGCTCGCGCACATCGGGGCAATGCTGCTGCGTCACGGTGTCGATCACCTCGCGATGGCGGACCACCGCCACATTGATGCCACCACTGCGCACCGCCCAGTTCTGCACCGTGGCGTTGAACGACACCCGAGCCACCGTCGATCCCTGCGCACGCCAGTTGTCCAGTTCCGGCGCCATCATCTCGCACAGGTGCACGGCTGCCTCGTCGGAGATTTCCGGCGCGTTCGAGGCCGACGGCGGCAAACCAGGATCAGGTGCTTCGGTACTGGTGGCGCACCCGGCGATCACCAGCATTCCGATCAACAGGGCCCCTCGTAGGTGTGTGAACACGGGCCTGTCCCTCCGGTAGATTGCTTTGCTCTGTACGGATGCCCGCGCCACGGCCGGTCAAACAGTGGTTCCCGTCGATCTCGTCGAGTGTTGGTGGTGTCGAGGGATGTGGGCTCGCTTCGAGGTCGAATGCGGATTCGCCGATCCCGTCGTTTCCTGTCCGGTCCATAGGCGCGGGTATCGGACCGGTGCGAGGATGTGGCGATGACATCGGATGCGGAGCTGGATCCCGCTGCCATCGAGATCGGGAGTTTCTTTCCGCAGCCGCCGGCGGTCGTGTGGCGGGCATTGACCGAGCCCGGGTTGCTCGAGTTGTGGTTGATGCGGTCGATCGGGTTCTCGGCCACGGTGGGAACGCATTTCATTCTGGTGGTGCCGTCGCAGTCCTCGGCCGAGATCGCGTGTGAGGTGCTGGCGGTGCGGGCGGGGGAGCAGTTGACTTTCAGCTGGGTCGATCTTCGGGCCGAGCGTCCGGCGCGGTGGGTGCTGGATTGGACGATTCGGGAGCAGGGGCGAGGGACGCGGTTGTTGTTGATGCAGACGGGGTTCGATATCGAGAACAAGCGGGAGAAGATGGCGCGCAACGCGCTGGAGCGGGGGTGGCGGCGGACGGCGATGGGGCGGTTGGCTGATGTGCTCGAGACCGAGGCCTCCGAATGAGTGCGCACCGCGGTTGATTCGTGCCGTGTCGGGTGAAAGAACAGGCGCATCCGGCTAGGAGGCCGCGGCCCCGTGATAGAAGAAGTCGCCCAATCCGACGGTGAAGACGAGGATGCCGTAGAGGGCGTGTTCTACCGAGGTGGACAACAGTGAGTGGGTGCGCTGGTACCGGGTGGCGAAGAGTGCGCCCGCGGCGACGCTGAGCAGGACCGAGATCCAGTTGCCGACGGTGAAATGGGCAAAACCGAACGCGATGGCGCTGGCGGCGATCATGCGGGGACCGTCGCCGAAGATCGGGGCGTAGCGGTGGAACAGGAACGCACGAAAGAGCAGTTCCTGCGGATAGACGCTGACCAGCGGGTAGAAGACGAGAACCAGCACCCAGATCAGGGGACGTTCGCGGGGCAGATCGAACAGGAAACCGGGGCGCGCGAGGGCTACCGCGGCGGCGAGGACCACGGCCGCGACCGCCCAGAGAGCGAGGATGCCGGGTAGGGCGGGCGCCAGCGCGTCGGCTCGCCAGAAGCGGCGACGGTCGAAGCCGGTGCGGCGCAGGTAGATCACGATGGCGACGGTGATCACCAGCAGGAAAGGCAGGGGACCGGCACCGCGCAGCAACACCGCGTACAACCCGATCAGGCCGAAGAACAGGGCAACGAATTCAGCTGTGAGCCAGGCCTTCCGGCTGGTGAGGCCGGTGTCGACGGTCATGGCCCCGAGGTTAGCCGCTGCGCTCGGCGTCCGTCGCGGCGAGCGTTGCCAGCACAGCGGGCAGGGCGGTGCCGATGGGTGCGCGGACAACCTCGTCGGCGAGGGCGTCGTACGGGGTGGGGTCGGCATTGATGATGATCAGGCGGGCGCCGTGTTCGGCGGCGACACCGGCCAGCGACGCGGCGGGCTGAACCTGCAACGTGGTGCCGACGGCGAGGAAAACGGTGCAGGACTGGGCTATCGCCATCGCGTGGCCGAGCACGTCGGGGTCGAGGGCCTGGCCGAACATGACCGTCGCGGTTTTGAGGATGCCGCCGCAGCGCAGGCAAGCGGGATCGGGCTCGCCGGCGGCGACCCGGTCCAAAGCCTGCTCGGTGGTGGTGCGATCGTCGCAGGCGGTGCAGACCACGGTGCGGGCATTGCCGTGCAGTTCCAGGACCTTGCGCTCGGGCAGGCCCGCGAGTTGGTGCAGCCCGTCCACGTTCTGGGTGATCACGCGCACCGCGGTCCCGGTCGCGGCCAGCGCGGTGACCGCCCGGTGCGCGGCGTTGGGCTCGGCGCGCCAGGCGGGGTGTTCGCCACGCATGAGCCAGGATCGGCGGCGGATGTCGGGATCGGCCATGTAGTAGTCGTAGGTGACCAGTTTCCGGGCGTCGGGATCGCGCTGCCACAGGCCCGCCGGGCCACGGTAATCGGGGATTCCGCTGTCGGTGGAGATGCCGGCGCCGGACAGGATCGCCACGAGCTGGTTGGTCATGGAACCCAGCGTAGGTCGGGTCGGCGGTATCTCGGTCGGCGAAGGACCTTCCCATCTGACTATGCAGCGCTACAGTCTGCTGGGAGTGGTCTACAGCGGAAGGTGGCAGGCGAATGACGTCGGCAGCGGTCAAACAGCAAGTGCTCGAACTCGGTGGTGCGTTCATGATCTCGCGCGAGGCAAGAGCGTTCGGTCAAGCCACCGGGGTGGCGGGGTTCCACGGCGCCTACACACGGGGACGCGGCGGGGTCCTCGGTGACGTCGACGCCGATGTGGTGACCGCGGCATTCGGCTTCTTCGAACCCGAATCCGTCCGTGCCGCATGGAATTCGGTGCAGATGCCCGCCGCCGAAGCCGCCACGGAGTACATGGTCGCGTGTCGCGAGTTCGGGCAGCGCAAACTGGCCGCGTTCGACCAGGCCGACAGGCTCGCCGCGCTGCTGCGCCGCGTGGTCGAAGCCGCACCGCCGGCCGGGGCGGCATTGTTCGCCGGATGGCGGGCCATGCCGGTGCCACAGGACGGCCGGGCCGCGGCGCTGCAGCTGACGCATGTACTGCGCGAACTGCGCGGTGGATTGCATCTGGTCGCGGTATTGGCCAACGGGCTCACCCCACTCCAGGCGATCCTGGTCGCGGGCTCGCCGATCCACGACGGACCGGGCCAAGCGAAATTCCTCGGCTGGACCGAACCGTTCGAACCGGTCACCGACGACATGCGCAGGCGCTGGGAAGCGGCGGAGAAGCTGACCGACGAACTGATCGCCCCCTGCTTCGATGTCCTCGACGACGCCGAGCGCGACGAGCTCGCCACGCTGATGCACCATGCGCACCGAGTGGCCCTGAGTCGCTAGCGCTTCACGATCCGATGACGTCGCGCCCGCGGCCCACGATCAGTGGGTCCGCGGTGCCGACGATCTCGACATCCTTGTTGTCATAATCGAAGCCGCTCAACACGTGCCGCATCGCATTGAGCCTGGCGCGCTTCTTGTCGTTGCTCTTGACCACGATCCACGGGGCGTGATCGGTGTCGGTGTGCTCGAAGTTCTCCTCTTTGGCGGCGGTGTATCTGTCCCACTTGTCGAGCGAGGCCAGGTCCATCGGCGAGAGCTTCCAGTGCCGCACCGGGTCCACCTGACGGATGGCGAAGCGGGTGCGCTGCTCCAGCGGTGACACCGAGAACCAGAACTTGACCAGGTCGATGCCGTCGTCGACGAGCATCCGCTCGAACAGCGGCACCTGCGACAGGAAACGTCGATGCTGTTGCGGTGTGCAGAAATCCATCACCCGTTCCACTCCGGCGCGGTTGTACCAGGAGCGGTCGAAGAGCACGATCTCGCCCGCGGCGGGCAGATGCTCGACGTAGCGCTGGAAATACCACTGGGTGGATTCGCGCGCGGACGGCTTCTCCAGCGCCACGACCCGGGCGCCGCGCGGATTGAGGTGCTCCATGAATCGTTTGATGGTGCCGCCCTTGCCCGCGGCGTCGCGACCCTCGAACACGATCACCAGTCGGCGCCCGCTGGCCTTGACCCAGTTCTGCAGCTTGAGCAGTTCGATCTGCAGCAGCCGCTTGTCGAGGTCGTATTGCAGGCGTGAGAGCCGCTCGTCGTAGGGGTAGCCCTCGCGCCAGGTGTCCACCACCAGCCCGCCGGGTTCGGTGAGCAGGATCGGATCGTCGTCGTCGCTGTCGTCGACGGTGAATCCGGTGGTGTCGGCCAGGTTGACCACGGTCGCGAGGTCGGCGATCTCGCTGACATCACCGGGGATCGGACGGGTCTCCACATCGGTCATCCCTCGGACGCTAAACGGTGTGCGTGTCGACCGGATGAACGTCTGGTGCCCGGCTGGGCGCCGACCCAACACGGCGATGTGGGCTCGCTATCACGAGTTCCTACGGATGACTGCTCGTTCGGGGGACACTGTGCTCGGATTCATGCTGCTACTCGCGAGGCCGTGGTGCCCGCCGTGGAGAGGACGAAGTCGATGCATGATGGAGGCTCTCGCACCGACGACTCCGCGCTGCCCGACGGTGATCCGGTGTCGGGCAGCCGGGTGATCCGCATCGCCTCTGTCGCGGCGCTGGGCGGATTGCTGTTCGGCTTCGACAGCGCGGTGATCAACGGCGCTGTCTCGGCGATCCAATCCGAATTCGATGTCGACGACGCCGTTCTCGGTTTCGCGGTGGCCTCGGCGCTGCTCGGTGCTGCGGTGGGCGCGATGACCGCGGGCCGGATCGCCGATCGCATCGGCAGATTGCGGGTCATGCAGATCGCCGCGGTGCTGTTCTTCGTCAGCGCCGTGGTGACAGGTTTCGCTCCCGACGTCTGGATCCTGGTGCTGGGCCGGGTGATCGGCGGGCTCGGTGTCGGCGTGGCTTCGGTCATCGCACCGGCCTACATCGCCGAGACAGCGCCCGCCCGCATTCGCGGCAGACTCGGATCACTGCAACAACTGGCCATCGTGCTCGGCATCTTCCTGGCACTGCTGGTGGACTACGTGCTCGCCCACCTCGCGGGCGGCGCGAGCGAGACGCTGTGGCTGGGCTTGGAAGCCTGGCGCTGGATGTTTTTGTCGATGATGGTGCCCGCCGTGGTCTACGGCCTGCTGGCCTCCACGATTCCGGAGTCGCCGCGCTACCTCGTCGCCACGCACAAGATCCCCGAGGCTCGGCGCGTGCTGTCGATGCTGTTCGGGGAGAAGAACCTCGAGATCACCATCGGCCGTATCGAGGAGAGCCTGCGCAGCGACACCAAGCCGTCGTGGAAGGACCTGCGCCGCCATGGCGGCGGGGTCTACCCGATCGTTTGGGTGGGTTTGATGCTGTCGGTGTTCCAGCAGGCCGTGGGCATCAACGTGATCTTCTACTACTCGAATGTGCTGTGGGAGGCCGTCGGCTTCGAGGAATCACAGTCGTTCCAGATCAGCGTGTTCACCTCGGTGGTCAATATCGCCACCACCATCGTGGCGATATTGCTCATCGACAAGGTCGGGCGTAAGCCGCTGTTGCTGACCGGCTCGATCGGCATGACCGTCACCCTGGCCACGATGGCGATCTGCTTCGGCGCCGCCGATCAGGTGCCCGATGCCGAGGGCGTCATGGAGCCGCATCTGACCGGTGCGCTCGGCCCGCTGGCGCTGGTCGCGGCCAACCTGTTCGTCGTGTTCTTCGGAATGAGCTGGGGTCCGGTCGTCTGGGTCCTGCTCGGGGAGATGTTCCCGAACCGGATCCGTGGCGCCGCACTGTCGCTGGCCGCGGCGGGGCAGTGGGCGGCGAACTGGGCGATCACCGTCTCGTTCCCGAGCCTGAAGACCTTCTCGCTCGGTTTCGCCTACGGGATGTACGCGGTGTTCGCGCTGCTGTCGCTGGCTTTCGTCGCCCGGTTCGTGCCCGAAACCAAGGGGATGTCCCTCGAGGACATGGACGAAGCCGTCGGCTTCGATCGCCCCACCGCCGGCGCCTGACCCACCGTCGCCGGTTCACCGACGTCGCTGCCACCACGCCGCTGTCGATCGTGCAGAGGCGTGTTCGCGCCGAGTGACTACGGCGCGCCGATCGCGCGCGGTGTCGTCGTCGATGTGCGCGGTCTAAGCTGCGGCCGGCATGTCACTGTGCTTCGATCAGGTCAGTTGTCCAATAGAGCTACTACCCAGAAGGTGAGCATGCACGATCAGTTCTCGACCGGAATCGGCCGTCGTGAAGTTCTGGCGGGTGCGGCCGGTGTGGTCGCGGGCATGTCGCTGGTGGGGCTCACGCCCGCCGCGGCGGTGCCCGCCCAGGTACCCAAGTTCGCTCCGGCAGCAGGACCGACAGCGCGGGTGCTGATCACCGGTGACGCGGGCACCGGCACCCGCACCCAGTGGGCGGTCGCCGACGCGGCGCGCGAATTCCATGCGCGCGAACCGTTCTCGATGGCGGTCGGGCTCGGTGACAACATCTACGACTCGGGACCGAGCGGCCCCGACGACATCCAGTTCGCCACCAAGTTCGAGGATCCCAATGCGGGACTGGACTTTCCGTGGGCCATGGTGCTGGGCAACCACGACACCTCCGGGCTGTTCCCCGGTGACGGCGGCTGGCTCGCGCGCGGCAATCACGAGGTCGAATACCACGCCAAGTCCGCGCGCTGGTGGATGCCGAGCCGCTACTACTCGGTGCGGGTGCCCGAACACAACCCGGTGGTCGAGTTCTTCATCCTCGATGTCAACCCGCTCGCGGCCTACATCCCGCCGCTGCTCGACCCCTACTGGGCGGTCGAGGGCCCGTACATGAACGCCCAGCGCGCCTGGCTCGACCAGGCCCTGGCCGAGTCGAGCGCGCAGTGGAAGATCGCCTGCACCCACCATCCCTATCTGAGCAACGGGCCGCACGGCGACGCAGGCAACTACGAGGGCCTGCCGATCGAGCCGCTCAACGGAGTGCACGCCAAGCGGTTCTTCGAAGACCATGTGCTCGGCAAGGTGTCGTTTCTGCTGTCCGGTCACGACCACACCTTGCAGGTACTGGAACCGACACCGGCGACCAAGGGCACCCGCCAGATCGTCTCGGGCGCCGCGGGCAAGACCTCGGGCGGGCAGCCGCGACTGAGCGCGGGCGGTCACCGTGCGCTGTTCGACACTCAGCACGAACTGGGTTTCATGGTCATGGACCTCACCGCGCACTCGGTGAACCTGCGCGTGCTCACCGTCGACCCGGCCTCGGGCGCGAGCACTGAGGTCTTCGACCGCCGACTCGGCTGAACAGCACCGCCGGCGGTGGCGGCGGGAGGATGATCGAGGGATGGGCTTCTATACCGATCGAATACTGCCGCACATCACCGACAAGGTCTGCGGCATCGCCCAGAATGGGCCGCTGCGCGAGCGAACCTGCGCCGGGTTGCACGGTGCGGTGGTCGAGGTCGGGTTCGGGTCCGGCAACAACATCGGTTTCTATCCGGCCGCCGTGGAGCGGGTCAGCGGGGTCGAACCCGCTGACACCGCGTGGAAGATCGCCGCCGAGCGTGTTGCGGCGAGTTCGGTTCCGGTCGAACGTGCCGGTCTCGACGGTCAGTCGCTGCCGTTTCCCGATGCCACCTTCGATACCGCCCTGTCCACCTTCACCCTGTGCACCATCCCCGACGTCGGGGCGGCACTGGCGGAGCTGCGCCGGGTCCTGCGCCCCGGCGCCAGCCTGCACTTCGTCGAACACGGCCTCGCGCCGGAGGAGTCGGTGCAGATCTGGCAGCACCGGCTCGACCCGATCCAGCGCACGATCGCGGGCGGCTGTCACCTCGACCGCGACATCGTGGGACTGATCACCGAGGCAGGCTTCGAGATCACCGAACTCGACCGGTTCTACCAGCCGGGCGCGCCGAAAGCCCTGGCGGCGTTGTCACTCGGTGTCGCCGAGCGTCGGTGACGCTGCTACCACAACGCGGTGATCGCGACATCGTGCTCGCCGCACTGCCACTGCTCGGCGAGGCGGGCCAGCCGTCTCGGTGCGGCGATGCTGCGCATGCCCGCGATCTTGTCGCCTCGCAGCTCCAGGACCGCCACGCCCAGGACGCGGTCGTCGAGCGTGAAGACCATGGCCGGGCTGCCGTTGACCATCGCGGCGTGAATCGAGGGTGAGCCACCGGCGAGCCGGCGTTTGGCCGCGCTCGGGGTGAGGCCTGCGGTGATGACGCGGGCGAGCCGCTGCGGGCCCGGGTAGTGGATCAGCTGCGCGGCCAGGCCGCCGACGCCGTCGGAGATGCCGGTCGCGTCGTCGGTGAGCAGCGCGATCAGGCGTTCGGTGTGGCCGGAGGAGGCAGCCTCGACGAATGCCTCGACGATGCGGCGCGCGGCCCCGTGGTCGATGCCGGTGCTGTTGCGCGCGGTGGTGATTCGCGCGCGAGCCCGGTGCAGGTGTTGCTGACTGGCCGCGACGGTGATGTCGAGAATTTCGGCGATCTCGGCATGCCGATAGGCGAAGGCTTCGTGCAGTACGTACACGGCGCGTTCGACCGGCGAGAGCCGTTCCATCAGTGCCAGCACCGCCAAGGTGACCGATTCGCGCTGCTCGACGGTGTCGGCGGGGCCCAGCATCGGGTCGCCGTCGAGCAGCGGTTCGGGCATCCAGGCGCCGACCGTGCGTTCGTGGCGCGCCCGCGCCGAACGGAGCCGGTCGAGCGCGAGGTTGGTGACGATCTTGGTCAGCCACGCCTCGGGCACCTCGACGTAGCTGCGATCGGCGGCCTGCCACCGCAGGAACGCGTCCTGCACAGTGTCTTCGGCGTCGGCGGCCGAGCCGAGCAGACGGTAGGCGATCGAGGCCAGCCGATCCCGGCTGGCCTCGAAACGCGCCACGGTGGCAGTGTCCATGAGCA
>JACIXH010000116.1 GCA_014360565.1 Nocardia sp.
AATCCGGATCCCCTCGGCGACAGCTGTCGCGCTGCCCTCGAAGCCGACAATCGCTGGATCGCGCCCCAGCACTGGACAGTCGAGGTTCTCTCGGTGATCCGCCGCTTCGCCCGCGCAGGCACCGTCAACATCGAGCAAGCGGCCCGAGCGGTCACCGCCCTGGAAAAACTCGACCCGGAAGTCCCGGTTACCCGTGTTCTGGTCCCCAGGATCTGGGAACTACGCGACAACCTGACCGCCTACGACGCGGCCTACGTCGCCGCGGCCGAGGCTTACGGTTGCGACCTGCTCACCACTGATACGCGATTGGCCAACGCGGCAGGGATCAACTGTGTGGTGCGTGTTCTGACGGCCCCGGCGAAGGCGGCGCAGCGATAGGCGAAAGGGGTGGGTCCGCTCTCGTCAGCTCGCTCGGTGGATCGGGTGGACGCGCGAGAGGGCGCGTTTGGCTTCGGCGAGGGAGATCATCTGGTCTTCGTCGTCGATGTCGGCGACGGCTGCTTCGGCCCATTCGCGGAGCAGGGTGGACACACCTACGCGGCGTTCGTCGGCGAGGGACTTCAGGCGGGTGTGTAGCCCGAGAGGCAGGCGGATCGACGTGGTCACCATGATGTCTTCGTTGACGGGAAGGCGTGGTGGGGCGTCGGTGGGCTCGTCGGAGAAACTCAGCCGATCCATGAAGTCGGCGAGTTCTTCTTTGCTGGACGGCAGTCCCTGCTCGCTCATGATCGGTTCCCACTTTCCCACTGCTCGAATTGCGCCAGTTCCTCGGCGCGCATCGTGCGTGCGCCGATGATCACCCACGTCCAGTCCTCCCGCTGTCGCGTTACCACGATCAGCGGGCGGCCGGCTGTGGTGCGCCCCCACACCGTCAACACGGTCACCTGACCGTCGAAGGCCGGGCGTGGCCACCGTCGTGACGCTGCGAGGACCTGCCGAACCTCGCTGGGTTCGATGCCGATCAGGTGAGCGATCGCCCAATCAGGCCACTCGAAACCCATAAGTCCATAATACGCATGTAGTAACGCCATGTGAAAGCGCTGAGTATCGAGCGGGCATCGGTTCGCTACGCTCGCGGCGACACAGGTGCCGAGACGGGAGGCCGCGATGAACGAGGTGATGCGGCCGCTGTCGGCCTCGGAGCGTTGGTTCTGGCTCGTTGATCAGCTGTCGCCGGCGAATTGCGTCGTCCGATTGCGCGTGCAGGGCCCGATCGGCGCCTATCGCCTCGAAGAAGCCACTCAGGCGCTGCTCACGGAATTTCCGCTGCTGCGAACAACGGTTGTCGACGGCCCACGTTTCGCTCCCTCCGCCGACCCGCATCTCCCGGTTCTGCACCGCATCGTCGAAGACCCCGACGAGTGGCGCACGATCTTCGACGAGCAACTCGCCGAACCCGTAGACCTGGCAACGGCACCCGGGCGCCTCATCGATCTGTCCTGGCGCCCAGGGACTTCCGCCGAACACCACGACCTGATCCTTGTGCTGTCGCACGTGCTGCTCGACGGCCGTTCGATGGCGTCGCTGGCCTGGCGAATCCTCGCCTACGCCTTCGGATCTCCGTTCCCCGTCGAGTCCCGGCCCCCGATCCCGGCCCCCGACAACCTGATCCCGCCCGCGAACACCGGCCTGCTGCATTGCCTGCGCACCAACATCACCGGCCAGCTCACCGCCATGGCCCGCCGCCCCGCCAACCTCCCCGGCACCCAGCCGCCGCTGCCGATTCGCCGTACCCGCACGGTGATCCGCGCTGTCGAGGGCGACGCGCTCACCGCATTGCGCGCTCGCTGTCACCACCACGGCGTCACGATCAGCGCCGCATTGACCGCCGCCCTGGCCGCCGCGCTCGGCGACATCGCGCCTCGCACCTGCGGCGTCGCAGGCATCGGCATCCCGGTCGACGTCCGCTCCCGCCTGGCCCCATCCCCGCCCGACGACGAGCCCGGCATGTTCACCGCGGTAGTCCCCACTTTCGTTCCCTACGGCCCGAGCTGTTCCCTCTGGGACGCGGCCCGCGCGGCGAAAACACAACTGGCCCAACGGCTGGCGAAGCGGCACGACCTCACCGCCCTGGCTGCCATCCGCTACGGCTGCCCGCACTCCATCAAATCCGGCAGGCGCACCATCGAACTCATCGACCGCCGAGCGCCGTGGAACGTCACCCTCAGCAACTTGGGCAGACTGGCCGCTCCGGAAACCCCTGAGCCACTGCGCATCACCGCCCTGACCGTCGCGGGCACGAACTCCTGCGCCAGCGCACTGACCGTCGCGGTAGCCACCCTCGACACCACGATGTCGATCACCTTCTGCTACGTCGACACCATGCTCCCCAGGACAACCATCGAATCACTCGCCGATGCCACGATCCGGTCGGTCACCCGATGAGCCGGCAGTTGCCCGGCGACGATCTCGAGCAGAGGATGCATGTTGATCATGGACAGCTCGCCCTTGAAGTGTCCGGATGGCGGACGGTAGCGCGTCCTCGCAACGATGTGCGGCCTAGTCGACCAGTCCGCGAACAAGCTCCCGCAGCGCCGCCCGGTCCGGCTTGGTCGTCCGTCCACTGACCGGAATACGATCCAGCACCACGATGTCATCGGGCACGGCTGTGGTGTCGATGATCTGCGGCAGCCGTGCGCGAAGTAGTGCCGCGATATCGCCCGACCCCGGGGCGGCGACGATGGCGAGCACGATCCGCTCGTCGCCGATCTCGTCCGGCAGGCCGACCATGATCGCCTCGCGCACGCCGTCGATCGCGGTGATCACCGGCTCGTACAAGCCGGGATAGATATTGGTCTTCCCCCGGATCATCATGTCCTTCTTCCGGCCGGTGAGAACCAGCTCCCGGCCGTCCCAGCGCGCGAGGTCGCCGGTCACGATCTCGGTGAGGGGTGGTGCGCCGAGATACCCGCGACACAGGTTCGGGCCGGACAACAGGAGTTCGCCGTCCTCGGCGATCCGCGCCCGCACGCCACGCACGGGTTCCCCGAGCAGATCGCCGTCGTGTGCGAGCTTCGCCGCGCCGGTCGCGACCGCCACCGGCAGGATCTCGGTCATCCCGTAGATCGCGAGAAACTCGGTGTCGGGCAGCGATTTCCGCGCTCTGCGCAGCAGGGCCGAGGTGACCGGCGCCCCGCCCAGCGCTACCTGCCGCAGATTCGGCGGCGTCGCGACCGCGCCTGCCTCGATCGCGTCGAGGGCGACGGCGAGATCGGCCGGAGTATAGAACGCGTGGGTAGCGCTGCGCAGATGGTGGGTGAACCGCGCCGGGTCGATATGGGTACCGAAGCGCGGATAGCGTGGCATCGCCCAGCGTGCACCCGCCATCAAGGCGGGCAACCCCATCATGAGCTGCTCGGTGTGCAGGAAGGCCCCGGGTGCGAGGCTGGTCTTGCCGCCCATCGCCGAGAGTCCCGCGCTCAGCGAAGCACGCGTGTGCACAACAGCTTTCGGTTCGTCGGTGGTGCCGGAGGTGAACACGATCAGCGCGGCCGCGGTGGGGTCCGTGGCGGGCAGCGCGGTCTCGCTCGCGTCGCCGGTGAACCGGCGCATCGGAATCGACCCGAACGGCGTGCCGGGCAACCACAACCCGCTGTGGATGTGGCGGACATCGAGCGCACCGAACCGTGGCAGTTCGAGCCCCTTCTTCCGTCCGAACCCGGCCAGCGGCCCACTCACGGCATACAGCAGTGATTCGGTCGCGGCCCACGCCGGTTCGACCGCGCCGACCCGTCTGGCGAAGAGTTCGGGCCCCACTCCCGGGTCGACGAACACGATCGTCCCACCCGCGGCGATCACCCCGAAGATCAATATCACCGACGACACACTCGGCCGGATCGAGAACAGCATCCGATCACCGGGGGTGAACCCCGCCTCGCCGAGGTTGTGCGCCACCCTGCCGACGGAATCCACCAGTTCCCGGTAGGTGAGCGCACGCTTGCCGACGGTCCCGAGCGCCGAGGCGTCCGGAATCCGTTCCGCCTGCGCGGCAAGCCTTTCGAGAAAGTCGGTCACCGATGTTCTCCTCGGTAGTCGGTCGCGGCAGACGCCCTCACCGAATGTCGACCACGTCCGGGCGATACCGATGATCGGCATACCAGGCGAGAGTCTTGCGAATGCCCCAGGCGCGCACCCGCCGATTCGAGCCGTACACCCGCACGTCGCGGCGCAAACCATAGTCGGTGGTGATCGTGCGCACCGCATTGACCAGCGCCCGATCCTCGTGCAGGTCCTCGATCGCGGTGCGAGGGAATCCGCCTGCAGCGCCGTATAATTCGGCGGTTATCGCCATATTGCAGCCCGGCGTCATCACATACGGGCCGAGATACTTCGGATCCCGGTTTCCCGAGCGCATCTTGCCGAACGCCGACGCCGCCTCCAAGGCCACTCGGATGATCGTGCGGTCGACCCACGAAATACCTTCGTCAGTGCGCGGAATCAGCTGACCGCTGACCAATCGCAGGCCGGAGTCGAATCCAGCCTTGATCCGCCGCGTCCAGTCGGGCGCGGGCAGGCAATCGGCGTCGGTGCGTGCGAGATAGGTCGCGCCGTGCGAGATCGCGTGCCGCATGCCGGTATCGGCGGCCGCGCCGGTGCCCTTCTGCTGCTCGTCGATCACCACGATGCGCGGCACCGGATGCGCCGATGCGAAGGCGCGAACCACCTCGACGGTGCGGTCGGTCGAGTTGTTGTCGACCACCACCACGGTGAAATCGGTATCGTGCTGCGCCGCCACGGCAGCCAGCGTCTTGCCGATGCCGCGTTCCTCGTCGAAGGCGGGAATCACCACCCACAGCTCACTCACCGCTGCTCCAGCGACCGATCGCGCCGAGGAGCTCGGTGACCGTAGCCGGACGGCGCCGCCTCGGTCACTGTCCTGCCTCGCCCAACGTCTTCCACCAGGTGGCGCCGAGCAGCATGGTCATCACGGCCGCGCGACGACCCGAGATCCCCCGTTCGGCCGCGATCTTGCGGGCCGCCGGGATCTGCGCGGCGTGCGCCCCGACGCTGAGCATCACATCGATCCAGAACGCCACCCGCAACCACCGAGCCCGGAACGGCCGCACCACTCCGATGATCAGGAACACCCATCCGATCACCGGAATCGACCGCAGAGCTAGCACCGTGGCCTGGCTCGGCACTCCTGCCGCAGGCCCGGACGCCGCGCGATGGCGGCCGTGCCGTGGGGTGGGATCCGGATCCGGAACAAGGTGCAAAGAGCGCGTCATCGCACACCGACCCCTCTGTAGGTCACCGCCGCGGCAGTGGGTCCGCCGTCGGCGGCAACGAACAACAACGGTCGATCGGCCAGGCCCGCATCACGCGCCGCCACGAATGCGGCTGTCACGGCGGAAGTGTGTGCGTCCCCGGTGAATTCATCGGTCACCACCGCGCCGATGCCGAGCTCGGCGGCGAGCTCGTCGGCGAAGTCGGCGGTCGGCTTGCCGCACACCAGCACCACCTGCGCGGCATCGAGACCATCGGCCACCAGTGCTTCTCGCGCCGCGGCAGCGGCATGTTCGACGAGTTCGGCTGTTCCGGCGAGTAATTCGACCGTCAGCGCCGACCGGCCTTGCGCCCCCATCGCGGTCAACTTCACATATCCCTGTGGATCGGGCAGCACATCACCGGCACTCACGTGTACCCCGCCGAAACCCGTGGCCTCAGCGTGATTCTCGAGAACGAAAGCGGCCCCGACGGTCTCGAACGCGAACTCCGCATCCGCCCGGCCCGACGGATGCGCGTCGCCCGACACCACCACGACGTGCCCGGTCGGCAGATCGGCGAGCAGCGAAGCGGCCACTCCCACCGCGTTCACCACCCCGCAGGCGCCGTTCATGAGATCGAACGACAAACACGGCACATCGCCGCGCCGATAGTCCAACCCGATCCCCGCCGCCTGCTGGATCAGCGCCGCGACGGCCGGTTCCACGAGGTTCGCATCGCGATAGACCCCCACATTGATCAACGCGTCGACCTGCTCGGGCGCGCAACCGGCCCCCGCGAGAGCCTCGCGTGCGGCGCTTGCCGCCTGCCCTACCGAGCTGACTCCGCCGCTGCGGGTGGTAGCCGAAGAAATGATGATTCCCATACTGTCCTATACCCGCAGATCGCCGATTGTCACCGACAAGAATCCGGCGACCACCCCGGAAGCCGCCGGCACCAGCAGTACCTTCGACCCCGGCGCGATCAGTCCCTGCCGCAATGCGTCGTGCAACACCACGAAATGCGAGGTCGACGCGGTGTTGCCGTACTTGTCGAGCACCGCCAGGCCCGGCGGCATCGCCGCGTCGAATTCGCGCTCGGCGATCTTGTTGATCAATTCCACTGCTGGACCACTGAATTGGTGATGGATCAGGTAGTCGTAGCCCTCCGCGGCGAAGCTCGATCCACGCGCGGCCAGGAATTCCTGGTGCCGCGAGGTCCACAGCAGATACCGGGACTCGTTGTGCATCGCCCGGTTGTCGGTGTAGAGCGCGACTCCCGGCCCCTTGTCGCTGGGCATCCCGAGGCACAGCTGGGCGAACGCGGCGCTGGTGTTGAGTTCCACGTAGTCGAGCCCAGGCCCGTCGGTGCCGTCGAGCACCACGGCCGCACCGGCATCGCCGACGGTGAGCGAGGCGAACTGCGGGTCGTACTTCTGGTCGATCTCGCGCACGGCGGTATCGGCGATCGGGGTGATGCATTCCCCCGAGACCACCATGCCCCGGCGCACCGCACCGGACCGAATCATCCTGTCCAGCAACAGGACCCCGGTCATCATGCCGGCACAGGCGTTGGACACGTCGAAGTGGATCGCGCTGCTCGCCCCGAGCGCGCTGCGCAGCATCAGGGCGAAAGACGGTTCCAGGCAGAAGTCCTCGCCGCGGGTCCGGGTGATCGAGCAGGAGATGATCACGTCGAGATCGGCGGCGTCGTAACGCGAGTTGGCCAGTGCGCCGCGGGCGGCGGCCAGCGCGATGGTGAACGAGTCCTCGGATTCGCCCCGCACCCTGCGTGCTCTGACTCCGCTGACCTTCTCCAGATCCAGCGGCGCGTCGACGGCGAGCTGCGCCAGCAACTGCGCCGTTGTCACTTCCCTGGTCGGCAGATACGCGCCGACGGCTTCGATTGTCGATCTCATAATGGTTATTCACTTCCAGCTATCGCGTGATGCACAGATCACCACCAGCGCATCTCGCCGATCCTAGCCACAGACCTTCACTAATCGGGCCGCCTCGATTAGATTGTGCCGGGGTGTGGAGCTCCGCCCGACGCCATGAACTGACCCTACTCGCCGCAGGTCAGCCCTGGCTGCCTGGATTATTGCTGCTGGGACGGTTCGCGCGGCCCATCCGCAAGGTTCCCGAGCTCGGCTGGTTCGTCGCCGATCCGCTGGTCGCCCGCCAGATCTATAACGACAGCACCCATTTCAGCATCGTGTCCGAGGGCGCGGCCGGACACTGGTGGGCGCAGGTGATCGGGGACTGGGTGCAGGATCTGTTCGAAGGGCCGGGGCACACCGATCTGCGGACCAAAGTGCGCGACCTGTTCACCCTCACCCACACCGATGCCCTGGTCGAACGCGTGATCGGCCCCGACCTGCGTGACCTGCGCGAACGGCTCGCCGCGGGGGAGACGGTCGACATCGCCGCCCGTGCCCAGATCCTCGTCGGCCGCAGCGTCTCCGACCTGGTCGGTATGCGTCCCGAAGACATCGCCGCGGCCATCGGCGGGGACTACACCGACGACGAGGATGCCCTGTTCCTGCGGCTGTTCCATCACGTCGAAGAACTGGTCAACCTGGGTTTCGGCACGATGGCCTCGACCACGCTCGATCCCGCCGCCCTGGCCCGCGCCCGCGAGCTGGCCACCCAGCTCGCTGTCAACGTCCCCGACGCGTATGCCCGCGCCGACCCGGACACCACCTTGGGGCGCTGCCGTGAACTCGGCCTCGACGTCGAGCACGCGGGCGGCCTGGCGATTCTGATGGCCGTCGCGGGCACCGACACCCTCGCCAGCGCGATGACCAGAATGGTCGCGATCATGCACGACACCGGCCAGCACCGCGCCCTGCTCGCCGCGCCCGACCGCCTGCCCGACGCGGTGCGCGAAACCCTGCGCGTCACCAGTCCCGCCTACCTCGTCGGCCGCTCGGTCACCGCCGACGTTCGGGTCGCCGACCGCGACCTGCGCGCGGGCGAGCACGTCAAGATCCTCACCTGGACGATCAACAACGCTGCGGGCGAGTTCCGTGTCGACCGCGCCTACAACCCCGAAACCCGCCAGCTCTGGTTCGGCGGCGGCCGACACCTGTGCCTGGGCGCGCAACTCGTCCACTCCGAGCTCACCGCGCTGCTCGAAGCGCTCACCGCCGCGGGGCGCCCGTGGGAGATCGTCGAAAGGCGTTACCGTCGAAAGGTTTTCATTCCTACCTACGAAAGACTGCGCATCCGTCTCGCCCGCTGACACGGCGAAGGCCCCGCCGGTGGGCGGGGCCTTCGCGGTATCGACTACTGGTTTTCCGGCGCGTTGATCCGGTTGTGGAAGCCGATGCCGACGGCGATCGCGGCGGGAACGCCGGTCAGCACCAGACCCGCGGCCGCGCCGAGCGGGATGCCGACGGCGGCGCCGGCGAGGCAGCCCGCGATACCGGTGGCGCCGCCGAGGGCGAGCACGGGGATGCCGAGGATCAGGCCGCCGACGCCGCCGATGGCGCAGCCCGCGACGCCACCGACGAGGGTGCCGACCAGGGTGCCGATCGCGGTGATGATGCCGAACTGGGTGGCAGCGGCGCCGACGGCGTCATCGAAGGCCTCCTGCCGAACGACATCGTGCAGCAGGGTCGACGGACGAGCAGCGGCCACGTCGGTGCGCGGGGTCAGGGTGGCGCGGGTGCCGTCGATGGCGGCCTCGATCGGGTACTCGAGGTCGCCGAGGGTGTAGGCGAGCGGCAGGGCCACCACGATGTTGCCCTGGTTGTCGCGCACCTGGAACTGGTTGTTCTCGGTGGTGAGCGAGCCCGCGTCGGTCTCGACGACGACGGCGTCGCCCTCGATACCGGTCTTCCAGTTGATGCCGGGCAGTACCTGGTTCACGCCTTGGCCGACGCCGTCGAGAAAGGCCGGGACGGGTGCGGGAGCAGGCGCCGGAGCGGCGTGCGAGGCGCCGGTGGCGACGCCGAGCGCGGCAATGACGAGTGCGGAGGTTGCGGCGACCTTGCTGATGTTCATGAATGCAGTCTTTCCCTCAATGGCGATGCTCCCTGGGGAGCGCAGGCCCTCGATCGAGCACCCATGATCAAGTGTCCAACTGTTTGTTG
This sequence comes from Nocardia sp., assembly GCA_014360565.1. Lineage (GTDB taxonomy): Bacteria > Actinomycetota > Actinomycetes > Mycobacteriales > Mycobacteriaceae > Nocardia. The sequence continues at coordinate 9,302 of JACIXH010000116.1, forward strand.
CTGGGATGTAACTCAGGATGTCCTCAGGGTTCGAAACGGACAGTGATGTGCGTCATTGCCGGTGAATTCGATTAGCCGCTACCGGATTTCGATCACCATTCACACCTCGTGATCTGAAACACAGCATCAATGCGGTCCGGTGACCAGCTGTAACCGCCGCGACAGGTCGGAGGCGAACACCCGTTCCGGGTCTACTCGATCTCGGACCTGTCGCCATTCGTCGAGTCGTGGATACATCATCGCGATCATCTCCGGGGTGGTCCGTGATTCCTTCGCGAAGTACAACCGCCCGCCCGCCGCCCGCACCCGTTCGTCGAGGTCGACGCAGAACCGGTCGAGCCCGCAGATCAGTGCGAAGTCCAAGCTCAGCATGTGTCCGGGATGTGGCCACGACAGCGGCGCCGGGTTGCTCGCCCCCATGCGCTTGAAGACGTTGAGGAACGAATGATGCCCCGACTCGGCGATGGCTCGCACCGCCTCGGCCAGCTGGTGCTCGGCCCCGAACGGCATCGAGAACTGATATTGCAGAAATCCCCGCTTGCCGTACGCCCGATTCCATTCACCGAGCAGATCGAGCGGGTGATAGAACTGCGTCAGATTCTGGACCCGTCCACGTGCCCGGCGCGGGAACAGGCGATGAGCGGCCTCGGCGGCGATGCGCGTTGTCACGGAATTGACCATCCCGTTCGGGAAGATATCGGGCACGGTGAACAATTGTGGCGCATCGAAATGCAAGGGGTTGCTACGCAATTTCACCGGCAGCTGATCGACGGTCGCCAGCGACCCGCGACTGAAACCGGCCCGGCCGAGCTTCGCTCCGGTGGAAATGGTGTCCGGAACCGCCATCGAGTAGTCGTATCCGTCGTCGGACCCACCGGTCAGCAATTCCATCGTTTCGTCGAGATCGTGCGTCCGGTCGTTGTCGACGATGAAATACGCGGTCTCGGTGTGCTTCAGCCGAACTCGCGCGCCGACGACGATCCCGGTGAGTCCCATCCCGCCGACCGTCGCCCAGAACAGCGGGGCGTCGGTGCCTTCCGGCGTCAGCGTGCGCACCGACCCATCGGCGGTCAGCAGGTCCATCGACACCACGTGATTGCCGAAGCTGCCTTGCGAATGATGGTTCTTCCCATGGATATCGGCACCGATCGCCCCACCGACCGTCACCTGCCGCGTTCCCGGCAGCACCGGAACCCACAGCCCGAAGGGCAGCGCGGCCCGCATCAGCGTGTCCAGGCTGACGCCCGCATCGACCTCGACGATGCCGCTGTCCGGGTCGATGCTGTGGATGCGGTCCAGTGCGGTCATGTCGACGACCAGTCCACCGGCGTTCTGCGCCGGGTCCCCGTAGCTGCGTCCGAGCCCGCGCGCGATCACCCCGCGCGGGCCCGCGGTCCGCACCCGCTCGGCGATCACCGCGATATCGGGCGTGCGCAGCACTTCGGCGACGGTCGGCGCGGTGCGCGCCCAACCACTGAGGCTGCGGCGCGCGCTGACTGGACTGCGGTGCGTGAATGTCACAGGGGCTCACGCTAAAACGGGTTCCTGTGGGCAACCTGAGGTATTCGTGCGGTTATTGCGGAGATTCGCGGCGCGCGGTCAGGGCGCCCACGCGCATCGTCGAGACGCGGGTGCAGGCGACGTCGAGGAGAGACTCGTCGTGGCTGATCAGCACGACGCCGAGATTGTCGCGGGCTCGGGCCATGACCAGGCGGATGATGGCGGCGGTGGTCGCCGCGTCGAGCATGGCGGTGGCCTCGTCGAGGATGAGGTAGCGGGGGTGCTGGGCGAGGGCACGGGCCAGGCAGACGCGTTGGAGCTGACCGTCGCTGAGGGCATGGGGGCGGCGGTCGAGGAGGTCGGGGGTGAGGCCCACGGTGGTGATCAGGGCCGCGAGATCGGGCGGTGGGATGCGGCGCACGCGGGCGGGTTCGGCGATGATCTCGGCAAGGGAGAAGTGGGGATTGGTTGCGGCACGGGGGGATTGGAACACCATGGCGACGGCGCCGCGGGCTCGTCGCGGTGGTTGTCCGTCGACGGTGACCGTGCCCTCGGTGGGCGTCAGCAGTCCCGCCACGGTTCGAGCGAGCGTGGTCTTGCCGGATCCCGAGTCGCCGGTGATCCCGACGATCTCGCCCGGTGTGACCTGTAGGTCGACCGCACGGATGACCGGTCGCGCGCCGTAGCCCGCGGTGACGGTATCGGCGATCAACATCAGGACCTCAACTCGCGAATCATGCGCTGCCGCTGTGGAACCAACTGCGTCGGACCGCCCGCGTACGGGCAGATCTCGGACAGATTCGTCAGCGATCGCGGGGGATGGGGCAGTGGGTGCAGGCCGTGCTGGGGCAGGGCGGCGAGCAGGTCGCGGGTGTAGTCGTGCCACGGATCGTCGAGAACTTCGGCCGCGGGCCCCACTTCCATCAGGCGTGAGTCGTACATGACGGCGAGGGTGTCGGCGAGGTCGGCGCGCAGCAGGTGGCTCAGATCGTGGGTGATCAGCAGGACGGCGGCGCCGGCGTCAGCGCACTCGCGCAACAGTTTTCCGATCTGGTCGGTGCGTACACGATCGAGGCCCGAGGTCGGTTCGTCGGCGATGATCACCTCGGGATCGCCCGCCAGGGCCGCCGCCACGGCCGCGCGCTGCGCCATGCCGCCGGAGAGTTCGTGGGGGTACAGGTCGAGCGCGTCACGGGACAGACCCGCGCGATCGACGAGGTCGGCGGGGGTGTGCGCGGTGGCGAGCTCGGCGATCGCTTCGCCGAGCTGCGAGCCGATGGTTCGCACCGGGGTGAAATGGGTGCTGGGCGACTGGGGTATCAGCGCGACATGGCGGCCGCGATAGGAAAGATCGCCGGCGAGGATGTCGATCGGCCCGCCCAGCCGTTGCGAGCCGGTGATTTCGGCGGCGGATCGTTGACGTCGGCCGACAGTGCGAACGGCGCCGGTTCGGTGCAGGCCGGTGCTGCCGGCAGTGGGTGCGCCGCGACGCGCCAGGCGAACGGACCCGGTCGTGACGGCCTCGTGGGGCAGCACTCCCATCACCGCACTCGCGACCATCGACTTGCCGCAACCGGATTCGCCGATGAGCGCGGTGACCGCGCCTGCCGCGATGTCGAGCGACAGGTCGGTCACCGCGTGCACCACGTCGCCGCGGCCCACCGGAATGCGCACGGTCAGCGCATCCAGGGTCAAGCGGCTGCGCGAAGCAGGCTCGTGGCTGCTCGCGATGGTCATCGAGCCGGCTCGGCGGTCGTCTTGGGACGGCATCCAGTGCTGTCGCCGCTTCCGGGCGATGGCGCTGCCCGGCGCGGGGACGTGGACCTGTCACGGTTCATCGCGGCATCCGCGACGGCTTCGGCGGAGCCAGCAGCCCACGCAGTGACGAGCCGGCGACAGCGACAGCCACCGTCGTCAGCACCAGCAACCCCGCCGGAAAAACCAGGGTCCACCACCCACCCAGCAGGAGCGAGGTGCGCGCTTCCGCCAGCAGCGTGCCCAGGCTCGGTTCGTGCGGCGGTAGTCCGAACCCCAGGAACGACAGCGTCGACTCGTGCCAAATCGCGTGCGGTAGCAGAAGAACCACGGCGATCAGGGCTTGGGGAGCGACGGCGGGGAGCAGATGCCTGGTCAGCAGGTACCGGCGACTCGCACCCGCGAGCACCGCCGCGGACACGTACTCACGCTCGCGCAGGCTCAGACTCTCCGCCCGCACGATCCGCGCCACCTGTACCCAGTGAGTGAGCCCGATCGACAACACCACCGCCGCCGCGTTCCCCCGGAACAGCGCCACGATCACAATCCCGAGCAGCAGGTGCGGCAGCGCGTTGGCGGTATCGGCGAGCCGCATCACCAGTCGATCCACCCAGCCGCCGGCCAGCGCGGATCCCGCACCGACCAGCACCCCGATCACCGTCGACACCGCCGCGGCACACGCTGCCACGATCAGCGAGGTCCGCAACGCCGCTGCGATCCGCACGAACAGTGACCGCCCCGCCGCGTCGGTCCCGAACCACCACTGTCCCGAAGGCGCCTGCCGCGCATTCGCGAAGTCGGTGAGCCGATCGTCGACCCCGCCCACCCACGGCACGATCACCGCGTACAGCACGACTGCCACCAGCACCGACAGCGCGAGGTACAACCGCCGCCGCGCCGCCGCGCGCTCGCCGAGGGAGGAAACCGCGCCGCCGTGACCGCGCGTGCGAATCCCGCGCTGCCCGGTCGCTGCCCGCTTGCCTGCCCGAGCGATACCGCCGCGTCCGGCGATCCACGGGCGATCGCGCCACCGCTCATCCATCGGCGCGCACCCGCGGGTCGAGCAGGGCCACCGCGATATCGGCCAGCAGCGATCCGAGCATCACCGCGCAGGTCGTGCCCACGGTGAGGATCGCCAGCAGCGCCATGTCCAGGTCCTTCGCCGACCGGACGAACGCGCCCGCGATGCCCGGCCACGAGAAGATCTCCTCCACCAGTACGGCCCCGACCACGACCTCCGGCAGCCGCGCCCCGAGGATCGTCACGAACGGGGCCAGCGAAGACGGCAGGATGTGGCTGCCGGTGATGGTCGCGGTGCCGATCCCGCGCGTGGCCGCCCCGACCACGAAATCCTCGCCCCGATTGCCCGACACCGATTCCCGCACGGCGAGCAACAGCCACGGCACCTGCGAGACAGCCAACGCGGCGGCGGGCAACACCAGGTGTCGCACCACCTGGCCGAACCCCACCTCGGCGCCGGCATCGGTGAGTCCCGCGGGCGGCAACCAGCCCAGGCCCACCGCGAACACGGCGATCGCGGCGAGCGACACTACGAACGGCGGCAGGCCCTGCATGATCACGCACGATGCGGTGACCAGCCGGTCGACCAGCCCGCCGCGGTGCATGCCCGCCCAGACGCCTGCCCCGAGCGCGACCGCGATCGCCACGCCCATCGCGACGGCAACCAGCAGAATCGTCCACGGAAGCCGTTGGGCGAGAAGGGTGCTCACCGGCTGCGCGAACGCCCGGGAATCACCGAGATCGCCGCTGAACAGCGCGCCGATCCATCGTCCGTACAGCTGATACCACGATGCGTCCAGCCCGAGCTGATCGGTGAGCAGCGCCCGGTCCGTCACGCTGGTCGTCTCGTATCGCGCGCCCAGGTACCCGACCAGCGGATCGAACGGCGACAGCGCGGCGGCGGCGAACAGGGCGGCCGAGACCGCGGCGAGCACCGGAATCACCGTCACCAGGCGCCACCCGGCCATCGCCCGGAGACCGCGCCCACGAAAGCGGCTGCGCCCCATCAGCGCGTCCACGTCTGCAGCGACCACCACGGTCCCCAGGTGACGCCGTGGGCGTGCGGCTCGAGCACCGGCCCCGACATCGTCCAGGACGAATCCTTCACCACATAGGTGTGATCGAGATGCACCAGGAAGACATGGCTCGGAGCCTGGGCGTAGCGGCGCTGTACGTCCCGATACGCGGCGGCGCGCACCGCGGGATCCGTGCTGCGCCTGGCCAGCTCCAGTTGCGCGTCGATCGTGGGATCGGCGTGGCGGCTCGCGTTGTCGTACGGGCTGCCCGTGCTCGGGTCCGGTGGCGGCGAGTGCAGGGTGTTGTAGGCCTGCGTGTCGGGATCGTAGGGCTCGCTGCCGCCGCCGAGCAGGATGCCCGCCTGCGCGACGCGCGGCTCGATCCGATCCCAGGACAGCGCTGCGAGATCGACCTCGATGCCCACGCGGCGAGCGTCGGAGGCGAAAGCCAGTGCCAGATCACGACGCAGCGTGTCGGTGGAGTTGTACATCACGGTGAAACGCGCGCGCACGCCATCCTTCACCCGCACCCCATCGCTGCCCGCCAGCCATCGCGCACCATCGAGAATCTGTTCTGCACGAGCGCGATCGAACCCGAAAAATGCTGTGGGATCGTAGGACTCACCGTAGACATCAGCGAAGGGCGTATAGGCCGGGCGCCCGTAGCCGCCGAGAATGTTGTCGATCATGCCCTGACGGTCCACCGCGTAGTTCAGTGCCAGCCGCACGGCGGAATCCCCGGCGACGGGATCGCCTTCCGGCATCGACACCCCGCGCCAGTCGGCGGAAGTGTTGGTCTGCAACGACATCCGCCCCCCGGATGTCGCCGCCGCCAGCAAGGGCGGCAGCGATGTCCCGTCGAGTTCGCCAGCGGCCATCCGCTGCGCGCGCGTGTTGTCGTCGGGTACAGACAGCACGGTCAGGCGTTTGACCGAAGGCGCACCACCCCAGTAACTCTCGTTCGCCTCGAACACCGCCCGCGTCGGCTCCAACACCGTCAGCCGATAGGGGCCGGTACCGATGGGGGCGGTATTGAGCGGTGACTCGGTCGCGGGCCCGGGCGTCGCGACGGCCTCCGAAGGCACGATCCCGATCAGCAATTTGGTGCCGAACGCCGCATACGGATGACGCAACGTGAACCGCACCGACAGCGGATCGACAGCCTCGACCCGCTCGATCATCGCAAACGACGAGCGCACCTCCGAGGCCGACGCCGGATCGAGTATCGCTCGATAGGTCGCCACCACATCGGCGGCATCGAACGCCGACCCGTCGCTGAACCGCACGCCGGGGCGCAACGGCACCGTCCAGACGGTCGCGTCGCCCTCGGCGGCCGGGAGCGCCGTCGCCAACGCGGGCGCGAAACCGGGCGCCCCGGTGCTGCTGGTCAGCCGCAGCAGCCCGTCGTAGACCTTGGCCTCACCGGCCGCGCCGTACCCGGCCACCGGGTTGTATCCGCCCAGCTCATAGGCATCGGCGAGCACGAGTGAGTCGGTCGACCCGCTCTCGGGCACACCGCACGATGTCGACGCGATCGCGCACGCGACCCCCACAGCGATCAGCGATCGAGCGCGCATCCATCATCCCTACACATCTCATGTTTATCTGAACAGATGAACAGATAATAGTGTCGGGCGGTGTCGCCGTGTCCACTCGGCGATTAAGCTGGGCAGCGCCATGGGAGAGCCACGCACACTGCACGGGTCGCCGGTCGAACTCGGCCGTCGAGCGATCGGCAATGTCGAGATCCGGCAGTGGGCGCAGCGCTTCGATCTGCTGTCCGACCCCGGCCGCCTGGAAATTCTGCTCTGCCTGCACCGTTCACCCGGCATCAGCGTGGGCGAGCTGGCCGCCGCGATCGGCCGCAACGAGAACGCCATCTCCCAGGCGCTGCGCGTGCTGCGTCACGAGGGTTGCGTCACCTCGAGCCGCGAAGGCCGATCGGTCACCAACCGGCTCACCGACCCGATCATCCATGAAATTCTGCACACCATCGGCGCCGAGCACTGACGCCGAAATCCGCTCCTCGGAGGCGATGATGGCGAAGATACTGTTCGCAATGACCGGTGCCGACCATTGGACGCTGTCCGGCAACGTCAAACGCCACACCGGCTATTGGGCCGACGAATTCGCGACGCCCTACCGGACATTCACCGGCAACGGCCACGACGTTGTGGTGGCCACGCCCGGCGGCGTGCGGCCACCGGTGGATCTGGCCAGTCTGGCGCCGGTGCCCAACGGGGGAGAGGAGGGCGCGCGGCAGGTCGCCGAGACCATCGAAGGTGCTGCGCCGGTGCGCAATCCGGTGCCGCTGAGCGAGGTGCGCCTCGACGACTACGCCGCGGTGTTCTACCCCGGCGGGCACGGACCGATGGAAGACCTGGCGGTGAACAAGGACTCGGCAGCGTTGCTGGTCGAGACCTTGAAGTCCGGCAAACCGCTCGCCCTGGTCTGTCACGGTCCCGCCGCGATCCTCGCGACGGCCGCCGACGGCCCGTCACCCTTCGCCGGTTACCGTCTCACCGCCTTCAGTGACGCCGAAGAACGTCTCGGCGGTCTCGCCGAACAGGCCAGGTGGCTGCTCGAAGACCGCCTGATCGAACTCGGCGCCGAGTATCACTGTGGCGAACCTTTCGCCCCCTTCCTGCAGGCGGACCGCAATCTGCACACCGGCCAGAACCCGGCCTCGGCCGGTCCGCTGGCCGCGGCGCTACTCGAGGTCGTGTAAGCGATCGCCGTTCAGGTGGCGGAGCCGGGTCGCACGATCATGAGGACGACCACGGCCGTCCAGAGCAGGTTGTAGATTCCCGCGAGCATCGACAGCATCCGCAGGCGCTTGCCATCGTCGGGCTTGTCGAGGGCTTCACGCTGGAGCGGAACGATCTGTACGGCGAGCAGTCCGCCCGCCACCGCGGTGGTGATCATCGCGATGGTGATCCAGATTTCGTTCATCCGGCCCTGGATCGTGGCCAGCACGATGCCGAGCACCGGCACGATGATCGCGAGTTTCGCGTAGCCACGGGTGATCCGGTGCATCGCGACAGCCACCGATTCGCTGCGGATAGCCTCCGGGCTCGGCCCCACGACCGGTGCATAACGTGGAAAAAGACTGGCGGCGACCGCTGAGCCGCCGACCAAGACGATGCCCGCGAGTACATGTACGGACAACAGGACGTGTTCCAACTGTCGACTCCCTCCGACCTTCAATGTCCCTGAAGCCTAGCTCGAGCTTCAGTCATATTGAAGGTCGAATTCGTCACGCCGGAGGTCGAGGTGGGATCTCCCCGGCGAACGCGTCGACGATCGCCGCCCCGGCCCGCCGCAGAATCGGATCCGATTCCGCCCCGAACAGCGCAGTGTCCACCCGCGCCACCGCCTTTCGCGCCTGGGCGAGCAGTTCCGCCCCCGCCGCCGTCAACTCGATCGCCGACGCCGACCCCGCCCGCGCGGTCCGATCCTGCACCAACCCCGCCCCGACAAGCCCCTTCACCGCGGCGTGCACACTCTGCACGCTCGTCCCCGACATCCGCGCCAACTCACTGAACGAGGCCCCCGGCACCCCATTGATATGCCCGAGCAACCCCAACCGGGCCACCGTCAGATCCAACGCCCCCAACTCCGCCCCCAACGCCGCCTCCACCCGCCGCGACATCGTGATCACCAAAATGCTCGGGCTCATAGCCGGCGGTCCAGGTCGCTCGTTCTCGGTGCTCACCCCACCATTTTCCCGCACGCGCTCACCTCGGTCGTGTTCTGGGAGCTGTGTCGGCGCGGTGAAGCGGAATGGATTCGGGCCCAGCGGATTCGCTGGGCCCGAACCGGTGTGCGACTACTGCAAGGCGA
>JACIXH010000117.1 GCA_014360565.1 Nocardia sp.
CCACCGGGGCTTGCTCCTTCGTCGCGTACGCCCCGGCGGCTAACCGGCGGCCCGGCCGCGACCGGCCACTTCGTGGCCGCCGCTCCCAAAGGGTCGCGGGTGGGGGCTGGTAGTGCGGTCATGGCGGATTCGGGGTCCACTACGTGGCGTCGTAGGTGGTCCGGCACAATGGGTGGTATGGGTTTCTTCGATTTGCGGTCTACGGCCAGTCGGTTTCGGTTCTTCGCGGTGCTCGAGGCGCTGTCCTGGATCGGTCTGCTGACCGGTATGGCGTTCAAATACCTGCCCGCTGAGGGCAACGAGATCGGTGTGAAGATCTTCGGACCGGTGCACGGGGGGATCTTCGTGCTGTTCGTGATCTCGGCGCTGCTGGCCGCGCGGGAACTGAACTGGCCCTGGAAGACCACGGTGCTGGCGCTGGCATCGAGCATTCCGCCGCTGTTCACCGTGATCTTCGAGGTGTGGGCGGTGCGCACGGGTCAGCTGGGCGAGCTGAGCGCGAACGCGAGCAAGGGCTCCGCGGCTGCCACGCCGACGGCTTCGTGACAAACTGGAAAGCGTGACTCGACCAGCTGCCCGCCGTCCTTCTCCCGTCGCCGCCGCCGCCATGTCCGGCGCGGTGGATCTGTCCGCGCTGAAGCAGCCGCCCGCCGCGCCGGGCGGTGCCCCCGCTGCGGCCGCGGGGAACCACACGGTCACCGAGGCGGATTTCGAAGCCAAGGTGATCCGGCGCTCGGCCCAGGTGCCCGTGGTGGTCGCGCTGTTCTCACAGCGCAGCGCGGGCAGCGTCGAGCTGGTTCGCACCCTGGAGCGGTTCAACGCCGAGGACGGCGGTTCCTGGGACCTGGCCGTGATCGAGGCCGAGGCCAATATGAACATCGTCCAGGCGCTGCGCGTGCAGGGCATCCCGACGGTGATCGCGGTGGCCGGCGGGCAGCCGCTGGCCGATTTCGAGGGCGCGCAGCCCGACCCGCAGGTGCGCCAGTGGCTCGACGCGGTGATGGACGCGACCGCGGGCAAGCTCGAAGGCGACCCCGGCGCGACCCCGGCCGAACCCGAGGTCGAGGACCCGCGCTTCGTCGACGCCGAGGACAAGCTGTCCGAAGGTGACTTCGCCGGCGCCGAGGCGGCCTACGAGGCGATCATCGCCGAGGAGCCCGGCAACGAGGAAGCCAAGGCGGCCCTGCGCCAGCTGCGCTTCCTGACCAGGGCTCAGCAGCTCGACCCCGCCGTGGTCGCCACCGCCGACGCCGATCCGGCGAATCTGGACGCCGCGCTCGACGCCGCCGACGTCGAAATGTTCGAGCAGCGCCCCGAGGCGGCCTTCGACCGGATCATCGCCGTGATCAAGCGCACCGCGGGCGATGACCGCACCAAGGCGCGTACTCGCCTGCTCGAACTGTTCGAACTGTTCGACCCCGCGGAGCCCTTCGTGATCGCCGCCCGGCGCAAGCTCGCCGCCGCCCTGTACTGACGCCCGCTTCCACAACCGCCCCGGCACCGCCGGGGCGGTTTTTCGTGCTGTCCCTACGCCGGCGAAGCCAGCCAGAGGGCGCTGTGGGGGGCCATGGTGATGGTGGCCGAGGCGGGGTGGCCGTGGCTGGGAGTGTTGCCTGCGGTGACGATGCCGAGGTTGCCGATCCCCGAGCCCGCGTATTCGGTGGCGTCGGTGTTGAGCACTTCGCGCCAGGAGCCGGGGCGCGGCAGACCGATCCGGTAGTTCTCGCGGGTGGAGCCGGAGAAGTTGAAGACGCAGGCTACCGCGCTGCCGTCGGTGCCCCAGCGGAGGAAGGCGAAGACGTTGGCGGTGCTGTCGTCGGCTTCGATCCAGGAGTGCCCGCCGGGGGTGGTGTCTTGGGTCCACAGAGCGGGGTGGGCGGTGTAGGTGTGGTTGAGGTCGGCGACCATAGCTGAAATGCCCTGGTGTAGCGGGTTTTCCAGCTCCTGCCAGTCCAGGCCGCGGTTGTTGTCCCATTCGCGGAACTGGCCGAATTCCTGGCCCATGAACAGCAACTGCTTGCCCGGGTGGGCCCACATGTAGGCCAGCAGCGCACGCACGCCGCTAGCCTTGGCGAAGTCGTCGCCCGGCATGCGCGTCCACAGCGTGCCTTTGCCGTGCACGACCTCGTCGTGGCTGATCGGCAGCACATAGTTCTCGCTCCACGCGTAGACCAGGGAGAACGTCATCTCGTTGTGGTGCCAGGAGCGGTGGATCGGGTCGCGGCCGAGGTAGCCGAGGGTGTCGTGCATCCAGCCCATGTTCCACTTCATGGTGAATCCGAGGCCGCCGACATCGGTGCCGCGGGTGACGCCGGGCCAGGTGGTCGACTCCTCGGCGATGGTGACCACCCCGGAGTGCGCGCCGTGCACGGTCTCGTTGAGTTCCTGCAGGAATTCGACCGCTTCCAGATTCTCCCGACCGCCGTAGATATTCGGCTCCCAGCCCCCTTCGGGACGGGAGTAGTCGAGGTACAGCATCGAGGCGACGGCGTCGACGCGTAGTCCGTCGATGTGGAATTCGCAGATCCAGAAGGCCGCGTTGGCGACCAGGAAGTTGCGCACCTCGTTGCGGCCGAAGTCGAAAACGTAGGTGCCCCAGTCGAGTTGCTCGCCTCGACGCGGGTCGGGGTGTTCGTAGAGTGGGGTGCCGTCGAAGCGGGCCAGCGCCCACTCGTCGCGCGGGAAGTGCGCGGGGACCCAGTCGAGCAGCACGCCGATGCCGGCGTTGTGCAGGTGGTCGACGAAGTAGCGGAAGTCGTCGGGACTGCCGAAACGGGAGGTCGGGGCGTAGTACGAGGTGACCTGGTAGCCCCATGATCCGCCGAACGGGTGCTCGGCGACGGGGAGCAACTCGACGTGGGTGAATCCGGTCTCGCGGAGGTAGTCGGCCAGCTGGTGGGCCAGTTCGCGGTAGTCGAGGCCGGGACGCCAGGAGCCGAGGTGGATCTCGTAGGCGCTCATGGGTGAGCGGGTGGCATCGGTCTTCGCGCGACGGTCGAGCCAGTCGCTGTCGGTCCACACGTGGTCGGCGCGGGCCACCACCGAGGCGGTCGCGGGCGGTATCTCGGTCGAAAAAGCCAGGGGATCAGCGTGATCCACGACGCGACCGTCGGCGCCGTGGATCCGGTACTTGTACCGTGTGCCCGGTCCGACGCCCGGCACGAACACCTCCCACACCCCGGAACCGCCGAGCGCGCGCATCGGTGCGGCGGCGCCGCTCCAGTGGTCGAAATCACCGAAGACGGTGACGCCGCGAGCATTCGGGGCCCACACCGCGAAGGAGGTGCCGTCCACCTCGCCGTCGAGGGTGGTGTAGTGGCGCAGGTGGGCGCCGAGTACCTCCCACAGGCGGGTGTGTCGTCCTTCGCCGATCAGATGCAGGTCGAATTCGCCGACGGTGGGCAGGAAGCGGTAGCCGTCGGCGGAGATCACCGTTCGACCGCCGGAATATTCGGTGCGGATGCGATAGTCGTCGATTTCCGGATACGGCAGCACCGAGTCGAAGATGCCGTGGCCCAACGACTTCAGCCGATGTTCGGCCTGCCCGACCAGCACCGTGACGGTGACGGCCTGGGGGCGCAGCACTCGAACGGCGGTGCCGTCGGCATGGGGATGCGCGCCCAGGACGGTGTGCGGGTCGGGATGGGTGCCCGCGGCGAGCAGCAGCAGGTCGCGACGCTTCATCGCAGTGTCTCGCGATAGGCCAGCGGCGCGCGTGCGGCGGCCGGGACGGGCGGCAGCGTCAGGATGTGCGCGACGGCCCGTGCGGGATCGAGGCGCACGAAATTGTGCTGGCCCCAGTGATATTCCTCGCCGCTGACCTCGTCGAAGACCACCGGGTGGTCGTGCCACTGGCGGCCGATCGCCGGGAGATCGAGCGAGATATGGCCCTGTTCAGCGGCATACGGGTTCAGGTTCACGATGACCAGGACCGCGTCGCCGCCTGCCGGATCGATCTTGGAGTAGGCGATCAAGGCGTCGTTGTCGACGTGATGGAAGTGGATGCAGCGCAATTGTTGCAGCGCGGGGTGGTCGCGGCGGATCTCGTTGAGACGGGTGAGCCACGGTTCCAGCGATTCGCCGCGTTCCAGCGCGCCGGCGAAATCGCGGGGCCGCAATTCGTACTTCTCCGAATCGAGGTATTCCTCGCTGCCCTCGCGGACCGCCTCGTGTTCGAACAGCTCGAAACCGGAGTAGACGCCCCAGGTGGGGGACAGGGTGGCGGCGAGGACCGCGCGGACGGCGAACATGCCGGGGCCGCCGTACTGCAGACTCTCGTGCAGGATGTCGGGGGTGTTGACGAACAGATTCGGTCTGGCCTCGTCGGCTTTGGCGGCGATCTCGTAGCCGAACTCGGTGAGTTCCCACTTGTGCACGCGCCAGGTGAAATACGTGTACGACTGACTGAAACCGCGACGGGCGAGGCCGTAGAGGCGAGCAGGGCGGGTGAACGCTTCGGACAGCAAGATCACGTCGGGCTCGGTGCGGCGCAGCTCCGTGATCAGCCACTCCCAGAAATCGGCGGGCTTGGTGTGCGGATTGTCCACGCGGAAGATTTTGACGCCCAGGGAGATCCAGTGCCGAACCACCCGCAGGATCTCGGCGTAGAGGCCGTCCGGGTCGTTGTCGAAATTGACCGGGTAGATGTCCTGATACTTCTTCGGCGGGTTCTCGGCGTAGGCGATGGTGCCGTCGGGCAGGGTGGTGAACCATTCCGGGTGGGCGGCGACCCAGGGGTGGTCCGGTGCACACTGCAGCGCCAGGTCGATGGCGACGTCGAGGCCGAGAGCCGTTGCCTGGGAGACGAATTCGCTGAAGTCGTGCTCGGTGCCCAGCAGTGGATGCACGGCATCGTGACCACCCTCGGCCGAACCGATGGCCCAGGGTGAGCCGACGTCACCGGGCTCGGTGGTGAGAGTGTTGTTGCGGCCCTTGCGATTCACGACGCCGACCGGGTGGATCGGGGGGAGATAGACGACGTCGAAGCCCATGCCGGCGATGCGGGGGAGCTCGCGGGCCGCCGTGGCGAAGGTGCCGTGGATCGGCGTGCCGTCGGCGTCGCGGCCACCGGTGGAGCGGGGGAAGAATTCGTACCACGAGCCGACAAGGGCGCGGCGGCGTTCGACCAGCACCGAGAACTGGGTGCCGCGGGTGAGCATCTCGCGCAGCGGGGTGGCGCGCAGGATCTCGGCGACCTCCTCGGCGAAGGCGGGGGCCACCCGGGCGGGGAGTTGTTCGTCGCTGCGCAGGGCGGCGGCGGCGGCGCGAAGGCGTTCGAACTGCTTCTTCGGGACCGCTTGGGCGGCGCGTTCGAAGAGGACGGCGCCGATCTCGAGGTCGTTGGCGAGGTCGGCGGCGGTCTGGCCGACCGATAGTTTCGCCTCGACGGCCGAGCGCCAGGTGGCGATGGGGTCGCTCCAGCCCTCGACGCGGTAGGTCCACAGGCCGGGGATGTGGGGGGTGAACAGCGCGTTGAAGACGTCGGGCTGGTAGTCGGGACTCATGCGGATGCGGGTGATCCGGGAGGAGCCCGGGGCACGGACGGCCAGGGTGGCAGCTACCGCGTCGTGTCCCTCGCGCCAGACGACGGCGCGGACGGGGAACACCTCGCCGACTGCGGCTTTGGCCGGGCGGCCGCCGGGGATGGACGGGGCGATGTCATCGATGGCAATCCGGCCGGTCACTCGGCTAACTTACTGCACTTTTGCCTGCCGGGGAGCGATGGCGGCCCGGGGTGGAACGTGGTCTGCGGCGGAGCCGGGGCTGCGCTGTCACCGGTTTCAGCGGGTATCGGCGGCCAGTCCGAGTCCGAGGCCGACCAGGATCGCGGCGAGGGTTCGTTCTACTCGCAGGCGGATCGTCGCGCGACGCAGCCACGCGCCCGCCCGGTCGGCGGCCAGGACCACTCCGACGCACCAGGCGCCGTCGACGAGGACCTGAATGGTGGCCAGGATCAGGAGGGTGGGCAGTACGGCGCCTTCGTTCGGGAGGAACTGGGGCAGGATAGTCATGCCGAACACGGCTGCCTTCGGGTTGGCGGCGATCGAGATCAGTGAGGCGCGAAAGGCTGCGACGGGGGAGTTGCCACCGGGGAGTTTCGCGGTGAGGGCGGCGCCGAAGTCGTCGTGGTGGCCGCGGGCGTGGCGCCATGATTGGACGCCGAGCCAGATCAGGACGACGGCGCCCACGACGTGCATGGTGGTGCTGAGCCAGCGGTTGGCGGCCAGCAGGATCGACAGCCCGCTGCCGCCCGCCAGCGTCCAGCCGAGAATGCCGATCTCGTTGCCCACTACCGCGGCCAGGCCCGCGCGGCGTCCGTCGCGCACCGAACGCTGCAGGAACAGAGCCGTGGCAGGACCGGGTAGCGCGGCCAGGATGATGGCGGCGACCAGGAATTCGGGCAGGACATCGACCCAGTGCGGCATCGGAGCATGGTGGCACGGGGTGCCGCGCTCTGGCGAGCGGGTTTCGGAAGTCAGGTGACGCGCAGGCCGTCGAGCAGTCGGTCGAGTGCGGCGATGGTGCTGGTCAGCGCGTCGGGGTCGGTGGTGGTGGCCAACCACAGCGCGGCCTCGTTCATGGCGCCGGAGAGCAGTCGGGTGAGCGGGGCGATCGGTTGGGGCGCGAGAACGCCGGCATCGACGAGCGATTGCAAGGCCTCGTGCAGGTGGCGGGCCGAATGGGCGTCGTCCATGGCGCGCCATTCGTGCCAGCCGAGGACGGCGGGGCCGTCGATCAGCAGGATCCGCTGGATCAGCGGGTCCGCGCAGGCTCGCAGGAAGGCGGCGCAGCCTGCGCTGAGCTGGGTCCATGGGTCGGGCTCGGCGTCCGCGGCGGCGGCCACGTGGGCGCCGATCTCCTCCTGGACCTCGGCCAGGACCGCACGGAACAGGTCGGTCTTGCTGTCGAAGTGGTGGTAGAGCGCGCCCTTGGTGACACCGGCCGCCGTCACGATCTCCGACAAGCCAACGGTGGCATAGCCTTTCGCCGCGAACAAGGCTCTTGTTTCGTGCAGCAGGATGCGCCGCGTGTGTTCGCGTTGCCGCGTGCGCGCTGTCGATGTCATCGACCGTCCTCCCATTGACCTACCGACGGTATGTGAACTAGCGTACGACACATACCATCGGTATGTGAAAGGTGACTCATGAAACTCAGCAGCTGCTACCCGGTGCTGGCCACCACCCGGATCGCGGAATCGCGCGACTTCTATACGACCTGGTTCGGCTTCGAGGTGGTCTTCGAGGCGCAGTGGTACGTCAGCCTGCGGCGAGCGGGCGCCGACGACGAGCCGACCTGCGAACTGGCCCTGCTCGACCCCGCCCACCCGACGATCCCGGCCGGCTTCGGCAAACCGGTCCAGGGCGTTCTGCTCAACTTCGAGGTGGCCGACGTCGACGCCGAGTGGGACCGGCTGGTCACATCCGGCGGCCTGCGCCCCGAACTCGAACTGCGCACCGAGGACTTCGGTCAACGCCACTTCATCGTCGCCGACCCGGGCGGGGTCCTGATCGACGTGATCACCGAGGTCGCACCCAGCGCCGAGTTCGCCGCCCAGTTCACCTAGGTCCCCGGTGCTCGCCCGATCGTTTATTCTTCCGGGGTGAAGGCACTTCGTCGGTTCACTGTCCGTGCTCATCTGCCGCAGCGGCTCGCCGCGCTGGACGAGCTGTCCACCAACCTGCGGTGGTCGTGGCACGGCCCGACGCAGGACCTGTTCGCCGAGCTCGATCCACCGTTGTGGCGAACCGTCGGGCAGGACCCGGTGCGGATGCTGGGGGAGGTGGGTGCCGAGCGGCTCGACGAGCTCGCCGCCGATCCCGGCTACACCGCACGGGTCGACGCGGCCGCGGCCGGCTTGCGCGACTATCTGACTCGGCCGCGCTGGTTCCAGGAGCAGACCGGCACCGAGGTCGCGGGAATCGCGTACTTCTCGATGGAGTTCGGTGTCACCGAGGTACTGCCGAACTATTCCGGTGGACTCGGCATCCTCGCCGGCGATCATCTCAAGGCCGCTTCGGATCTGGGTCTGCCGCTGATCGGTGTCGGGTTGCTGTACCGCTCGGGATATTTCCGGCAGTCGCTGTCGGCCGACGGCTGGCAGATGGAGCACTATCCGGCGCTCGACCCCCAGGGTCTGCCGCTGCGGCTGCTCACCAGCGACGGTTCGCCGGTGCTCATCCACGTCGGTATGCCGGAGGGGCGGGTGCTGCGGGCCAGGGTGTGGATCGCGCAGGTGGGCCGGATCCCGTTGCTGCTGCTCGATTCCGATATCGCCGACAACGATCCCGAATTGCGTGCCGTCACCGATCGGCTCTACGGCGGCGACCAGGACCACCGCATCAAACAGGAGATCCTGGCGGGGATCGGCGGCGTCCGCGCGGTGCGCGCCTACACCCGCGCCAACGGTCTTGCCGACCCCGATGTCTTCCATATGAACGAGGGCCACGCGGGTTTCCTCGGCGTCGAACGCATCCGTGAATTCATCGCGGGCGGACTGGATTTCGAGACCGCGCTCGCCGCGGTACGCGCGGGCACCGTCTTCACCACACACACTCCGGTGCCCGCCGGCATCGACCGTTTCCCGATGCCGCTGGTACGCAGATACTTCGGCGGCTCACATGGTGAGTCCGAATCTGCCTTGCTGCCAGGGCTTTCCGTCGACCGCATCCTGTCGCTGGGCCGGGAGGGCGACCCCTCGGTGTTCAACATGGCGCACATGGGTCTGCGAATGGCTCAGCGCGCCAACGGTGTATCGAAGCTGCACGGTGAGGTGAGCCGGGAGATGTTCGCGGCGCTGTGGCCGGGTTTCGACGCCGCCGAGGTGCCGATCGGGTCGGTGACCAACGGCGTGCACGCCCCCACCTGGGCCGCGCGCGAATGGCTCGACAAGGCCCGCGAACTCGTCGGCCCGGAGCTGGTCGAGGAGGCAAGAGGCTGGGAGAAGCTCAGCGATGTCGACCTCGGGCAACTGTGGTCGACGCGAAATACGTTGCGCGCCGTCCTGATCGACGAGGTGCGACGCAGACTGCGCGATTCCTGGCGGCAGCGCGGCGCCGCCGACGCCGAACTCGGCTGGATCGACGACGTCTTCGATCCGAACGTGCTCACCATCGGTTTCGCCCGCCGCGTACCCACCTACAAGCGGCTCACGCTGATGCTGCGCGACCCCGAACGTCTGCGCGCGCTGCTGCTCGATCCCGAGCGCCCGGTGCAACTGGTGGTCGCGGGCAAGAGCCATCCCGCCGACGACGGCGGCAAGGCGTTGATCCAGCAGGTCGTGCGGTTCGCCGACGACCCCGAGGTGCGCCATCGAATCGTCTTCCTGCCCGACTACGACATGTCGATGGCCCGCTACCTGTACTGGGGTTGCGATGTGTGGCTGAACAATCCGCTGCGCCCCCTCGAGGCGTGCGGGACCTCGGGGATGAAGTCCGCGCTCAACGGCGGTCTGAACCTGTCCATCCGCGACGGCTGGTGGGACGAGATGTTCGACGGCGAGAACGGCTGGGCGATTCCCACCGCCGACGGCGTCCGCGACGAATCCCGCCGCGACGACCTCGAGGCCTCGGCGCTCTACGAACTCATGGAACGCACTGTGGCGCCGCGCTTCTACGACCGTGACGCCGACGATGTGCCGGTCCGCTGGACGGAGATGGTGCGCCACACGCTGCAGACCACCAGTCCGAAGGTGCTGGCATCGCGGATGGTGCGCGACTACGCCGAGCAGTACTACGGACCCGCGGCCGCCGCGTTCGCCGGCGTCGCCGCCGACGAATTCGCGGCCGCCGCGCAGGTCGCCGTCTACCGCAGGCGGGTCGACGCGGCATGGCCGTCGGTGCGGATCGCGCAGGTGGACAGCTCGGGCCTGCCCGACACCCCGGTGATCGGCGCGGAACTGTCGTTGCACGCGCGGATCGATCTCGGCGGGCTCACACCCTCGGACGTGGTGGTCCAGGCGGTGCTCGGCCGGGTCTCGCCGACCGATGATCTGTCCGACACCACCACTATGGCAATGCGTCACCTCGGTACCGAGGACGGCACCGAGCTGTATTCGGTCCAGGCGCCGGTGCCGCTGTCCGGAGCGGTCGGGTACACAGTCCGTGTGCTCGCGCACAACGAGCTGCTGGCCTCCGACGCCGAATTGGGATTGGTGGCTGTCGCGGGCGCGTAACCGTACCCGGTGACACGGGTGCCGGGTTGTTCGATTCAGTGAACTTTCCGCTACCGTTCCGGGGCAATCTTTCTTCTTGAATCCCGGACTGGAGAGTCATGGCCAGCGATGTCGTAACCCGCGCCCGAGGGCGCATCGACGGATATTTCGGTATCACGTCGAGTGGGTCCACCTTCAAGCGCGAGGCGATGGCAGGCACGGTCACGTTCCTGGCGATGTCGTATGTGCTGGCGGTGAACCCGTCGATCCTCGGTGACGAGGGCGCACTCGGCGACAAGGGCATCCCGATGCAGGCGGTGTTCACCGCCACCGCCGTCGCCGCGGTCGTCGGCACGCTCGTCATGGGCCTGTGGGCCAACTATCCGATCGCGCTCGCGCCGGGCATGGGCCTCAACGCCTTCTTCGCCTACACCGTGGTGCTGACCATGGGCATCCCGTGGGAAGTGGCGCTGTCGGGCACGCTGCTGTCGGGCATCATCTTCTTCATTCTGGCGGTCACGAAGGTCCGGGAACGGATCCTCAACGCGATCCCGATGCAGATGAAGTTCGCGGTGGGCGCGGGGATCGGTTTGTTCGTGGCGTTCCTGGGTTTGAAGAACGCGGGGATCGTCGTCAACAGCGACGCCACGCTGGTCACCCTCGGCGATTTCACCAAGGGCACCACCATGCTCGCCCTTTTCGGCCTGGTCGTCACCGTGGTCTTCCTGGTGATCGGCTGGCACGGCGCCGTGCTCTACGGCATCGTCGCGACCACGATCCTGGGCATGGTGACGGGTCTGGTGGGTGTGCCGGACGCCGTCGCCGAGATTCCGAAGGGTCTGGATCAGACGTTCGGTCAGGCGATCATCCACCTGCCCGACGCCTTCACCGGGCAGATGATCGTCGTGGTGCTGACCATGCTGTTCGTCGACTTCTTCGATTCCTCGGGCACCCTGATCGGCGTCGCCAATCAAGCGGGTCTGCTGAACAAGGACGGCACTCTGCCTCGCGCGGCGAGCGCGCTGGCCGCCGACTCGGTCGGCACGACAGCGGGCGCGATCATCGGCACCTCGACCACCACGGCCTATGTCGAATCGACGGCCGGCGTGTCGGCGGGCGGTCGAACGGGGCTCACTGCGGTGACCACGGCGGGCTGGTTCCTGATCGCGATGTTCTGCTTTCCGATCTTCTCGGTGGTCGCCGGATCGGCCGAGATCACCTCGGCCGCGCTGATCGTGGTCGGCGTACTGATGGCGCGTTCGCTCGGTGACATCGACTGGCAGCGCCTCGAGTACTCGGTGCCCGCCTTCGTGACGGTCATCATGATGCCGCTGACGTACTCGATCGCGAACGGCCTGGCGATGGGCATGATCTTCTATCCGATCGTGATGGTCGCCAAGGGCCGCATCAAGGAAGTGCACCCGGCCATGTGGGCGCTGATGGTGCTGTTCCTCGCGTACTTCTTCTTCTTGGTCGAGTAGACGTTTCAGCCATAGGTATGTCTATACTCAGGCTAGCCTAGGCTTGCCTAACTAAGAGGAGATCTACCCATGAAGCGCTCGCTCGTTGCCGCCTCGATGGCTTTTGCCACCATCTTCGCGCCGGTCACCGCCGCCGTTGTCGTCACCGCACCCGCCGCGATCGCCGCCCCGGCCGCCCCGTCGGCCGGTGAGCTGTACGGCAAGCTGCAGGCTGCGATGAACGGTTCGTCGGCCGAACTCGAGTCGGGCAACGGCGGCAGCCTCGCGGTCGTGCGCGACACCGTCAACCGGATCCCCGGCTACAGCTGGGATGTCTCGGGCCCGGTCACTGTGGACGGCGATGTCCTGTCGGCCACCTTGAACAGCCGCCTCGGCGATTACGCCTTCCCGATCCCGGTGACCTGGAAGAACATCGACGGCATGTGGAAGCTGTCGCAGGAGTCCGAGCAGACGCTGGTCAGCTACGCCACCATGGCGTGGTGATCTGAGAATTTCGATCAGGGCCGTCCCGATGGGGCGGCCCTTTTCGATTTATCGTGACTGGCATCACAGAATTGCCGGGAACCGCGTGAAATAGTGACACCGGGCCCAGGGTTGTGACCGAGGAAGGCAATCGGACCACGGTCCGGTTGCGGGGATGTTTCGAATCGCAGACGAGGACACGATGACCGACACCGCTACCCGCCTCACTCCTATCGCTACCGACGACAAGACCACCGCCGAAGGTATCGGCCTGCTCGTTTTGCGCATCGGCTTCGGTGGTCTGATGGCCGCCTACGGAACCCAGAAGCTGTTCGGCTGGTTCAACGGACCCGGCTGGCGCGCCAATGCCGACATGTTCACCGGCATGGGGTACAACCCCGGCGAATTCTTCGGCACGCTGGCCGGGCTGGCCGAGCTGATCGGCGGGCTGCTGCTGGTATTCGGACTGTTCACGCCGCTGGCCGCCGCGATTGTGCTCGGGACGATGATCAATGCCGTCAACGCGCTGTGGAGCGGCGGGCTCTTCCCGTCCGACCCGACGGTGACGGGGTACTCGACGCCGCTGCTGTTCGCGCTGGTCGCGGCGACAGTGGCGTTCACCGGGCCGGGGCGCTTGTCGCTCGATGCCGGGCGGCCGTGGCGTCGCGAGGGCGTGGTGACCGGCGCCGGCGCTGTGGTGGTGGCCGTCGTGGCCGCGGTGGTGACGCTGATCTTCAAGGCTGTGCTCTGATCTGACGCAGTGCTGTTGCTCGCGAAGGCGGTGCGGTGACCGGGGTTCGGTTGCCGCACCGCCTCTTTCGTTTCGGTTCGAGCGCATTTGTCATCGCCCGTACGCCCGCGGTTGCACGGAGTGCGCGCAGCTGTCGGCAGCAGCGATTAACCTCGTGGCGGCGCTTGTTCTCAGCGGCGCCACGCATTGTCCGCGGATGAAAGAGGAGAGCTGCGATGAAGGCTTACGACCTGGGTTTCGGGGACTCGGCGGACAAGCTGGCCGAGACGCCCGACGGTGATCCGCTGCCTCTCGACGCGCCGGTGCGGTCGGGATGGATCGGCAGCGAAGGGCCTGCCATCGACCCGGCCACCTGGCCGCGCGGTCCCGTGACCGGTCTGCCGATGATGCACGCGCTCACCCTGCGCCTGCCTGCCGATTTCCAGCGCAAAGGGCCAGGGTTCCCCGCCATCGCGCTTTTTCAGGGCGAGGGGCAGTTCGCCGGTACCGACGCGGTCGAGGCCGACGCGTCATCGCAGGACCCGCTGGCTCGCGACCTCGTCGCCACTCGGCTGCACCCGAAGTTGCAGATCATGCACGACGAGATCGGCGGCGTCTTCGCCCTGATCTGGCTCACCGACAAGGAATTCGCGGGCGGCCCTGTCGCCCCGCCCGCCGATGTTCGTCAGCCCGGTTCCCCGACCGCCAGCGACGAAGGGTGCAACGCCTGGGACGATGTCCACCCCACCGTCGGCGTCTGGCTCGCCGAGCGCACCGCCGACCCCAATGTCGGCATCCCGCCGGTGGAGTACGAGCCGAACACCGACTATCAGGACCCGCTCACCGAGGACACCGGCTGGACCACCTGGGCCGAACCGCTCTTCGGCCGCTCCCATCTCGGCGGCACCGCCTTCCCCGTCCAGGCCCTGCCCGAGGGCTTGACCCCGTACTACCTCGAGCTCGAGGAGATCTCCGGGATGAACTTCGGCGGCGGCAATGCCCAGCTCGACCTGGAGTCGGGCGTCTTCGATTGGTCCTGCGGGTAGTTCAGTTCATCATCGCCGGGCGGTCGTCGTCGGGGTGCGTGGCGGCGGCGGTCCGGGTCTCGGGTGAAAGTTGGGGCGGCACAGGGGGATCGATGGTCGGCTCGATCGGGGCGGGCGGCAGCGTGCGCGAGCGGACGTGCAGGGCGATACCTGCCAGGGTGATCAGGTAGATGATCACGTAGACGTTCATCAGCACCTGGGGAAGCGGCCACCACGGCGGGAGCAGGAAGGTGCCCACGCTGACCCAGGTGGGGGTGTAGGTGTAGGTCCAGGCGGCGATGGACAGGTACAGGGCGGCCGCGGCGAGCCACCAGGGCGCGCGGGTTTGGGCTCGGTGGATCAGGTAGACGAGCAGCGGCACGAACCAGACCCAGTGGTGGCCCCAGGAATACGGGGAAACGGCGCACGCGGTGAGCCCGCCCAGGGTGACCGAGAGCAGGGGCTCGCCGCGCCGGACCAGGACAGCGGCCAGCCACAGCGCGACCAGCACGATCGGTACGGCGATCGACAACCACAACCACACCGGGGCGGGGCCGTGGACGAGGTGGGCGACGGCACCGCGCAGAGACTGGTTGGCGGGGTGGACATCAGGGGCGATGCGGCCGGAATGGAAGAACGTCGAGGTCCAGTACTGATAGGAGTCGCTCGGCAGCACCAGCGCCGTCAGGCCGATCGAGGCGATGAAGGTGAGCGCACCGGTCGCGGCCGCGCGCCACTGCCGTTGCGCGAGATACTGGGCGATGAAGTACAGCGGCGTCAGCTTGATTCCCGCGGCGATGCCGATGCCGATGCCGCGCAGCTTGCTGTTGTCGGCGCGGGAGAAGTCCCACAGCACCACCAGCATCAGCACCAGATTGATCTGGCCGTAGTACAGCGTGGTGCGTACCGGCTCGGCGAACGTGCAGGCGAGGGTGAGCAGCGCGCTGGCAGCAGCCAGGGTGGGCGTGGTCCGGTAGCCGAGCATCCGAAAGCTTTGCAGCACAACGCCGAACAGCACCAGCAGGTTGAGCACCAGCCAGGTCGTGGTGACGTGCGCCCACGGCACCAGCAGCAACGGCAGGAACACCAGCGCCGAGAACGGCGTGTAGGTGTAGAGCAGCCCGTAGTGCGTCGGCTCGATGTAGAGCGCCCGCTCGTGCAGCACCCGCCAGCCGCCGTCGCGGTAGATGTGCACGTCGAGACCGCCGACGAGAATGCCGCCGCTGTCCATGTACGGATCCATGGTGGTGAACAGCAGGGTCACACCCGCGACCGCGGTGCCGAGTAGCAGAAGCAGCGTCAGGGTCGTGCGCGGTAGGGCCACGCCTCGCGATCTCTCCGCCACAGCCGTACTACCCGCCGACTCGCATCGTATGCACGACTAAGAACGTACCGCGCCGGGCGGAAGGCGTTCGGAAGCGGATCGACTTCGGTAGGAAACAGACATGAATGCGGGTACGGCCACGCCGCGAACGTTTCTCGCGTGGCGGCGGGCGACCCGCCGTCCACGCGAATTTCCGAGAAACGCTGCGGGCGCGCTCGCTCAGGCTGCCGGGCGCAAGATCAGCATGGTGTCGGCGCCGTGGTGAAATTCATAGCCGGTTTTCTGCAGCGAGGTGGTGACGCCCTTGTGATGGAGTTCGGTCCGCAGGTGGTCGATGAGGTCGTCGAGGGGCGCGCCGGTGTAGTCGAGCAGGGGATAGACACGGGTTTCAGTGCTGGCGACGCGGGCCAGTTCGAGCAGGGCCGCCAGGTGGAAGTCGGCGTCGAGCCGGTCGGCGTAGCTGAACAGCAGGTGCGAGCTCAGGGCCAGATCGAACGAGTCGTCGGGGCAGGGGAGTGAGGGCAGCGAGCCTGCCAGGTAGCGGTGGGGCGCCACGCGCACATCGTCGGCGAAGCGGGTGGCGGCGCCGCGGCGGATCGCGGCATGTTCGGCGGTGGAGCCGTACCAGTCCCAGCGGTAGCGGTCGGCGTGGGCGTGCGCCCAGGCGACGGCGCGCTCGGTCTCCGGGGTGGCGCGAGCGGCCAGTTCGACCGGTGGGGTGGCATAGATCGGATCGATCGCGGTCACCTCGGCGCCCAGCGCGCTTGCCTCGGCCGCGAAACTGGCTGCGCCGCCGGGACAGTCGAGGACACGGCGACCGGAGAGGTCATCGTCGGAGAGATGGAACATCGCGCGGTACTCGGCCAAAGATCTTGCGCTGACCAGAAATTCGCCGAGTACCTCGCCATCGGCGTGGTGCATCATCAGCACACGTTCTCACGAGTTGCGTTCGCACGCGCGCGGATTCACAAGTGTGGTCACAAGGATTGCACGACCCGATCGGTCGCGCTCAGGCTGTGTCGGTGAGCCGGCGCAATGCCTTGGCGACGACTTCGGGGTCGCTGGTCTCCCAGTACGGGGGCAGGGAGGCGCGCAGATAGCTGCCGTAGCGGGCCGTGGCCAGCCGGGAATCCAGGATGGCGACCACCCCGCGATCGTCGACGCTACGCAGCAATCTGCCGGTGCCCTGAGCGAGCAGGAGCGCGGCGTGATTGGCGGCCACCGTCATGAAGCCGTTGCCGCCGCGCGACTCCACCGCGCGCTGGCGCGCCGTGAGTAGCGGATCGTCGGGCCGCGGGAACGGAATGCGGTCCAGGATAACGAGACTGAGCGACGGGCCGGGTACGTCGACACCCTGCCACAGGGTCAGGGTGCCGAACAGTGAGGTGGCCGGGTCGTCGGCGAACTTGCGCACCAGCGCACCCATCGAATCGTCGCCCTGGCACAGCACCGGGGTGTCGAGCCGTTCGCGCAGTGCCTCGGTGGCGGCCTTGGCGGCGCGCATCGAGGAGAACAGGCCGAGCGTGCGCCCGCCCGCGGCGGTGATGAGTTGTTCGATCTCGTCGAGATAGGCGGGTGAGAGGCCGTCGCGGCCGGGCGCGGGCAGGTGCTTGGCGACGTAGAGAATGCCGGACTTCGCGTGGTCGAACGGGGAACCGACGTCGAGGGCGTTCCAGCGCACCGATTCCAGATCCGCGGGTGCGGTGGCGCCGTTCGCCATGGCCGGATCGACTTTGCCCCCCGACTGCGAGGGCAGGCCCCAGGTGATCGCCAGGCTGTCGAACGAGCCGCCGATCTGCAGGGTCGCTGAGGTGAGCACCACCGTCGCGGTGCCGAACAGTCTGCTGCGCAGCAGGCCGCCGACCGAGAGCGGCGCCATCCGCAGGGTGCGGCGGGCGACGCCGCGCATCTCGTCGGCCGACAGCCAGATGACATCGCGGCGAGCAGCCGGGTCGGCCTCCTCGAACGCGGTGAGCGCGCGGACCGCGGCGTCGTGGACGTCGTCGATCGCGGCCACGGCCATGGTGCGGGCGGCGGCGTTGTCGGGATCGTCCTGGGTTTTGACGGTGCCCTGCGGGGCGATCGCGGTGCGCGCGTTCCACGCGGCGTCGCGGACGAGGGCCAGGACAGGGGCGATGCCGTCGGGCATCTGGTCCCAGCGCCCGGGCGGCAGGTCTTCGAGTGCCTGGTGGAAGGCTTCCGCGGCGCCTTCGAGGCGGTCGACTTCGCGTTCGTCGATCAGCTTCGTGCAGCGGCGGGCGGCGGCGCTGATCGCGGTGGCGGCGAGTTCGGCGGTGGCGACGCCGGTGACGCGGTCGACCAGTTCGTGCGCCTCGTCGATCACCACCACGTCGTGTTCGGGCAGGATCTGGATGCCGCTGATGGCGTCGATGGCCAGTAGCGCGTGGTTGGTCACCACCACATCGGCCTTGGCCGATTCCGCGCGGGCCTTCTCGGCGAAACAGTCCTGGCCGAACTGGCAGCGGGACTTGCCGAGGCATTCGCGCGAGCTCACGCTCACCTGGCGCCAGGCGCGGTCGGTGACGCCGGGGGCGAGTTCGTCGCGGTCGCCGGTTTCGGTATCGGAGGCCCACTCGTTGAGGCGCTGGACTTCGCGGCCGAGGCGCGAGATGGCGAAGGCGTCGAACAGTTCCGCCTCGCCGCCGGTGTCTTCGGGAATGACGCTGTTGATCTTGTTGAGGCAGAGATAGTTGTTGCGGCCCTTGAGGATCGCGAAGTGGGGTGCCCGGCCGAGCGGTTCGGTGAGCGCTTCGGCGAGGCGAGGCAGGTCACGGTCGACGAGCTGGCGTTGCAGCGCGATCGTCGCGGTGGAGACCACGACGGTGCGCCCGGTCCGGACCGCGTGGCGCAGGCTCGGAATGAGGTAGGCCAGCGACTTGCCGGTGCCGGTGCCCGCCTGCACCGCTAAATGCTGCTTGGTGTCGATCGCGTGGTCCACCGCGGTGGCCATGGTGGTCTGCCCGGTGCGTTCCTTGCCGCCGAGGGCGTGCACGGCGGTGACGAGCAGGTCGGCGACGGGAGGGAGTTCGGGCACGCTGGCAGCTTATCCGTCGGGTCGGACAGTGTTTGTTGGAGCGCTGGCGCGCTCGAGTCCGCGGCCCGGATGGGTCGCCGATCAGCGCTCGAGACTGGAGCCTCCGGCTCAG
>JACIXH010000118.1 GCA_014360565.1 Nocardia sp.
CCTCGCGGTCGCGCACGCGCGCGCAACAGCCGGGTCCGGATCCGCCACGCGCCCACATACAGCAACGACGAAGGCCCCGAACCTGTTCGGGGCCTTCGTCGTTGGTTCAATGCATCGTTCTACTACGGAACCGGTATCACGGGCGGTGACTTCAGGATCGTCAGCGGCACGGGCGGCTGTTGCGTGGGTGGCAAGGTCGGCGGCAGCGGCGCAGACGTCGGGACCACCGTCGGTACGGTGACCGGCGGTGGTTCGACGATGGTTGTCGGTGGCGTCGTCGGGTCGACGGTGACCGGCGGTGGGGTGGTCACCGGCGGCTGCGTCGGCTCGACCGGAACCAGCGGCTTGGTCTCCGGCCCCGGCGACTGCATGATGACCGGCGGCGGAGTCGACGGATCGGTACTACCCGTTCCCGGATCGACCGGTGCCACCGGAGCAGTGGTGCCCGGGTTCGCCGTCGGGGGGACCTGCGTGGGCGAACTCGGCGTGGCCGGGTCGACCGTGGTCGGCGGCAGCTGCGCGCCGATCTGCGGGGCCACCTTGAGAAGCTGGTCACGCAGCAGATTCCAGCGCGCGATCAGATCCTCACGCTTGGCCGGATCGTCGACCTGGCCTGCGTTGGCGGAAGCCTGTTCCAGCCGGGCCTTCGCCTGTTCCGGATCGCCCGAGGTGAGCAAGTTCTGCGCGGCCAGCAGATCTTCGTCGGCGTATTGCACGACGGTCGACTGCGCCTGCTCGCTGAACACGACCTCCTTGACCCGCCACAGCGGATCGCCGGGGGCCGCGCTGTACGCGAAGGCCGTGATACCACCGAACACCAGCGACAATGCCGCTGCTGCCCCGAAAATGGGGCGGACCAGCCGCAGACGTCCGCGCGAGGAAGCTCCGACTCGAACCTGCCGCGCACCGATCTCCTGATTGACCGCCGCGAACACGGTGTCGAGATCGGGGCCCGCCGGCATCGGCTCGGCCAATAAGTCGGCCCGCCAATCCGCGAGTAACGACGCCAGCTGGAACTCTTCGGGACTGTCGGTGCGGACCGGACCATCACTCGAGATCGCGTCGATCAGCGCGTCATCGCCGCGCACCGCCGCGATGTCGACCGGCCCGGAGTCACCAGCATCCTCGGCGGCGTAGGGACCGCTGTCGTGCGATGCGCGCTGCCACGCATTCCGGTCGCCAAGACCGCGCTCGCCATCCCTAGCCATACATTTCACCTGCCCTCGCCACTTGTGACTTCAGTTTTGCGAGTGCCCTGTGCTGGGCAACCCGTATCGCCCCCGCCGTGCTGCCCACGGCGACTGCGGTTTCCTCTGCTGACAGACCCATGACCAGACGCAGGATCAGGATTTCTCGATGTTTCTCGGGGAGCGTTGCCAGCAGAGTGTTCATCTGCCTGCTCGTCTCCGAGTCGAGAGCCCGCTGTTCCGGTCCCTGGTCGGTGGATATGACATCTGGTACTTCGGCCATCGCCTCCGCCTTGTTACGGGCGGCGTTGCGATGGGCGTCGGCGACCTTGTGCGAAGCGATCCCGTATACGAAGGCCATGAAGGGCCGCCCCTGGTCCTGGTAACGGGGTAGGGCGGTCATCACAGCCATACCGACTTCTTGCGCAACATCGTCCGCGGAGAGCTGTCCGCGCTCCGCGGCTCCAATCCGTGCCCTGCAGTAACGAACTACCAAGGGACGGACCAGTTCCAATACCCGAGCTAAAGCGGTCCTGTCGCCCTGCGCAGCCGCAGCGACGGCGAGGTCCAACTCTTCGCCCATATGCGTCATCGTCAGAGATTTTCCTGGCGTTACGAGTGGCGCGGTCGAATGTGACCGAGCTTCCACCGAAATGGCGGAACGGGACTAACAATAGCGACCCGCCGATCGGCCGCCAGCGGCCGTGGTCGCTTCTAACCGAGCTCTCAGAAAGATCATCCGCGGCGAATCACGCACCCAGCGGGGCGATGTCCCCACCCCAGGCCCGTAGACAGGCGCCATGATCTGCGGCTTCACCGGCCGCGGTGCGGGCGTGCCCTGGTTCGGCGACTCCAGCGCGCAGCATCGCGGTGGCCCATCGCAGTGGCAGCAGGCCGTTTTCGCGGCAGTCCGCGTCGACCCGGCGGGCCAGTTCCGCGGACTCGGCGAGGTCACCGTTGGCAGCGGTAGCGGCTGCCACCAGCAGTGCCGATTTCACCTGATGACGCACTGAGGGCAGAGCCGCGGCGAGTTCGGCGGCCGCGACCGCGTCGCGCAGCGCCGCGGCTGCTTCGCCGCCCGCGAGTGCTGTCTCGGCGCGCACCCAGTGCCAGCGCACTTCGGCGCGCGGGGGTGCGTCGCCGAGCAGTGGCCGCACCCGGCCGAGCAGTCTGTGGGCCAGCGCGAGTCGACCGGTGCCGAGCGCATCGGCGGCAAGACCCGTATACGCGTCGGCGAGCGCCTCGGCTCTGGCCGCTGCGGCTGCGCCGAGCGCCATCGTCGCGGCGCGGCCGTCGAACGCCGCCGCCCCCGCGTGATCACCGAGTTGGCGCAGCAGCGATCCCCTGGTGCTCTCGACGAGGGATCTCAGGCCGGGATCTGTCGCGGTTCGGGCAGCTACCCGCAGGTCAGCGCGGGCGGCGGCATAGCGGCCTTGCCCGCCGAGCGCGACCGCGCGGTACCACCGTGACAACGGGTCGAAGGGCTCCGGCAACTCCGTAGCGGCCAGGCCCGGAGTGGGTCCGAAGGCAGTCGAAACGAGTATTTCGGAACCGATATCCGCGGGTGAGGCCATTGTCTGCACGGCGAGACTCTAGCCGCCACACGCCCGGGACAGTTCGCGTGTTATGACGCAGCGAAGGCCATTCAGCAAACGAACAGCATTTATCGCGAGGGCCGATGTTGCCATCAGGTAAATCTCCGCCCCGCGATGCCACTACCGGAAAGTCTCGAATTCACATGCGTTTCGCGCAATTAACCTTCGCGCACCGTTTTCGACATCTCCACCCGCCCCGGCCGCGAGGGCCGTTGTGATCCAGCACACCCGGCGACGGCGAGCGCCATGCGGCCGAACCCCGCCCCGACCGGCCCGACCTGGGAAAACATGGGATGCCCCGGAGAGCACGAAGACACCCGATCCATAGCCAACCAAACAGTATGGAGGGACCGGGTGTGAAATGTAAATAGTGAGTAGGTTAAATTTCAGCGTTGCAGATTTACTGAACTCATGCGCCGAACTATTGACGGAATTTCCCGCCTGCACCTAACGTAGCTCATCGCCACGGTCGGCGCTGCGCGAAATCGCAGCGACCTTCCGAGCGGCACCGTCAGGCACCGTCGAGCCGGCCACCCCACAACGGGTGGCGCGAAGACCTGCCGCACCACTCGCTCGACAACGCTGACGAGCTCGCGCCACAAGGAGTTCACATGCCCATGCCCACCCACCTCCCCGGACCGAACGCCGATGTCTGGGATTGGCAGATGCGTGGCTCGTGCCGCGGACAGGACTCCGCGGTCTTCTTCCACCCCGACGGCGAACGCGGCCGGGCCCGCACCGCGCGCGAGATGCGCGCCAAGGAGATCTGCCGGGCCTGCCCCGTCCTCATGCAGTGCCGCACCCACGCCCTCAAGGTCAGCGAGCCCTATGGCATCTGGGGCGGCATGTCCGAGACCGAACGCGAGATGCACGCCCGCCGCAACCGGCGGCGGATGGCTGTCTGAGACCCATCCGGCCGGTTGGCAAATCCGTTCCAATCCGCTGGCCGTGGCGCGCCGAATCTCTAGCAAACAGCTGGCACCCGAATGAAAGGCACCCCCGGTCGCGGGGAGGCCATAGCTTCGGGCTAGATTCGTGACCGATGACACAGAATGGGTTCCGAAGCGAAGCCTTTCCACCGAGCGTGGATTCTGCGGTTACCGCACGCGCGGCCGAAGGAGTCGAGCTAGCTGCACTGCTGGAACGATGCGGTCTATCCGACCAGCAGGCCTTTGCCGAACTGTACGACCGGACGTCTGCACGCGTTTTCGGCCTCGTCCTGCGGGTACTCCATGACCCCGGGTACGCGGAGGAGACCACCCAGGAGGTCTACCTCCAGGTCTGGCGCACGGCCACGAGTCTCGACTCCGCCAAGGGGTCGGCGATGACCTGGCTGATGACGCTCGCACACCGGCGCGCAGTCGATCGGGTTCGCGCCGAGCAAGCCCATACCCAGCGCGAAGTCGCGTACGGGATCCGGGTGCTCGGCCACGAATTCGACGAGGTCACCGAGGAGGTGGAACGCAGACTAGAACAACAGGCCGTCCAGCGCGGGCTCTCGACACTCACCGAGACCCAACGCGAGGCGATCTCGCTCGCCTACTACGGCGGGCGGACCTACGCGGAGGTGGCGCAATACCTCGGCATCGGGTTACCGACCGTTAAGTCCCGAATTCGGGATGGATTGACACGACTGAAGAAAAGTTTGGGGGTGACGTGAGATGAACGAAGCCCAGATCGATCTCGCGCACACCGTCGCGCTCGGATTGATCGACGACGAAGACCATCACGCGATCCAGAACATCATCGATACCGAAGACCCCACCCTGTGTACCGAGTTCCTGCGAGAGCTTCGCGATACCCGCGAAACCCTCGCCCTGCTCGCGTCCGCAACCCCCACCCTGCCGCCTCCGTCTCTGCGCGTCCGTTTGCTCGCCGCGCTCGATGCCGAAGATCCGCCGGTAGCCAGCTAGCGGACAACGAAAGGCCCCCAGACCGCGTCAGCGATCCGGGGGCCTTCGTTATGCGTCAGTGCGAGTGACCGTGGCCGTGATCGTCGTCGGCCTCGGCGGGCTTCTCGACGATCGCGCTCTCGGTGGTCAGGATCATCCGCGCGACCGAGGCGGCGTTCACCACGGCGGAGCGGGTCACCTTGACCGGGTCCACGACACCGTCGGCGAGCAGGTCGCCGTAGGTCAGGGTGGCGGCGTTGAAGCCGTCCTTGCCCTCGGAGACCTTCGCGACCACGACGGCACCGTCGAGACCGGCGTTGCTGGCGATCCAGTACAGCGGCGCCTCGAGGCCCTTGCGAACCACCTCGACACCGACGGCCTTGTCGCCGGTGAACGAGTCACGCAGCTCGACCAGCGCGGCAGCGGCGATCACGAGCGCCGAACCACCGCCGGGGACGATGCCCTCCTCGACCGCGGCCTTGGCAGCGGCGACCGCGTCGTCGACGCGGTACTTGCGCTCCTTGAGCGCGGTCTCGGTGGCAGCGCCGACCTTGATCACCGCGACGCCACCGGCCAGCTTCGCCAGGCGCTCTTCGAGCTTCTCGCGATCCCAGTCGGAGTCCGAGGCCTCGATCTCGCGACGCAGCTGCGCGCTGCGCGCCTTGACGTCGTCATCGCTGCCCGCACCGTCGATCAGCACGGTCTCGTCCTTGGTGACGACGACGCGACGCGCCTGACCCAGCTGCTCGATGGTGGCCTCGCGCAGGGTGACGCCGAGATCAGGGTTGATCACGGTGCCACCGGTGACGACGGCCAGGTCGT
This sequence comes from Nocardia sp., assembly GCA_014360565.1. Taxonomy (GTDB): domain Bacteria; phylum Actinomycetota; class Actinomycetes; order Mycobacteriales; family Mycobacteriaceae; genus Nocardia. The sequence continues at coordinate 5,497 of JACIXH010000118.1, forward strand.
CGAGGAACGCCTTGCGACGGTCACCGAAGAACGGAGCCTTGACCGCGACGGCCTTGATGGTCTTGCGGATCGAGTTGACCACCAGGGTCGACAGCGCTTCGCCGTCGACGTCCTCGGCCACGATCAGCACGGACTTGCCGGACTCGGCGATCTTCTCCAGCAGCGGCAGCAGATCGGGCAGCGAGCTGATCTTGTCGCGGTGCAGCAGGACGTAGGTGTCCTCGAGCACGGCCTGCTGGGTCTCGGGATCGGTCTGGAAGTAGGGCGAGAGGTAGCCCTTGTCGAACTGCACGCCCTCGGTGATGACGAGCTCGGTGTTCGTGGTCGAGGATTCCTCGACGGTCACGACGCCGTCCTTGCCGACCGTGGTGAGGGCCTTGCCGACCATGTCGCCGATTTCGGCGTCACGGGAGGAGACCGTGGCGACCTGGGCGATGGCCTTCTCGCCGGAGACGGGAGTGGCCAGCGCGAGCAGCACCTCCGACACCTTCTCGGCGGCAGCGGCGATGCCCTGGCCGAGGGTGATCGGGTTGGCGCCTGCGGCAACGTTCTTCAGGCCGCCGCGCACGAAGGCCTGGGCCAGCACGGTGGCGGTGGTGGTGCCGTCGCCCGCGACATCGTTGGTCTTGGTGGCGACGCTCTTGACGAGCTGTGCGCCGAGGTTCTCGAAGGGGTCCTCGAGGTCGATCTCACGCGCGATGGTGACACCGTCGTTGGTGACGGTCGGGCCACCGAAAGCCTTGGCCAGCACGACATGGCGGCCACGGGGGCCGAGGGTCACCTTGACCGCGTCGGCCAGCTTGTCGACGCCGCGCTCCAGAGCCCGGCGAGCCTTTTCGTCGAACTCGATCTGCTTGGGCATAAGAGGATTCAGCTCCTGAGTCTGATGGCGGCATTGCCTGGGCCCCTGCGTGGTTGCGCAAGAGCTCATGCCGCGTGTGTGAACGCAATCCGCCCCGGGCCTGTGAAGACGCCGGGGCGGAACGCTGGTGCGGCGTCAGCCTTACTTGGTGACGACGGCCAGGATGTCGCGCGCCGAGAGGATGAGGTATTCCCCACCCTGGTACTTGATCTCGGTGCCGCCGTACTTGCTGTAGATGACGACGTCGCCTTCCTTGACGTCGACCGGGATGCGGTCACCCTTATCGGTGACGCGACCCGCGCCGACGGCAATGACGGTGCCCTCCTGCGGCTTCTCCTTGGCCGTGTCCGGGATGACCAGGCCGGAGGCCGTCGTCGTCTCGGCCTCGTTGGCCTGGACGAGGATCTTGTCCTCGAGCGGCTTGATGTTCACGCTCGCCACGTTGAGCCCTCCACTTTCAGGGGAAATTCGGTCGTCCGGAACTGGTTGTTCCGGACCGGTTTCGGTCAGCTCGCGACCCTGCGCACAGGCCCCGTCGTCGCGGGTGCCGGAGCCGAAGCCCAGAAGTCGACTTGGCACAAGTACAGCTACTCGAGTGCCGACTAGCACTCTATACGCGAGAGTGCCAGCACTCAAGGTCGGGTTCTGCCGATGTCGCATTTTCGACACGCCCACACTCGCCAGTGATCTTCACATCGCAGGCCACAATCTGTAACGTTCGCATAACAGGCTGTGACATAGCACAGGAAAGCGTCATCCGCTCGTAGAGCACCATCGGCTCGAAGGGAGGTGAACATGCGAACATCCCTCGGCATCTCAGCCGGGAACGAGGTGGTGTGCTCAGCACTGGTCGCGACGGGGGCCGCCGGCGAGCAGAATTTCGACTACCGGGTCGTCTCCTCCGATGAGGCACATTCCGACCTCGGTGATCTCGTGTCGTCCTCGATCGAGTTGATGACCACGCAGCTGCCGGTGACGACCCAGCTCCCGGTGTCGGTGGGCACGATCGGCGAACCACTCGGACGGTATTCCGGCGGCCAGCATCGCGCCGAGTCCCGTTCGCGCCCGACCAGTGTCGCCGTGGCCTACCGCAACAAGGAACAGGCACAGGCCATTCGGGCCGCCACCACCCGCCACCGCGATCTGCGTCTGGTCACCGAGGGCGCGGCCGCCCTCGCCTACCTGCGCCACACCGGCTTGTTCGACCGTTACGCCACCATCGCCGTGATCGACCTCGGCGCAACCGGACTCACCGTCACCGTGGCCGATCACGCGGGCGAGGCGATCCTGCACACCGAGCGCACACCGACGCTGAGCGGCAACGCGATCGATGAGCTGATCTACCACCACCTCGTCGACCTGCACTACGCCCGTCGCGGTACCCGCCCCAACCGCACCACGCTGACCAACCGCGGCCGGGCCGCCAAGGAACACCTGTCGCTGGCGCCCGTGGTCACCATCGACCATGTGGCAGGCCAAGGCCTGGAGCTCACCCGCGCCGATTTCGAGGAGCTCATCGACGGCCTGCTGCGCAATATCGCGCTGTTCTCGTCGTCGGTGTTCACCCGCGCGCCGAAGTATCCCGACGCGGTCGCCGTGATCGGCGGTTGCGCCAATATCCCGTGCGTCATCGACACTCTCGACGCCCGTCTCGATGTGCCCGTGCTGACCGTGCCCGACCCGGAAGCCGTGATCGCCAAGGGCGCCGCGCTGGTCGCCGACGCAGAGGCCCCGTCCGGGCTCGCAGGCGGCGCGCACGCCGACGTACCGAGCGGAACCTTCGCCAAGGTGGTCGGCACGCTGGTGGGCGCCGTGGTCGTGGTCGGCCTGGTGATCGGCTACGGCATCCAGGCCGTCACCCCCGACGCCCCCGATGTCACTCCCGCGGGCACGAGCAGCACCGTGCGCCAATCTCCCTTACCCGCGGTGCCCGTCCCCGCTCCGACTCCGTCGAGCCGCGAGAGCACCGCCCCCACGGTCGCTCCGCCCGCCACCGAGCCGCCCGCGGCCACCACCGGTCAGCCCACCACCGCGCCGACTACGACCGCCGACAGCCCCGCCCCCTCGGCACCGGCTTCGACGACCGCGCCCACCCTGCGCCCCGACCCGAACCTTCCCGAAATCCCCTACCCGGAATCACCCGCGGGCCCCCTCGACAGCGGCTCCTCGGGCGGTCCCAGGTCACAACGCCCCTCCACCCCCAATACCCAGGCCCCTGCGCGCAGCACGCTGCCGGTCCCGCCCGCGGGCGACCCGGTCCCGTCCACGGGCGCAACAAGCGAAATCCCGCTACAGCCAGTCGGTTAGCCGGTTCCCGGACGGCACCGGGGGCACGCGGCCCGGACGCTAGCCCTGTAGCGCGCTCACCGAGACCGGCAACCCCGGATCCGTGGCGACCGTCAAGGCAGCAGGCTGAGCTCCCGCCGCGATCACATGCGCGCCCAGCGCCGCGATCATCACTCCGTTGTCGGTACACAACCGCGGCTTCGGTACTCGCAACGTCAAACCCGCCGCGGCGCAACGCTCTTCGGCAAGCGAACGAATGCGGGAGTTGGCAGTGGCGCCGCCGCCGAGCACGATCGTGTCGACCCCGACGTCCGTCGCCGCCCGAACGGCCTTCATGGTCAGCACGTCCGCCACGGCTTCCTGAAAAGACGCGGCGATATCCGGAATCGGCAACTGATCAGTGGTGATGCCCTGGCGCTGCGCCGCCTCCACATATCGGGCCACCGCGGTCTTGAGACCCGAGAACGAGAAGTCGTAGCGCGCATCGCGGGGCCCGGTCATGCCGCGCGGAAAGGCGATCGCGCGCGGATCACCGTCGGCGGCCGCCGCATCCAGGTACGGCCCACCGGGATAGCCGAGCCCGAGCAACCGCGCGACCTTGTCGAACGCTTCCCCCGCCGCATCGTCTACTGTGCTGCCGAGTTCGATGATCGGCTCACCCAGCTCCGTGACCTGCAACAAATGCGTATGCCCGCCGGAAACCAGCAGCGCGACCGCGGGCGGCATCGGTCCGTGCTCGAGCGTATCGACCGCCACATGCCCGCCGAGGTGGTTGAGCGCGTAGAACGGCACGTCCCACGCCGCCGCGTAAGCCTTGGCGGCGGCAACTCCCACCAGCAGCGCACCGGCCAGCCCCGGCCCGATGGTGACCGCGAGCGCGTCGGGCTTGCTGATCCCCGCGGTCGCCAGCGCACGCCGCATCGCGGGCACGATCGCTTCCAGATGCGCGCGCGAGGCGATCTCGGGCACCACGCCGCCGAAGCGCGCGTGCTGGTCGACGCTGGAGGCGACCTCATCGGCGAGCAGTTCGACCGACCCGTCGCTGTGACGGCGCACGACGCCGACACCCGTTTCGTCGCACGAGCTCTCGATCCCCATGACGATCACGACAACGCCTCGTTCCGCTGGTCGCCTGCCGCCTGGTGGAATCCGACGACGATCACGACAACACCTCGTCCTGCCGGCCGCGGGCCGCCCACTCATCGGCGGCGGCACTCAGTTCCGGGCGTCGCATCGTGTACGCGTCGGCCCCGCTGGGGTGGTAGTAGTTCTTGCGCAGCCCGATGATGTGGAAGCCGTGCTTGGCGTACATCGCGATCGCGGGCGCGTTGTCGGTGCGCACCTCGAGAAACACCGGCCCGCCGCGTTCGGCCGCCGTGGCCAGCAGCGCTTCGAGCAGCAGCGTGCCGATGCCGCCACGATGGCATTGCGGATCCACCCCGATCGTGTGCACCTCGGCCTCGGGATGGGCGTCGTCACCGAGCAGCGCGATGCCCGCGTAGCCGACCATCGCGCCGTCGGCATCGCGGGCAGTGATGTAGCGGTTGTGCCCGCCTGCCAGCTCGGATCGGAACGACACCGCCTGCCACGGATCGTCCTCGGGGAACAGCAGGTGCTCGAGTTCGACGCAGCGATCGATATCGGGCAGCGTCATGGGAGCGATCAGGTATTCGGTCACGACACTCACGCCCCGGTCCGGTCGAGTGTGCGGAAGCTGTTCTCCACCGCATCGGGTCTGCGCAGATACAACGGCACCAGCGCCGCGGGCACGTCCCCGGCCAGCAGCGCGGGCGCGGCGACGGTGACCAGCCCGGCGGGCGAGGGCGTCTCGCTCGGCAGCACCGGCAGGTCGAAATAGTCCACGTGGGCCGCCGACCCGGCGGCCGCGGCGGCGTCGCCGACCGGTACGTCGACAGCCTTGTTCACCTCGGGACCGGCCACTCGCTCCCCGTTCAGATACTTGGCCCAGTACACCTCACGCCTGCGCGCATCGGTGACCACCAGTAATTCGCCGGGATCGCGCTGCTCACCGATCGTGTCGGCGGCGATCGCGTCGAGGCTGCACACCCCGTACACGGGTAACCCGAGCGCGTCACCGAAGGCGGCCGCGGTGGCCATCCCGACGCGTAGCCCCGTGAACGGGCCCGGTCCGAGCCCGACGACGACCGCGTCGAGCTCGCCGCGGCTCACCCCCGCTTCGGCCAGACATTCCAGGATCTGTGGGGTGAGGACCTCGGCGTGCGCGCGGGCGTCGACCTTCACGCGGGCAGCGAGCGTTGCCACGGCGGGCCGGGTGCCGGGTTCAACGGCAGGTGACAGGTGCACCAATCCCGCTGTAACGGCGGGTGTCGCGGTGTCGACTGCTAGTACGAGCATGATTGTCTCAACAATACCGGGTGGTTTCGGCGCTCGGCGCGCACCGGTGGGCGGGCGATCGCGCGTTATTCGATCCATTCCCAGATCGCAGTGCGCACATCGGTTTCCGGCTCCCGGGCGAGTTGCACGCGCAGATGCCGGTCGGCGAGGTGTTCGACCACCCCCTTGCCCCATTCCACGACGACCACCGCGTGGTGCAGGTCGGTGTCGAGGTCGAGGGAGTCCAGTTCGTCGAGGTCGCCGGCGAGCCGATAGGCGTCGACATGCACCATCGCCACCCCCGGCCTGCCGTCGGGCCGCACGCCTGCCTTGTGCGCTCGCGCGATGATGAACGTGGGCGAGCTGACCCGGCCGACAACGCCGAGACCGGCCGCGATCCCCCTGGTCAACGCGGTTTTCCCGGCGCCGAGCGGGCCGTCGAGGACGACCAGGTCGCCCGGTCGCAGGGTGGCCGCCAGCTCGCGGCCGAACGCTTCGGTGTCCTCGACGGTGGCGAGCACGCGCTGTTCAGCCACCGACGGCCTCCTCGCCGCGTGCGCTGATCCCCAGCCGCGCCAGCAGCCGGTCGAGTGCGGTCAGGCTCACCTCCGGGAACTGCAGGTGCGGCATGTGTGCCGCCTCACGCACCCGAACCAGCTCGCTGCTCGGCAGTGCCGCGGCCAGTTCGCGGGAGTTGGCGAACGGGATCACCATGTCGTGCGCGCCACCGAGAATCAGCACCGGCATCTCACCCAGCACGGGCAAGGCGGCCGATTCATCGTGCAGTTCAATCGCTTTCAGGAATTTCTCGATGGTGCCCACCGGTGTGCGATCGATCATCATGGTGGTGAACCGCGACAGCGTGGGACTCACCGGACCGTGGAACGAGCTGACATGCAGCAGCGGCGTCACCACGTGCTTGCTCGCGCTGCGGCTGAACTGCACCAGCACCGGCGCCGTCCGAACCGCCAGCCGGAATCCCTCGACCGCGGGATGGCGAACCAGTTGTGAGATCCCGGTCGCGGTCACCTCCGCGGCCGCGGTGCTCAGCAGCGCGACCGCGCGTACCCGCGTCGCGAACAGTTCGGGGAACTGCGCGGCCGCCGCGAGCACCGCCATCCCGCCGAGCGAATGGCCCACCAGCACCACCGGCCCCGTCGGCGCGCACTCGCGGATCACCCCCGCGAGGTCGCGGCCGAGCTGGGCGACCGTGCAACTGTCGGTGCTCGGCGCACCGGAACGCCCGTGGCCGCGCAGATCGAAGAACACCATGCGGACCCGCGCGCCCCACTGCCGCGCCAGATCGCGGCGCTGGAAGTGGAACGACTCCATGCTGTTGCAGAATCCGTGCACGAAAACGACCGTGAACTCGGCGGAGTCGTCGCCGACGGTGCGGGTGGCCAGCGGCACCCCGTCGTCGGCGATGACCACGCCCGGCTCGTCGGAGTCGATCAGGGCGAAGTTCTCGTCGCGATATTCGTCGCGTTCGGCAGGCCACATCACGCGGGCACCGATCTGGCGCAACGTGTGGGCGATGGCGAGCCCCGCGAGCAGTCCGGCGGTCGCCATGCCGCCGCGGCGGATCACGGTGCGCCGGGTCATCGACCCTCGCCTACGTAGCGGCGAACCACGCGACCGCGCGGCGCGCAGACGACCTCGTAGTCGATGGTGTCGAGCGCCCGTGCCCAATCGAGGGCGTCGGGGTGGCCCGCGCCGCCGCCGAACAGGACCGCGTTGTCGCCTGCCCGCACGCCGCCCGCGTTGTCGCCGAGGTCAACCATGAACTGGTCCATGCACACCCGGCCGACACTACGGTGTCGGGCGCCGCCCAACCACACCTCGAAACGCCCACTGAGCGACCGGAATACACCGTCGGCGTAGCCCGCGGGCACCAGTGCGACCGTCGTGTCGCGCGGCGCGACCCACCGGTGCCCGTACGACACTCCCTCCCCCGCGGCCACCTGTTTCACCAGTGTGACCTGCGCCTGAAACGTCATCGCGGGCTTCAACCCGAACTGCCCGAGCTCCGGGACGGGCGAGTGCCCGTACACCGAGATACCGGGGCGAACCATGTCGAAATGCAGATCGGGCCTGGTCAATGTGGCCGCCGAATTCGCCAGATGCACCAGCTCTGGTTCGAGCCCGTGTTCCTTGGCCGACGCGATCGCCTCGATGAATCGTTCGCGCTGCCGATCCACCATCGGATGTCCCGGCTCGTCGGCATGCGCGAGGTGGGAGAAGATCGCCCGCAACCGCAGTACCTGCCCGTCGACGAGACCCCGTAAAGCGGCCAGCACTTGCGGATACTCCGTCGCCGACACCCCGTTGCGATTGAGCCCGGTATCAACCTTCAACGACACCGTCGCGGTCCTGCCCACGGCCACCGCGGCCCGTTCCACCGCCCGCAACTGGGCCGGCGACGACACCCCGATCTCGAGATCTCCCGCGACCGCACCCGCGTAATCAGCGTCAACGGTATTCAGCCAGCAGAGCACCGGCGCCGTGATTCCCGCCGCGCGCAAGGCGAGCCCTTCGGCGACCGTGGTCACCCCCAGCTCCCGCGCCCCTGCTGCCAACGCGGCCCGAGCCACCTCGACTGCCCCATGGTTGTACCCGTCGGCCTTGACCACCACCATCACTGCGGCGCCCTGCGCGTACTCCCGCAAAACCCGCACGTTATGAGCGATGGCATCCAAGTCGACGACCGTCTCCACTTGCGCATTCACACCCCTGATCGTGCCAGGACCCGCACAATCCCCCGTACCTGGGGCGCGACACCCCGCACCACACCACCAGCGTTCACAACCCTGACGCACCGGCACCCGCGAAGCCCTACCCCGTCCCGGTCTCACCGACCTCCCGCAACACCCGCACCGCTTCTCGCACCTGGGCGAGCAAAGGCGTCGCGGACACCGGCGCCCCCACATTCCGCCCCTCATGAGCAGCTGAATTCGCCGCCAGTGCGTGCACCCGCGCCCCCGCCGCGGCAGCCCACCCCGGCGCACGCCCGGCAGCGAGCAGCGCCCCGATAATCCCCGACAACACATCCCCCGACCCCGGCGTAGCAGCCCAGTCTCCACCGGCGTCATTGACCAGCGTGGCTTCTCCCGGCGAAGCGATGATCGTGGCCCGCCCCTTGAGCAGCACAGTCACACCCCACTGCTCAGCCAGCCCCCGTGCCGCCCGCACCCGGTCATCACCCACCGCAGCGCCGGTCAACCGAGCGAATTCCCCGGCGTGCGGCGTGAGCACCGTAGGAGCGCCGCGCCCCCGAACCAACCCTGGCTCCTCGGCGAGAATCGTCAGCCCATCGGCATCGACGAGCACCGGCAGATCGGTAGCCAGCACCTCGGCCAACCGATCCCGAGCCGCCGCATCGGTCCCGCCCCCCGGCCCGAACACCCACGCCTGCACGCGTCCGGTCTCCGAGATAGACGGGCTGGCAACAACTTCCGGATATCTCTCCGACACCGCGGTATCCGATCCCGCATACCGAACCATCCCCGAGGTGGCCACCACTGCCCCGCCCACGCACAAGACCCCCGCCCCCGGGTACTTCGCGCTGCCCGCACACACCCCGGTCACGCCCTGACTGTATTTGTCGTCGGCGGGCCCGGGCACCGGCCACCCGGCCCCCACCGCCGCGGGTTCCAGCTGTGCCAATCCCGCCGCACCCAGCCGTAAGCCGATCGGTACCAGCACAATTCGTCCACAGCGCGGCACAGCCAACGCGTGCACCGGCTTGTAGGCGCCGAACGCCACGGTCACATCCGCTGTCACCGCGGGCCCGTCCACTGCCCCGGTGTCCGGATCGACCCCGCTGGGAAGATCAGCGGCGACGATCGGAGCATCAACGGCGGCAACCATTTCGGCGGCGCCCGGCCGCAAAGACCCGCGCCCGGAGATCCCCACGATCCCGTCGATCACCAGATCGACCGATTCGAGCCGATCGACCACGCGCCCCCCGGCCGCCCGCAGGGCAGCAAGCCCCGCGCTGTGCGCCCGCTCAGGATTCAGCAAGACCGCCGATACCCGAACCCCCCGACGCCGCAGAAAGGCCCCGGCCCACAACGCGTCCCCACCGTTGTCCCCCGACCCGACCAGCATCCCGACAGTCCGCCCGGCCACTGCCCCGGTCCGCGAACGCAATTCGCCGACAACCACCCCGGCCAGCCCGAAAGCTGCCCGTCGCATCGGCATTCCCACCGGTACCCGCGTGAACAGCTCCGCTTCCGCTGCCCGAATCTCGTCGACGGTGTAGTAGCCACGCCTATCCGGCACAGTCGCCTCCCAGCCACCAGAACGGGCCGCCGACCGGCCCGGAATCGCTCGCAGACTACGCTCCACACCCATGTCGATGGTTCGTCACCGCGCCGCATCCGCCCGGTTTGTCGCCGGACTGGTCGTGGCCGCCGCCCTGTTCTCCGCCGGTTGTTCCGGCGACTCGGGAAACGCCGCCACCACCACAACCCGCAAACCCCGGCCGGTCACCACCTCATCCACCCCGCAACAGCACGCCCCGACCAATCTCACGGTCGAGGTCGACAGCATGAAGTACGCCCCCGCCGACGCCACCATCAAGGTCGGCGAAACGGTCACCTGGAAGTTCTCCGACAAGGTCCCGCACAACGTGCAGGGCATCGGCGACAAGGCGATGGCCCTCAACAGCCCCATCATCGACAAGGGCGAATGGTCTTACACCTTCACCCAAGCCGGCGTCTACCGCTACATGTGCACCCTGCACCCGGACATGCGCGGCACCATCACCGTCGAGTGAACCCCGCCGGCCTCGTATCGAGGCCGGCACCGGGCCTTATTCGACGGTGACCGACTTGGCCAGGTTGCGCGGCTTGTCGACGTCGTATCCCAGCGTCTGCGCCACTTCGGCGGCGAAGATCTGCAGCGGCACCGTGGACAGCAACGGCTGGTACAGCGTCGGCGCCACCGGGATCTCGATCAGGTCGTCGGCGAACGGGCGCACCGTGTCGTCGCCCTCTTCGGCGATCACGATCGTGCGGGCCCCGCGCGCCTGGATCTCACGAATATTGCTGAGCAGCTTGGAGTGCAGCACCGCGCGCCCCTTCGGCGACGGCATCACCACGATCACCGGCAGACCCTCTTCGATCAGTGCGATCGGTCCGTGCTTGAGCTCGCCCGCGGCGAACCCCTCGGCATGCATGTAGGCCAGTTCTTTGAGCTTGAGCGCACCCTCGAGTGCCACCGGGTAGCCCACGTGGCGTCCGAGGAACAGGACCGTCGGCACGTGCGCCAGCTCGCGCGCGATCGCGCGCACCTGGGGCGCGGTCTCGAGCACGCGGGCGATCAGCTTCGGCATCGACTCGAGCTCGGCGAACTCGCGAGCGACCTCGTCGGGGTACTTGGTCCCGCGTGCCTGGGCCAGCGCCAGACCGACCAGGTAGTTGGCGGCCACCTGCGCCAGGAACGCCTTGGTCGACGCGACACCGATCTCGGGCCCGGTCCGGGTGTAGATCACCGCGTCGGATTCGCGCGGAATCTGCGCGCCGTTGGTGTTGCAGATGGCGAGCACGCGTGCCTTCTGCTCCTTGGCGTGCCGCACCGCTTCCAAGGTGTCCGCGGTTTCGCCGGACTGCGAGATCGCCACGACCAGCGTCGACCGGTCGAGAACCGGGTCGCGGTAACGGAATTCGCTGGCGAGCTCCACTTCCACCGGCACCCGGGTCCAGTGCTCGATCGCGTACTTGGCCAGCAGCCCCGCGTGATACGAACTGCCACACGCGACGACGAACACCTTGTCGAATTCGCGCAGCTCCTGATCGGCGAGGCGCTGTTCGTCGAGGACGATCCGGCCGCCGTTCTCGTCGATGACGAAATGCCCCATCAGGGTGTCGGCGACAGCGGTCGGCTGCTCCTCGATCTCCTTGAGCATGAAGTAGTCGTGGCCGCCCTTCTCGGCGGCGGCGAGATCCCAGTCGATGGTGAACGGCCGGCTGACCACACCCTCGGTCGCACCCGTGAAATCGGTGACGGTGTATCCGTCCTTGGTGATCACCACCGCTTGGTCCTGACCGAGCTCCACCGCCTCGCGGGTGTGCTCGATGAACGCGGTGACGTCGGAGGCGATGAACATCTCGCCCTTGCCGACTCCGACGACCAGCGGCGTCGAGCGCCGAGCCGCGACGATCGTGTCGGGATGATCGGCATGGGTGAACACCAGCGTGAACGCACCCTCGAGGCGCTGCACCACGGCCAGCGCGCTCGCGGTGAAATTGCCCGCCGTCGGCCCTTCCGCGTAGGCGCGGGAAACCAGATGCACCGCGACCTCGGTATCGGTGTCGCTGAGCAGCTCCACACCCGCGTCCTCGAGCTCGCGGCGCAGCGGCGCGAAGTTCTCGATGATGCCGTTGTGAACCACGGCGAGCTTGCCTGCGATATCGCGATGCGGGTGTGCGTTGCGGTCGGTCGGCGCCCCGTGGGTGGCCCAACGGGTATGGCCCATCCCGGTCGACCCGGCGAACCGCTCGGCCCCCGACTCGCCCAGTTCGGCTTCCAGGTTGGCCAGCCGGCCTGCCTTGCGTTCGACCGCGAGAGCGCCGTTTCCGTCGAGGATCGCGACCCCCGCCGAGTCGTATCCGCGATACTCCATGCGCCGCAGCGCGTCGACGACAACGCCGAGCGCATCCCGGTATCCGACGTACCCCACGATTCCGCACATGGTCCCCCACCCTACTGATCGGATAGTCTTCTGGCCGTGTCGGCCACTGTGAAATCCCTCCTGAGCGCCCTGTCCGTTCGCGGCCCCCATCGGGTGTTGCGCGGAAACCTCGGGATCGCGGGTCAGCCGGGTGTGGTGTACACCCCCGAGTCCGGGCTCGACCTGCCCGCTGTCGCCTTCGCGCACGGCTGGCTGACCAGCGCCGAGAACTACAAAAGCCTGCTCGAACACCTCGCGTCGTGGGGTTTCGTGGTCGCCGCGCCCGACACCGAACGCGGCCCGATCCCGTCACATCTGGACCTCGGCACCGACTTGCTCACCACGCTCGACATCGTCAGCAAGGTCCGGCTCGGCGACGGCACCATCAGCGTCCACCCCGACCGGCTCGCCCTGGCAGGCCACGGCATGGGAGCGGGTGCCGCCGTGATCGCCGCGGCGCAACGCCCGGTAGCCGCCGTAGTGGCCCTGTTCCCCGCCCCCCCCACCCCCCCCCCCCCGAACCACGCCCCCCCCCACGACCAGCCCAGCCAGATCCAGAACCCCGACCACCCCGCCGCCGGCAGCACACA